>URYH01000032.1 GCA_900552105.1 uncultured Eubacteriales bacterium | reverse complement strand
CTTTGGGGCGACGCAAGCCCCAAACCCCGGCGCCCTTGGCGGAGCGGGGCAAGGGGTCAACTCGCTTGATATAAAAAAGAAAGATTTGTAAATCTGAGAAATCTTTTTTCCTTTTTAATATCTTCGCTCATGTCATTTCGCCCAGCCGACCAGCAACGCCTCGACCATTGGGGAGAAATCTCGTCAAAACCTTTTTATTTGCATAAACACAAAAGTGTCAAGTGCAAGTGAATTTGAGAACGCTTGTTCTCAAACACTTGACACCCTTTTGTTGATTAAGCAAGTTGGCTAACAAGAAGAGTTAAGGCAAAGAATGCCATAACTCTTGAATTAAAATCATATTAAGCACAAATTTAACCTTGATTGCACAATGACATAAAGTGGGAGCTCCGCACACTTCGCGATGCTCGTTGATGTCGCACTTTGTGCTCGATTGCGGAATGACATGGGGGTTAATTCGTTTTGAACTTTGTCGAATTTTGGGGTATACTAGACTTATGGAAATTGAAATTATTCAAGCAATTCAAAGTATACATTCAAATGTTGTGTTGTTTTTGACAACTTTTGTGTCATATTTTTCAAGTTGGATTGGATTTGTTTTTATTTTGATTACCTTTTTGCTGTTTGCGAGATTTCGATTTGCACTCACATTTGCGATTGCGAGCGGTGTTGTTTCGGGGGTGGTGAACATTGTCAAAGTTGTTGTTCAGCGTCCGCGTCCTTGGGTGGAGAGTGAGACTGTTGCAAACTTGCTTGAAGCGAGCGGATATTCAATGCCGAGTGGACACACGGCAAACTCTGTTGTGATTGCGGTGTTCTTGTGTTATTTTTTCATCCGCACATTAAAAAACAAACCGCTCAAGATTTCGCTTTGCGTGTTGAGTGGGGTGTATGTTCTTGCCGTGATGTTTTCGCGCATGTTTTTGGGACAACACTATTTGTCTGATGTGTGTGTTGGTTTTTTGGTTAGTGGTTTGATTTCGGTGGTGGCGATTGTGGTTTATGACAGGTTTATTCGACCATTAAATATTAAAAGAAAGAGAAAATAACAACCCAATCACTTTGACATATTTTTTGTTTGATATATAATTAGGGCATGAAAATTGAACTTATTACGAATTCGGCAAATGATACGATTGAGTTTGGCAAAAGTGTTGCGCGGGCAGTTGAAAAAGGCGCCGTGATTTCGCTCGTTGGAGATTTGGGGGCAGGGAAGACGACTTTTACAAAAGGCGTTGCTCGGGGTCTTGGAATCATGGACAATGTGACTTCGCCAACTTTTACAATTCTCAACGAATATGCGGGGGAAGAAAAAAAACTTTATCATTTTGATTTCTACCGCATTGAAGACCCAGACGAACTTGTTGAACTTGGGTTTGAAGACTATTTTCCAAGCACTGACGGGTTAACCATTGTTGAGTGGGTGGAAAAAGCACCAAGTGTGTTGCCAAAAAAGTTTTATCAAATCACATTTAAGAAGATTGATGATGACAAACGAAAAATTGTTTTTGAGGAAATCGAGAAATGAAGAATATTTTATGTCTTAACACTTGTTTTCGTTCTGCCGAGATTGTTGTTGC
Organism: uncultured Eubacteriales bacterium; assembly: GCA_900552105.1. Lineage (GTDB taxonomy): Bacteria > Bacillota > Clostridia > Christensenellales > UBA1242 > UMGS1470. Next base: position 1,085 of record URYH01000032.1, on the reverse strand, counting down.
TGGCGAAAGGGCAGAATTTGAGCGAGTTGACGCAAATTGCAAACACTCCGAACACGTGTTGCCAGAAGTTGAAAAAGTGCTTGAAAGGGCAAATTTGGGCGTCAAAGATGTTGATGTGCTTGGCGTTTGTGTTGGGCCGGGGTCGTTTACGGGTATTCGCATTGGTGTTGCACTTGTGAAAGGTTTTGGATTTTCGAGAGATTTGCCTTGCGTTGCTTTTAATTCCTTTGAAATTATTGCGGAACAATACTTTTTGCAAAACTCAAACGCCAACGAAGTTGTTGTTGTGCTTGACGGACTGGGTGGCTTTGTGTTTGTCTCCAAACTTGAACGCGGGGGCAAAACTTTGGTTGACCCGACTTGCTTGAACCAAGAAGACATGGCAGAGTTTATCAAACAAAATTCGTGTGAATATGTTTGCCACGAAGACGACAAAGACAAGTTTGTGTTGAAATCCGTTGAACTCACACAAGCGGCTTATGAAAATGTCTTGAAACAAAAACTTTTGGCTGGAAAAACTGTGTCTTGTGCTGAAATTTCTCCGCTTTATTTGCGTAAAAGTCAAGCGGAAGTTGAATTGGAGAAGAAAAATGAAAATAAGTGAGTTTTGTTGGGAGGATATTGCTCCGGTCTTTACCATTCTTGCAACCGAAAACAATGGCGCATGGACATATGAACAACTTGAGCATTCATTAAAACTCGAAAATGTTATTTGCTATGTCGCAAAAAATGACGACAAAGTTTTGGGATTTGTTTTGCTTGAAGAAACTCCATACGATTTTGATATCTTGGAAATTGTTGTTGACGAAAACTTGCGCGGACGTGGAATTGGAACAATGCTTCTGAAAAGAGTTTTCGACTATGCAAAACTTACGCACAAAGAAAAAGCAACACTTGAAGTTGCTTCTGACAACAAAAATGCAATTATGTTTTATGAAAAATTTGGTTTTTCTCAAATTGGTATGCGAAAAAACTATTATAAAAACGGAAATGATGCTTTGGTCTTTCAAAAGACGTTTATTTGAATGTTTGTTCTTTTTTGGAGTCAAAAAAGAACGAAAAAACCTTTGGGGCGACGCAAGCCC
>URYH01000031.1 GCA_900552105.1 uncultured Eubacteriales bacterium | reverse complement strand
ATTTTATCCCTTATTTCATGCGCAATTGCGGTGATTTTGATAATTATTTTAATTTATTTATTTTTTGAAATAAAATATCCGCTCAAATATGAGAACGACATCAGAGTGAATGCAACAAAAAACAAACTTGAAACAAGTTTTGTTGCGGCAATAATTAACACCGAAAGCGGTTTTAATAAAGATGCAAAATCGCCAAGAGGGGCAGAGGGTCTCATGCAACTTCTTCCAACAACAGCAGACTTTGTCGCAAACAAGTTTGGGATTGAATTTGAAGACAAAAACTTGTTTGATGCACAGAAAAATATTGAGATTGGTTGTCAATATTTGAGATATCTTTTTGATAAGTTTGGCGATAAAAGAACAGTGCTTTTTGCTTACAATTCTGGTGAGGGAAATGTTGTGACGTGGCTCAAAATTCACGACTATTCAGACGATGGAAAAACGCTGACAACTTGCCCGTATGATGAAACAAACAATTATGTTCAAAAAGTTTTGAAGGCGGAAAAACATTATAAGAAAAAATGCCCGTGATTTAATTTGCGGGCATTTTTGTTATTGTTCTTGATTTTGTTGTTGCGAATTTTTTTGTGTTTCTTGAGTTGCTTTTTTTGCTTTATCTTCGTTTAAGGCTCTTGTGGTCAACACGCATTTGCAAAGCAGTTGACTTGTTGATTTGATGACATTTTCTCTAACCTTGTCTTTGAGCAAAAGATAGAAATTAAAACTATCTTTGCAGAAATAATGAATTGCACTCTCATTTGTTTGTTGAGAAATCCCAAGTTGAAACTTTGCTTGTTCAAGCCTTTCAAGGTGAGAAGACCAAGCATTATCATATTCGGATAAGATTTGTCGTTTTAAGAAAGAACTCAAATCTTTGTAGGTATCTTTGGTTTCGCAAATCGCCCTTTGGAATATTGAGAAAGCATAATCACTTAATTTTTCTTTTATTATTTTTGGGTCATTTGTTTGAAGGAATTTGTCTGTTATCAATGAAGTGTTCAAGCAATATTTTGCCATATTTTTTCTCAAATAATCGCCTGATTTTTTAAAATCATCGTCTGTCAAATCTTCAGTATCTGAGAAGTCATCATCAGTCTTTTTCCCATGTGTGTAATCATCAACAATTCTTGCAATGTCATCTTGATACAATTTGAGCATAAATTGTTCAAATTCTGTTGAAATTTCGCCCAAGACTACTTTATCTGGATTAAAGTTGTCAAAAATTTTTATTATGTCTTCTTTTTCATCATAAAGAGCTATTCTCTGCAAGTTTTCTGGAGAGTTGAGATTGTAGTTGGTTTCTCTTGCTTTCTTGAACTGACCTTCAGAAACACGTTGAATTTTCTCAATAAATGCAACGACATTTTTGTCGGTGATTTCTTTGCGTGGGTCAACTTTTCTTTTTGCAAGCAAATTCAAATAGTTGTCTTCTGTTTCATCGCCAATCAAGAATGTATCTCTCACATCGTCCCAAGCAACGTATATTTCGCTTGACCCTGGTTCACCTTGACGACCTGCACGCCCTCGGAGCTGATTATCAACGCGGCATGAAGTGTTGAGAGTGGTTCCAATAACAGCAAGCCCTCCCAACTTCATGACTTCGATTTTTTCTTTGTCAGTTTGTTTTTTAAAGTCTGATTTTAATTTATTGAATGTGTCACGCGCTTCTTTTTCTTTGTCAGTTTTTGGTGCGAGATAAGAATCGGCAAATGAAATGAGTTCTGGAGAAAATCCGAGTTCTTCCATTTTTTCTTGTGCCATATATGTTGGGTTTCCGCCAAGTTTTATGTCTGTTCCTCGTCCTGCCATGTTTGTTGCGATTGTTATTGCGCCACGCTTTCCAGCTTGAGCAATAATTTTGCTTTCTTCTTCGTCATTTTTGGCATTGAGCAAATTATATTCAAGTCCCATTTCGTCAAGCAACTTTGCGAGTTCAACTGAATTTTCGACTGAACTTGTCCCCAACAAAATTGGACGACCAGAATTGTGCAGTTCAGCAATTCTTTTCTTCAACTGTTCATTTTTGGCTTCAAGAGTGTGATAGAAACGGAAGTGATCATCAACTCTGCGGAGTGGCTTGTTTGTTTCAATTTTGTCAACGCGAAGCCCATAAATTTTTTCAAGTTCTTCTTCATCGGTTTTGCAAGTTCCACTCATTCCGCCAACTTTGTCATACAATTTGAAAAAGTTCTGAAAATTAATGTTGGAAACTGTTTTTGTATAAGGTGAGATTGCAACTCTTTCTTTTGCTTCAATCGCTTGTTGAATTCCGTGTGAGTAGGTGCGTCCGTCCAAAATTCGACCGGTTGTGTCACCAACGATTTGAACTTTGCCATCTTTGACAACATAGTTTACGTCTTTTTCAAACAAAGTATGTGCTTGAAGAATGCAATTGCAGTAATTTAATAAATCATAACAGTTTTCGCTGAATAAGTTTTCAACCTTAAAAGCTTTTTCGAGTTTTGTTATTCCTTCTTCTGAAAGTGAAACTATGTTGCGTTCACGGTCAACTTCATAATCGATGTCTTCAACAAGAACATTCTCCATGATTTTTGTTATTTGTTGAAGAAGTGCCACTTCATATGGGTCTGCTTTTTCTTGGTTTGAAAGAATTAGGGGGGTGCTTGCTTCGTCGAGCAGAGCATTGTCAGCTTCGTCAATAATAATTTTGTTTAATCCGCGAAGAACTTTGGCATCATCAGATGTTGCGTGATTATCACGCAGATAATCAAAGCCAAGTTCTGTTGCTGTTGTGTATGTGATGTTGCAAGCGTAGGCTTGTTTCTTTTGTTCAATGTCCATTTGAGGAGCAGAGAGTCCAACACTCATGCCCAAAAAACCAAAAAGTTTTGACATTTGTTCACTGTCACGTTTTGCCAAATAGTCATTTGAGGTCACAACATGGACATTTTCGCCACTGAGTGCATGAAGATATGCAACAAGTGGCACAACAATTGTTTTTCCTTCGCCAGTCGCCATTTCGGCAAGATTGCCTTCAGCAATGGATATTCCGCCTTTGATTTGAACAGGGTATTGCTTCATGCCAAGAACTCGCCATGTTGCTTCACGGACAAGAGCAAAAGCCTCTGTCATGAGCTTGCTTTCTGATTCGCCCTTTTTTGCTCTTTCAAACAACTCATTGCTTTTTTGTTTCAATTCATCGTCTGACATATTGGAATATTTTTTGTCAAGAGCAAGAACTTTTTCAACCTTTTCATTGAGTTTTTTTGACCTTGATGATGCAATTGCTTTGTCTAATATATCCATAAATTCTCCGTTGCCTTATTATACAAAATTTGCGTGGTCAAAGTCAATAGTAATCTTGAGAATAAACAAAATTTGGTCATGCAATTTTTTCTCTAGCAAACATTGTTTTGTGAAATTATTG
>URYH01000030.1 GCA_900552105.1 uncultured Eubacteriales bacterium | reverse complement strand
TTTTAAGGGGCGTGTGGGAGACCGTGTGGGTTCAAGTCCCACCAGCCGCACCAAACAAAAGGGATTGAGGGCAACACCTCACTCCCTTTTTTTGTAGTTCATACACACTTTTATACACACTTTTTTGCAAATTTTCGTGCAATTTTTTTTGTTAAAAAACATGATATTTTGCAATGTAAAAGAATTTTTGAAAAGCAAACACAAAACGATCAAAACATAAAAAAACAAAAACATAACTCGCTTATGTTTTATTTTTTATGTGTTTCGTGTTTGTCAAAAATTCTAATTTGCAAAATTGAATGTTCAAACCGATTGAAAAAAATATTTCAACCAACGAGCGCCGAGCAACGCGAGGCGCGAAAAAAATGCCATAAAAGTGCTACATTTGCTACATCTGATACAAAATATACCATATTAGCATAAAAATAAAACAGGGAAATACAATATTTTGATTTTTTTTGTTAAATAATTTGTATTTTTTTTAATTATTTACTATTATGATTATGTCTCTAAGAGCAAAGGAGGATATACCAGAGACCACGCAAAATATTCTGTAAAAACCGAAATTACTATTTTTGATGCAAGGCGTGAGGTTGAATGATTTTGCAATGGTAAAACTTATTTTGGTATTTTATCCTTTATATTTTTTAATATTCAAAGTAAGTTTTATCTTGAAAGCATTATTAAAAGTGCTTCAAGATTTTTTTTACAAATTTTGAAAAAGTTGTTGACATGTTGCTAGCAACAACATATAATGAATTTGTATCAAGCAACAAAAGGAGGTGAATTTGTGGACGATACGCCTAAAAAGTCGAGGGCGAAATACTTTCAACAAAGGAGAAAAGAAAAGTATACTTTTTACGCAACCATTGAAAAAGTCCAAGGTGAAAAATTGGATAAATTGTTGGAAGAACGAAATCTCAACAAAACAAAATGGCTTAACGAAAAAATCGACCAAGACTCAAAAAAAAAGTAGGTTGTTTGCTCTGTCTGGAAAACTAACAAACAACCCTACACAAACCACAAAGCACAAACAAGCGCTTTATGATAAATCTCATTCTATCATAAAAGGTTTGATTGTGCAAGTGGGCAATCAAATTTTTTTATTTTAGAAAGGAGTATTTTTATGGAGAAATCATATTACGAACGAAGATTGAACAAGTTATACAATCTTATCAAAACAACGGAAAACAAAGAGCGAGCATATAGGCTCAAAGATTTTGAGAGCATAAAGGACTATTTGGTGTCATTGCTACTCAAAACAAACAAATTATTTATCAGATGCGAAAATTACCCACAAGATTATATTTTGGACAGATTAAACGTGATTATTATGGGCGAAGATTATTGCGAAAAAGACATTGACAAACTCAACGAGTATTCATATGCAAGGCGTCACATTTTGTCAACATTGGCAAGGAGTGAGCAAGTTGTTATTGGTTTTGTTGACCAATACGGACAAGCGAGGTGCATATGAAAGCAAAGAATTTGGAAAGGGTTGTTGACGATTTGGAAAAGGCGATTTTGACACAACTTGAATTTGCGAAAGAAAACATAAAAGAAGAATTTGCGTTTGTTCGTGACCGCATCAAAGCCATTGAGGCGGGCGAACATGACCGTTTGGCGGCGAAATTTGACCTTATAAAGGCGAAAGTGCGTGGAGGCGGGAATGAATAAGGAAGAGACGATATTCAAGATTGAACGTGAAAGCATGGTTATTTACAAGAGTTTTTTTGACATTATTGAGTCATACAAAGAAGATGCGTTGAAATTGGAGTGTTATAAAGCACTTTGCAACTATGGTTTTTTAGGAAAAGAGCCAGAAATCGAAAATGCCGTTGTGCAAACATTTTTTAAAATGGCAAAAGTGTCTATCGACAGAAATATAAAAAGATACGATGCTTGCGTTGCGAATGGTAAGAAAGGTGGAGCGCCAAAAGGAAATAAAAACAATCGAAAGTCAACCAAAAGTCAACCAGACACACAACCAAACAAACAACCAAAAGTCAACCTTAATGATAATGTATATGAAAATGATAATGATAATGTAAATGAGAATGTTAATGTTCTCTCAGAGAGAGATATAACGTTTGATTCTCTCTCTCAAAAAGAAAAAACATTTTTCTCAAATATAAAACATTCAATATCAATTCAGGTATAGACACAAGCAAGTATGACCTCAACATGATTGAGAAAGCACTCGAAAAAAGCGACTATCTACAAAGAACAAACATGACGTTTATTATCAAGCACTATGATGACGTCATAAATGGAAATTATGATAATTTTTCTCAACCGCAAACGAGCGGAATATTGACAAGAACGCTCACAGAAAGCGAATTAGAAAACATGACAAGCATGAATGTTGATTGGGAAAACGTGGAGTTGTGAGGTGGAGCATGAAAAACAAACGTGAAATACGAGTGTTTACCCACCAAAGCGGGTTGCGTTGTATCAGATTTTCACACAATGGCAAACAACATTATGTTTACGCCAAAACAACGCGTGAATGTCGAAAAAAATATGGTGAACTTGCGAGCCAACTTGAAAAGCGCGAGACAAAATCAACGGGTTATACATTCGTTGAGTGGTATGAAAAGTGGATACAACTATACAAAAGCCACTTGAAAGAGAACTCTCTCAGATTGCTCAAAGGTGTTTTTAATAAACACATTTTGCCAAAACTCAAAAAAAAGGTTATGAGAAGAATAACAAGCCAAGACATACAGCCAATTTTTAACAAAATGACAAAAGAGACGCCAAGGCAAGCAACGATTGCATATATTCAACTCAAAGCGTGCTTTGAACAAGCGTATAAACTTGGATACATAACAAGAAACCCATGCCTTGCGGTAGTCATAAAGAAAAACAAAGGCGAAAACGGGAAAGGACTCACAAAGCAACAACAAAAGCAACTTGTTGAGTATATGGATAAGCACGAGAACAAGTTTAATAATCTTGTTTTGCTTTATCTCAATACGGGAATGCGGCGAGGTGAGTTGTTGAGTGTTGAACAAGAGGACGTCAACAGAGAGACAAACGAAATTCACATAAGAGGCAAAAAGACCGCGACAAGTGATAGAATTTTGCAAACGTCAAAACAAGTCATTGATTTAATACCAACAAAAATTCACCCATTCATTGAATGGACGCCCGACCAAGTGGATAGAGCATTTAACAAAATTGTCAAAGCCTTGAAATTTGAAAAAATAACATTGCATAGTTTGCGCCATACTTTTGCAACAAATTGTGTTGAAAGTGGTGTTGATATGACAGTCTTGCAAAAGTGGTTAGGACATAAGAGCATAACAATGACAATTGACAGATATACGCATATATCTGAGGACTACAAAAAGCAAGAACAAGCAAAAGTCAAGACGATTTTACTACACTAAAAAAGCACATGAAAAAGTGCACCAAAATTTGCAAATTGAACATTTTTAATTTGCACGAAAACAAATAAAATGAGGTAATTATTATGATAAATTATAAAAATATAAAAAGTTATTCAGATTGTGTGTTTGAAGTATTGGCACATTATTATTTTGACACAATGGATAAAGGTGATATTGAGATAAGCAATAAATATTTTGAAAGATTGAACAACTTGCAAGAGGCGGGAAGAATAAGCGAGGAAGAGTGTGACGCAATTACTTTTGACATTGCTTGCCTTTTAGACCATGCCATTCGTCTTGTGAGTCTTTGCCCAGATGTCGACATTAAAATAAAACATGAGCAATTTGAGTCAATTATTGATTGTTTAGGTAAATGAGGCGTGTATGGGAACAAATTCATATAAGCAACTATGTTGGCGTTGTAAAAACTCTTGTGACATGTTTGCTTGCGTATGGGTTAGGACATTAAAGAGACGTCCCAAGGGTTGCGAGATTAACGAGAAAGGTTATATTGTGTCATGTCCAAAGTTTGAGAAAGACAATTTGATTTATAGAAGATATGAGAAGAATAAAGTATATATTTTAACAAAATCAAAATATAGATGGGTCAAAATGAAGATAAAAAAGCAAAACCTTGACTTGTCAGTTGTCGACTATCTAAAACAACAAGGGTATTACAATATAAAAATTGATTTTTAAGGGGCGTGTGGGAGACCGTGTGGGTTCAAGTCCCACCAGCCGCACCAAA
>URYH01000029.1 GCA_900552105.1 uncultured Eubacteriales bacterium | reverse complement strand
TCTCGGTGTATCCGGCGCTTGGTTCCAAGATAGAGACACAGGAAACAGTGAAGCACAACTCGGTCATGCAGTTAATGTTAGATTGCAAGACGCTGATGGCAACAATGGTGTCAAAGGTTGGTCAACAATGTATGATTCAACAAAGACTTATGCATATCCAGGAGATGTTATTGTTGGAACAACAAAACTTCAAATGGCTTCAACTTCACCAGCACTTATCAGAATGAAGGTTACACCTTTGGTTAAAGAAGGTGATACAACAAAAGTTGATGCAAGCACACCAGCAGTCACACTTGATACGTTTGAAGGAGTAACTTCACCAACATCTTTGCAAGATGCAGAAAACTTGAAGAAATATTATGAAAAATTAATGTCAGTCGCACCAGTTAGAGGTGACTACAAGAACGGAACAGAGGGAGATACAGAATTCACAGCAGCTTATAACACATGGAAAGCAAAAGCAGATAAATGGAACCTCTTCTTGCTTCAAAACATGACAACTGGTTTGAAACTTAAAGCAGATAAATGGATTTTGGCAAATGACGGATATTGGTATTATAACACAGTTTACGGGGCAGTTGATGAAAAATCAGCAGCAACACCAGCAACAATCGATTTGTTCAACGAAGCAAAATTAAGCGGATATCTTACAAACGAAGTTGCACAATGGAAAGTTACACTTCAACTTGAAGTTGAGGCAATCCAAGCAGCTCATGCAGACGAAGCAGAACATCCATGGAATACGGCTTTGCAAGCAGCAGAACTTTCAGCTTTGTATGGAACAGCGGAAGGTGCTAACACAACAGTTTGTGGATACAATGCAAACCGTGAAATATAATTAGATTCAAATCTTAGAAAAAAAAGAGATGCACGCATCTCTTTTTTTTGCTAAAATTAAATATCCAATTTTATTTGAGCACAAGGTGTTGTGGAATCTTGGAAATAATAAAAAATTTTATCACCCACTCGTTCAAAATGGCCACCATTTGCACCTGCCCAATATTCTTGAACATCGTCAATATAGTCCGTTGACATAAGTTCAAACTGCAAAGTTGTTGGATTCTTTTTTATTAAAACAACCTTTGTTTTATTTCCAACCCTCATATAAATCTTGAATCCTTGGCTTGTTGAATAAGCGTTTATATTTGTCCCGAATCCCAGTTCAAAAATTTGTGGATTGCTTTTCTGGATTTCTGTGCATTCAAACATAAAATTTGTTCCATCTTCCCTTGTTGCAATGCATACAATTGGGGTGGTTTTGGATTTGTCATCAAGTCTTATTGTTCCATTCAAATCAATAATTTCCTTTGATTGTTTTTCGGAAAATTGATATACTTCGATTGAGTTCATTGGTCTATAGAGAATGTTTTTGTCATGAACAGCAGCATATTTTATGCTACTTGTATCATTTGTTGTTGAATTTGATAAAGTTATTGTCAAAACATCACTACCAGCAACATGATAACTAATATAAAAGCTTGTTTGATTGTCTTCTATATTTGCATAATAACCAATTCTATGAAAAGTTTTGGTGTTTGGATAGAATCGACCAACGAGTGAAGGCTTTGTGCTGTAAACTGGTCCATCATCTGACATATAATAATAAATGAAAGGCTTGATTTGATTTAGGTCCAGAAAATAATTATGAATGGCAACACATCTAAATCGACTTGCCTCTAATGATAAATTTTGGTCAGCATTTTGCAATGAAAATCGCGGTTTATTGTCAATACATGTTGTCGTCATAAGATTTTGAGTGTCACTAGGGAAAGCATGAAAATCATTCCTTCGTGTCAAAAATTGCACGTTTGTGCCCCAAAGTTCAATGTTTATCATATTTGATCTAGTATAATATGGAAGCGTGGAAATATTTTTTGTATTTGAACTTTTTATCACCAGTTTATGACTTTTCTTTTTTGATGTAAAAAATCCAGTGTATTCAATATCATCTGAAAATGGTCCCGAAAAAGCATATTCTTTGGAATATATCTGCTCTCCATCAAGTTCAATTGTTGTTGTGACAGTTGCATCGCCAGAATTTTCAGGATAGGTGCCAACAATAGTGAACCAGATATGCAGTTTGAATTTTGCGCCAACATCACAAAGAAAAAAAATTGCTGATGGTTCCCACAAATTATTTCTATACATAATATCACGATTTCGATATATGTCATATGAGAGAAGTTGGATTTTTTCTTCTGTTGTGGAACCCAAAGATTTGAGTTCGGCAATATCAGACTTTGCGGTTGCGACGTCGGTTTTGAGTGATGCGATGTCGGTTTGTGAAACAGAAGCACTTTGCGACAAAGCATCAAAACTGTCCGAAAGTTCTTTCGTTTTTTTACGCAAACGATTGATGTTTTGTTCATTTTGGTCAATTTGAAAATCTTGTCGATTTTCTTGCCTTTGTTGATTGATATTCATTTTGTTTTTCTCCTTATTCAAAAAAAGAATAATTGCGACCCACTCGCAATTATCCACAACAATAATAAAGGTTGATGACATGGGGTTGCAACATTCCGTGCCAAAAAGGTCGCCACATGCAAACTGCGTCTGCGAGATAGTCACCCCCCAATGTCATCCTGAGATGGACAAGCAGAGTGAGGCAATCTAAGGATCTAATAGATTCTTAGAAAGCAAGTCTTTGCAAGCCCGTCTCAGAATGACAAGTATAGAAAGCGAGTCTTTGCAAGCCCATCGCGGTCCGTTTCACTGCCCGGATGTCGCTTCGCTCGATTGCGGAATGACAAGTATAGTGCTGTCATCCTGCAATTAGGCTAGAACCCGCATTGTTTCGTGGTCCAAGGTCCAAAAAGTGGCATTTTTTGTCATAAAGTTAGTCTGAAAGGGTTGATTTTTTGTCAAAATATATCTATGCTAAAAATGTGACTTATTGAAAAAAGTCGCCGAAACCGGCGTAAATTTTCAATAAAATCAAATTTCGATTTGACTTATTCCACACAAACTAATATAATGTTATTGAAAAAAGTCGCCGAAACCGGCGTAAATTTTCAATAGGGAGAAATTATGATTGAAAGAAATTTTTATTTGAAACAACTTCAAGACAGGAAGCACAACACTTTGATTAAAGTTATCACAGGAATGAGAAGATGTGGCAAGTCATATTTGTTGAACACAATTTTTTATGATGATTTGATTGAAAGCGGTGTGGATTGTGATCACATCATTCGATTTGCGTTTGATTCAGCTGAAGACTTAAACAAGATTGGCGAGGATTTGATTGAGCTTGAAAAAACGGGCAAAAAAGTTGACCCAAACAAGTTTATGAATTACATCTCGAGTTGCTTACATGACGAAGGAATGTATTATTTGTTGTTGGACGAGGTGCAAAACTTGGATTGTTTTGAGGCAGTTCTCAATGGATATTTGCGGAAGAATAATTTGGACATTTATGTGACGGGAAGCAATGCAAAGTTTTTGTCCAAAGATGTGATAACCGAGTTTGCTGGGCGTGGAGACGAAATCAAAATGTTGCCTTTGTCGTTTGCCGAATTTATGACATGCTTTGAAGGCGAAAAAGGCGAAGGGTTGCAAGAATATATGACTTTTGGCGGGTTGCCATTGATTGTTTTGCTCCCAACGCACGAACAAAAAATTGCTTATCTCAAAAATATCTTTCAAGAAACATATTTGAGCGATATCAAAAAAAGGTATAATTTGAGAAAAAACAATGCTGAAATTGAAGAGTTGCTCAACATTCTGTCTTCGTCAATCGGTTCACTCACAAATCCAACAAAATTGAGCAATACTTTCAAGACCTTGAAAAACAAAGATATATCTCGAAACACAATTCAAAAGTATATTGAATATATAAAAGATTCGTTTTTGATTGACGAAGCAAGTCAATATGATGTCAAAGGCAAAAAATACATTAATTCGCCACAAAAATATTATTTCTCAGATTTAGGGCTCCGCAATGCGAGAATAAATTTTCGTCAATTAGAACAATCTCATTCAATGGAAAATGTCATTTTTAACGAACTCAAATTGCGTGGCTTTAATGTTGATGTTGGCGTTGTTGAACAACGAATAACGAACAAAAGCGGGAAGGAACAAAAGAAGCGACTTGAAATTGATTTTATCGCAAACAAAGGATTTAATCGATATTATATTCAGTCTGCACTTGTGATGCCGACGACACAGAAGGAAGAACAAGAACAACTATCTCTAACAAAAATTAATGACAATTTCAAAAAAATTATCATAACTGGCGGTTTTGTTCCGATGCACTATAATGAAAATGGTATTTTTATCATCAATATATATGATTTTTTGCTCAATCCAAACAGCTTGAACTTTTGATCCAAAAGCAACAAAAAAGCAAGAGACAAATTTTGTCCCTTGCTTTTTCGTCATGCTGACTCCAAAAAGAATATATTGAAAGAAAAAAACACAAAAAGGAAAAATATTATGAATATTCAAGAAGAAAAACGAGTTTGTTTTGATGTTGACCAAAACAAACAAAAAATCAACTTTTTGTTGAAAAAAAACAAAGAAAACGAAACTCAACAAACCGAACTTAACCAAAAACTTGCCACTGCCCAAAGTGACATCAATTCACTGTCATCTGCAGTTGAGACTCTCCAAAACGCGAACACAGGCGAAGAAAAAATCGAACTTCTCAGCTATGACATTGTGAAAATCGTTGACAACACCTATCGTGACAGTCTTTGGAATCCGCACCTAATATATTTTGCGGCAGAGATGAATAGTCGCATCAAGATGCATATCAATTTCACCCAAAAGAACACTTTCCCGCAAAACTTACCGAGAGAAGCAACAACCACAATAAAACTTGATGATGTGGAAGTGTTTTCCAAAAAAGTCGCATATGAGAATGGACCAGAAGAGACCGAAATTGATTTTGTTCACATGTTCACTTCAAACACGGGCGGGCACAAAATTGAACTAAAGATTGCCAACACGTGTTCGGATAGCACATTCCAATATTACATCAAGCCCGACTTTTTCACAATTGAACTTTTTGGCACAAATGTGCAGTTTATTTCTCGAACGCATGACTTTATGGTTGCTGCGGGTCCAGGGAAAAATCTTATGACAACAACTTGCATTGACGAAAAGCCGCGCTTTTCAGTGCAAACTGCTGACGAAAACTTGTCGCTCGATAAATCAGTTTTCAGAACAGCCATTTTTAACAATTATCGAACCTACAATTTTTTGACACCATTCTTTGATTACACATTTTCAAGTGATGGCACTGTCACAAGATATGACAACCCCGGAATGTTTTGGAGCAACTATCCAAACTACAGCGCATCTCGTCGCATTTCATACACATCAAATTTAACACAATCAGAAACAGAATATATCAGCCATGACCACATCATTTTGGCGGACGGTGCATATGGCATGACAATAAAAAACGACACATCAACTGACGCACCATATGTTTTGTCGATAAACAAAGATCACAACCTTTGTTATAACTTTGTCTATTCAGCAATTCATATCATAAAAGATTCCAGCGACTCTTTTGCTGACTGTGCCGGACTGAATCGACACGACAATTTTGAACTCAACAAAGACATAATCGGTTTTGTAACAAGAATAAATGGAAAAAGCTTTATGACCCACTATGTCCAAGGTAACACAAATCCACCTCGTCTTGAACTTGGAGTTGGAACGCATATAAATGCATATTTGAGGGCGGACAACTCAATTGAAGTTTATATGCGCGTCGGAAAAGATTGCAAAAAACTTATTATCAAAAAAGATCCAAACACTCAAAAATATTTTGTTGAGGCAAGCCAAATTATTGAAAATGTGCAAGAGTATTGGCTCGGCGCAGATGGAACACATTTTGAACGCGTTGGCAACAAAATAAACTACTATCCTCAAAATGCAACAGCACCAACACAAACATTTGAAGTGTTCTTTTAGTCGCCCACTTAAATTCATATAAGTTGATTAATTCAACACATAGACCACAAAACAAAAAAAGACCAGGTCTTAACCTAGTCTTTTTTTTGTTGAGCTAATTATGCTTGTCTGCCTTCATTATAAGTATTAATAGCACTGTAGATTGCAGATGTAGCACCTGTCTCTTTAATGTCGGTACTCCAATCATTTTCAGCATCCATTATGTTTGCAGCTTGCATTGCTTCAACTTTAATATCAATAACGATGATCCATTTTGCTGCTGGATTTTCAACATCTTTTGGAACAATAACTTCTTTGAAAAGATCAATTGGTGCAGTAGCTTTAACTACTTCTGTATAATAGCACCATCCTCCATCACTGAATCCAGCTTCGTCTGAAGTGCCATTTGCTGCTGCTCCATCTGCTTTCGACCATTTTGCTGCTGGTGTTGTTTTTGTTGCGAATTCGTTTTTAAGTTTGTCGTATTCAGCTTTACCAGCATCATCCAATGTTTCTCTATTAAGAAGTGTGTTTGTTTCTTCATCAGTATAAGCTGTGTAAAGTTCTGCTGACAACGCATAGCGAAGAACCATTGGAGCTGTTGAACCAGGAACAATTTTTGTTGCTCCAATAATCATATCTCCAGGGAATGCACCTTCTGGTGACGATTTATATTTCATTTCCCAAGTTTGAGGGGCATTTGTTGCATCCTCTCCTGTCAATTTGATTGTTACAGCGTCGCCCATTGTTGCATTTGCTGTTGCACTGTCTTCATCTTGGAACCAAGCGCCGGATACACCGAGT
>URYH01000028.1 GCA_900552105.1 uncultured Eubacteriales bacterium | reverse complement strand
ATTTAATAAGATTTTTTTAAAAAAATACTTGTATTTTTTTAATTTTTTATTTGACAAATTAATTAATTTTTATTTATACTAATTTTGGTGAATGTATGAAAAAACAAAAAATGAATTTTGACGACAACATGAACGACATTATTGATGAAGAAATCGAATACGCAAAGACAATTGACTTCAGCACTGACGGAAAAGCAATCATTGAAGTTGAAGTCAACAGTTCTGACGAATTCTTTTCTCCATATTCTGTTCGTGGCGATGAAGTTATGAATGGCGAGCTCAACAAGTTTATTATGGAAAGCGAAAACAACATTCCCCTGAACAAAAAGCTCAAAGTCAACATTTATGTCAACGAAGATGACAGAAAAAACTTTTCAAAAATCAAAAAGACTTTCAGAATGAACTATGCAGACAAACTTGCAACTTGCGACTGGTGGCTCAAACGCAATCTAATCAAATCTCTCATCTTTATTTTTATCGGTGTTGGATTGCTGGCGGTTTATGCGCTTGCTTGCATACATCAATTTCACCTGCTCATTCAATGTGCTTGCGAAGTTGTTTCGTGGGTATTCCTCTGGGAAGGAGTTCTACAACTCACGATTGAACATTCGGCAAAGCGGATTGAGCGAAAAAGACTTATGCGGCTTTTGAATTCCGAAATCAGCGTGCGCAAAAAAGCGTATTGATCTCCTTTGAATGGCACAACTTTGGTGCCATTTTTTATTGCACTCATTTTTTAACACTAATTTGTGACCATGCATAAAATTCAATATACAGGAGAAAGTTATGTGTGGAATTGTTGCCTACATTGGCGAAAATGCAGAAAACACATTGTTTGGAATGCTAAAGAAACTCGAATATCGGGGCTATGACTCCGCCGGCATTGCAACAATATTTCATGATGACCTTGATGTTATAAAAACAGAAGGTAAAGTTGAAAACCTAAAAAACAAATTAACTGGAAAAAATTCATGTATTGGAATTGGGCACACCCGCTGGGCAACCCACGGCAAGCCAACAGAAAAAAACGCTCACCCACACATCAGTCCAAACAAAGAATGGGCGGTTGTGCATAATGGGATTATTGAAAACTTCGCCGAACTAAAAAACGACCTTTTGAGTGATGGATATACTTTTCAATCCGACACAGACACCGAAGTTGTTGCGGCTCTGTTTGAAAAATATTCCGCTCTCGACTTAAATCTGCAAATCCAACAAGTTGTTTCCAAACTTTTGGGTTCGTTTTCTTTTGCGGTTGTTGGCAAAAAATTTCCAAACACTTTGATTTTGGTAAAAAAGAAAAGTCCACTCTATGTTGCGACAAATGGCGACAATGTGTATGCAGCAAGTGACCCAATTGCTTTTGAAAATGTCAAAGACTACTATATTTTTGAAGAAAACGAATATTGCGTGGCAAAAAACGGAAAACTTGATTTTTTCACTTTCCGAGGAGAACGTGTGGCAAAAAAAACTGTCAAATTTGATTGTGCACAATCTTCACAAGCCATCACCTATCCGCATCACATGTTGGAAGAAATATATGCAACCCCTTGTGCTTTGAAACGACTATGCAACGCTTTTGAAAGCACGGAATATACAAAAAAAGTTGAAGCGATAAAGAATTGTAAATTTGACAAAATTTATATTGTTGGTTGCGGAACTGCCTATCATTCTGGTCTTGTTGGGGCAAAATATTTGGAGAAAGAACTGCATGTCCCCGCTTCTTGCCACATTGCAAGCGAGTTCAAATATAATCCGCCAATTATTGACAAACACACGCTTTGCATATTTGTTAGTCAAAGTGGCGAAACCGCTGACACGATTGCTTCAATGATTGAAGCAAAGAAAAAACACGCAAAGAGTGTCGCCATTGTAAATTCTGCCCACTCCACCATCAGCCGAATGGCAAACATCACATTTCTCATTCACGCAGGAGTTGAAATTGCTGTTGCTTCAACCAAGGCATACACAAATCAATGTGCCGCATTTTACATTTTGGCAAATATGCTCTCTGGAAAAGGCGCAAAGGCAACAAAACAAATCAAGGAACTATCAAATCAAATCAAAAAAGTTTTGTCATCAACATTTATCAGAGAACTTCAAAGCCTTGCAAACAAGATTAAATCAACAAAAAATGTCTTTTTCATTGGGAAAAACTATGACTATATAACCGCTTGCGAAGCATCGCTCAAGCTCAAAGAAATATCATATATTAATTGCTCCGCCCTGCCCGCTGGCGAACTCAAACACGGCACATTGGCACTTGTTGAAAAAGGTGTGCAAATCATTGCCATAAGCACGGAAAAACGCCTTGCTTCAAAAGTTGAAAACGCAACAAATGAAACACTTTCGCGTGGTGCAAGTGCTCTCACAATAACAACGCTCGACAACATGTTTGCTCATTCAAACATAATTTCGCTTCCTTATGTCAAAACCGAACTTGCACCAATTCTCTCAATTGTTCCTTTGTGGCTGATGAGTTATTTTGTTTCAATCTCAAAATCAATCAATCCTGATAGACCACGCAATCTCGCAAAAAGCGTGACAGTTGAATAAATATCATCATAAACATTTCGTTAAATAAAAAATTTAGGTTTTTCGAACATATGTTTGACAAGCCTATTTTTTGTGCTATAATAGAAACCGAATAAACGATAATGACTTTTTGAAGTCGCAAAAGGAGAAAAAATGAAACAATTTTTGATATTTGGAGTGTTTTTTCAGTTGCTCAAAGGCAAACGCACCGCACAAGAGATTGCCGAGGTTTATGAGGTTAGCCCTCGAACAATCTATCGTTATATTGACGCACTTTGTCTTGCGGGAATTCCCATTGTTTGCAGACAAGGAAAAGGCGGCGGTATTTATATTGATGAAAACTTTGATTATGGTGAATATGTAAACAAATATATTGACTCAAACAACAAAAAAGACACTTTGGCATATAAAACCTTATGAAAACAAAATTTAAAGATATTTATATAAACTATGAGGTTTTGGGAGAAAAAGGGCCTTGGATTGTGTTTTTGCACGGCTGGGGCGGAAGCACAGAAAGTTTTAAGATTGTTGCAGAGAGTTTTAACGCAAATCGCTGTCTTCTTTTTGATTTTCCGCCATTTGGAGAAAGTGAGGAGCCATATGAGGTTTGGAATAATGACACCTATGTCGCACTCGTAAAGCACATTCTTGACGAATTAAAGATAAAAACTTGTGATATTATCGCCCATTCCTTTGGCGGAAGAGTTGCAATAAAATTTGCTAGTCGTTATAATGAAAGTGTTAAAAAAATTATACTTGTGGACAGTGCGGGTGTGAAACCTCGATTTTCTTTGAAGAAATTCATTCGGATAAAACGATATAAACTCGCAAAAAGACTTGGGTTCAAAACAAGAGATTATTCTTCATCTGATTACAAAAAACTTTCTCCGCTCATGAAGAAAACATTTGTGAACATAATCAGTGAAGACCTTTCTCCCTTGCTGAAAAACATCGCTTGCCCCACACTGATAATTTTTGGAAAAGACGACAAAGAAACGCCTCTCTATATGGCAAAAAAACTCAACAAAAAAATCAAAGACAGTGCTCTTATTGTGTTTGAAAATTGTGGACATTTTGCTTATCTTGAAGATTTTTACCGTTTTGTCGCAATAAGCAAATCATTTTTAAAAGGATAAACCTATGGCAGAATTTTTTTCGGCAACAAATCCACATCTATATATCTCGATTGCTCTCACACTCCTAAACAGTGCCTTGCTTTGTTTCACGGGATATAAATTTCTTCAAATTTTGCAACTATCCGGATATAAAATATATGGTTATAACGCATGGTTAAGAAAAACACCTGGCAGATATTTTTCAAGGATATTCATGCTGTCGTTTCTCAGTTTTGCTTGCATGCTTGTTTTTATTTCTGTGGTTGACGGATTTGAACCGCAGCACTACGCCTCATATGCCGGCATTGTGTTTTACGCGTTGTTTTCTGGCGTTTTTATAAAGCGAATGTATACTGCACCAAAAAAGACACCTCTCAAACAAACTCACCGCATGAACAGACTCATCACTTGCCTTGTTTTCGTCAATCTAATTGTTAATTTTGGGCTTTTGTGCGTTTCAAATGTTTACCTTCCACATATTCGCTACATTATTATTGCAATCACACCAATTTTACTTTCAATTCTTATTCCACTTTGTCATTTCATCATGATTCCACTTGAAAAGTTGATTAACCTCAAATATCTCAAAGGCGCAAAAGCAAAGCTTGGCAAATTCCCAACTCTCATCAAAATTGGAATCACAGGAAGTTATGGGAAAACAAGCACAAAATATATTCTCAACACAATTCTCAGCGAAAAATATTCCGTTTGCATCAGTCCCTATTCATTCAACACAACAATGGGACTAACAAAAGTTGTTCTTGACTATCTCAAACCAGACAACCAAATTTTGATTGCTGAAATGGGAGCAAGGCAAGTTGGCGACATAAGAGAACTTTGCGATCTTATTCACCCACAATATGCAATTCTCACCTCAGTTGCACCTCAACATCTTGACACTTTTGGAAGCATTGAAAACATCAAAAAAACAAAAAATGAATTGATTGAAAGTCTTCCAGTTTATGGTCATGCTGTTTTTAATGCGGATAATGCAATCTGCAAAGAACTCGCACAACTTTGTGCCGTTTCTCACTCCCTCACAAGCATTGAAGACCAAACTTGCGACGTGTATGCAAAAGACATCAAAACCACTTCTTCCGGCACGGAATTTATTGCGGTGGTTGATGGTGAAGAAATTGCTTGCAAAACAAAACTGATTGGTCTTCATAATGTCACGAACATTCTCATGTGCATTGCAATGGCAAAAAAACTTGAACTAACCAATGCCCAAATTGCAAAAGGAATCTCAAAACTCAAACCTGTTGCTCATCGTCTTGAACTCATCAATAGCGGTGGCGTCAAAATTCTCGACAACTCCTATAATTCAAGCCCAGAGTCATCTGTTCAATCGCTGAAAACACTATCCCTCTTTTCTGGTCGTAAAATTGTTGTCACACCAGGACTTATTGAACTTGGAAACAAAGAGTTTGAGGAAAACAAAAAATTCGGCGAAAACATCGCCAAAACCGCCGACATTGCAATCGTTGTCAACGAAACAAACAAAGAAAGTATTGTTCAAGGACTGACAGAGGGCGGCATGAACCCTGAAAATATATTCACCACTCCAACTCTTGACCACGCCCAAATCAAACTCAAAGAAATTTTGCAAAAAGGCGATGTTGTTTTGTTTGAAAACGACCTTCCCGACAACTACACCTAAAACTAGACGCGCATCGAGCGAACAAAAGGCACTTATTTTAATCGATATCGAATAACCCAAGAGTTAAGGCAAAGTTCGCCTTAACTCTTCTTATTAGTCGTCCCCACGACCATGTCGACTAGATTCATAGATCCTTAGATTGCCGTTCTCTGGGGTGGCGTCTCAGGATGACATGGTCTTGCCCCGCTCCCATAAAAGCACAATTTTTTTTGTATTTTCATAAAAAACACTATGAAAAAAAATCTATTTGTTTTTTTCGGCGGAAAAAGTGCCGAGCATGATATTTCAATCATCACTGCCATTCAAACACTTGGTGTGATTGACAGAAAAAAATATAACATATACCCTGCTTATATCGACAAAAATGGTTTGTTTTACACCGGCGAAAAACTTTTTGACCTAAATTCCTATGTGAATTTCTCACCAAATCAAAAAGGTATTTTTCGCTTTGTTATCCTTGACGGAGAAAAGAAAGCGGCAATTTTGAAGGGCACAAAAATCAAACGCATAATCCCAGTTGATTTTACACTCATTTGTTGCCATGGTGCTGGCGGCGAAGACGGAAGTTTGCAAGGACTCTTTGAAATGAGCGACATACCCTACTCCTCATGCGGAGTTTGTTCGTCTGCTGTTTGCATGAACAAAAAAGTCATGAAAGACATATTTTTGAGCCATAAAATTCCAATTGTAAAGCATTTTTCTCTCACAAGAGGAGAATTTGAAGAAGACGAAGAAGCAACTTATGAACGCGCCAAAGAACTTGGCTATCCGCTTGTCATCAAACCCGCTGGCAGTGGCAGTTCAATAGGCATTTCAAAATGTCACGATCCAAGCGAACTTGAAGAATCGCTAAATTTGGCATTCAATTTTGATAAAGTTGTTGTTGTTGAAAAAAGCATTGAAAATCTCATGGAAATCAATTGTGCAGTTCTCAAAGTCGGCTCAAAAATCATTACAAGTGCACTTGAAGAGCCACAAACCAAATCCGACATACTCACCTTTTCTGACAAATATCTTTCGCGTCCCCAAAAAAGCGAAAAACGCATCATTTCAGAAAGTGACATACAACTAAAAAAATCGCAAAAAGAACTCATTCGAGCACTTGCCGTGGAGAGTTTTGTTGCGTGCGATTGTGACGGAGTTGTTCGAATTGACTTTATGGTCGACCGCGACACACAAAAAATTTATGTCAATGAAATCAACACAATCCCTGGTTCAATGGCAAACTATTTGTTTGACAAAATGAGTTTTTCCGAACTTGTTGACAATCTCGTGGCATCCGCAATAACAAAAAATAATGAAAAGCACAAAAACGCTTATCACTATTCTTCTCCTGCAATATTAAGTTATCTCAACTCCGGCACAAAACAAAGAACAAAACTAAAATAATAAACAGCACTCAATAGTCACAAAAATGAAAAAATGCCACGTGCAGGATTTTGAATTTTCACTTTGATTTTTAAAGAGTTAAGGCATTCTTCGCCTTAACTCTTCTTGTTGGCCAACTTGCATAATCAACAAAAGGGTGTCAAGTGTTTGAGAACAAGCGTTCTCAAATTCACTTGC
>URYH01000027.1 GCA_900552105.1 uncultured Eubacteriales bacterium | reverse complement strand
GGAAATAACATGTGCCGTTCGCGATGCTCACTCAAAGGACCATCGCACAGGATTCAATTTTTAAAATTGTTGGTTATTTAAGATTGTGCCTTTTGTTAAAATTAATTTGAAATGCTAAAATGTGTTGACATGGATAATTTAATTCTTTTATTGCCGCTTAAATCAAGTCGATGCTTTACTTGATAATATCTCATGTTGACAAATTGTTTTTGAAAACGTATACTAAAGTCTAGGAATGGAGAAAAAATGGAAAGAAATGGTGAAATTTTGACTCATGTCACTCAAAAAGATATTGAGTTGTTAAAGACAAATCTAAACAGATTTTGGCGAGGAATAAAAGAGATTGGCTACCGTGACGGAAAACATGGGAAATTTGGACTAACTGGCGCGTTTTGTTGTGCAGATATTGAGAACATTGAAATTCCAGAAGGTGTGAATTCTATTGGTCTTTGTGCATTCGCAAAATGTGATAAATTGAAAGCGATTACATTTCCAAATACTTTGCAAAATATAAACAGTAATGCTTTTCAAATGTGTTGCGCTCTTGAAAATGTTGTTATTCCTGAAAATGTTGATTTTATTGGTGTAAATTGTTTTTATGGTTGCAATGGACTAAAAAGTGCTTTACTTCCCAAAGACATAAAGAAGATTGGGCAAGGAGCTTTTGCATTTTGTGAAGAACTCGAAGAGATTGAAATTCCAGAAGGGGTGACAATGATTGAAGCAAAGACTTTTGAAAATTGCAAGAGTTTGAGGAAAATCAAATTGCCAAAGTCCTTGGAAGTTATTGATGAAAAGGCATTTTATAATTGTTGCACACTTGAAGAGATTGAAATTCCGGAAAGTGTTCGTGGAATATGTGACTATGCTTTTTATGGTTGCAAAAACCTCAAAAAACTTGTTTTGCCAAAAAATCTTGTGTGGGTTGGCGAAAATGCTTTTGCAAAGTGCGACAAAGCTGGAATTGACGTTCCTGAGAAAGTGATGAGAACTTATAGAAACGAATTTCTTGGTTGTGACTGCAAAATTATAAAAATGACAGATGAAGAAAAACGACTTGACGAAGAACTTAGAGCAAATAAATTTTATGCTTTGAAAGCTGATTCCAGAAATCTTGAATGGTGCGAACAAAAAGACAGTGATGGTGGAAGAATTTAACTATAAGCGAAGTGGAAACACTTCGCTTTTTTTGTAAAAGAAAACCCCCAGATAGTCTGGGGGTTCAATTTCGGTTTGTCGATGAACAAATATTTCTCTTTTGTGTTAGTATTTAGATTGTACTACATAAAATTATACAAAACACAAAGGAGAAATATTGTATCAAAAGAAACCACTAGTAGTTTAGCACACAATTCTTGGGATTGAAAATATCACATTTATATGAAAAACCACTAGGTATGAACTGAAGCAATAAAAGTGGAAAGTTTAAAAAAATGTTTTTTCAAAACATTGCACAAAAACCATGTTTTTGTTTTACGGCTGGAAACGAAGCCGTTCGCGATGCTCACTCAAAGGACCATCGCACAGGATTCAATAAAAAATTGAATGTTTTGATTTTGGAAATTTGTTGCTGAAAAAAGGCTTTATGCGATTACTCTTTTGCTCGCTGCATATTGACTTTTGAATAGTTATAGTGTAATATATAAATGTAAGAGTAGATAATATCGTATATTTAATACATGAGGTTTTAAATGGATTTTGAAAGAAATATTGATGGGGATAAATTGGTTTATGAGTGCAAAAGCGACAAAGTTTTTGATGTCCTTATTGACGCTCTTATTGATTATCGCGAAAACGATTTTCCAGGTGTCAAAAAAGCGTATATTCACACAAATTCAAAAATATATGGCGACATAACAGTTGAAATTGACAAAAGCATGAGATATTGGGATGTGAAAGAACAATTTGACAAATTGAGTGCAGACTGGAATAAAAAGCAAAGTCGTGAAGCTGTAAGAAAAGAGTTTGTATATGCTGATTTTGAACAAATGATTAAAGATTTGGGGAATATCAAAAGTTGTGATTTGGCGAGTGAAACAACAAGCTTGGAAGATGCACTAAAGCTATGCAAAAAAGTGATGACAATTTTTTTGAAGGCGGAAGACTTAAATTTATCTTTTGAACAACAAAAACAGCTTTGTCAAAGACTCGAAGGTCTGGGGTGTTGCAAATATAAGAATGCGGCTGAAAAATTTTGTGCAAATTTCAATTCATCTGCGAGTGTTGACTCAATTTTGTGCAAAGAGCAAAACATTGAATATCCTTTGTTGGCATTTTCACAACTGTTTGATGTTGATCACGAAACATTTGTTGACAATTTCAAACATCTGACGAAAGGTGGCAAGGGAGAAAGTCTTTGTGGGCAATGGCTTCAAGCTCAAGAAAAAACAAAGAAAAGTTGTGGAATGGAACAATAAAAGAAGAACGAAGTAAAAAACACTTCGTTTTTTTATGCGTAAGTTGTTTTGAAATTTTTATGTTTCATGTCATAATGAGTTCATGAACGCAAAAGAAAAAGTTGTTGATTATATCAAAGTTTTTGTTTATGCAATTTTGGCGGGTGTTTGCATTTCTATGGGCGGAATTGCATATTTGTCGTGCGAAAACGTTGTTGTTGGCGCATTGTTCTTTTGTGTTGGACTGTTTATTATTCTAAACTTCAATTTCAATCTTTTTACTGGAAAAGTTTGTTATGTTTTTAATAACGATTGGAGATATTCAATTAAGATTGTAATCATACTTTTGGGCAATTTTGTTGGAGCAAACTTAGTCGCACTTTGTTTGAGATTGACGCGTCTTGTGACTTTGCAAGAGAGGTGTAGTCAAATTGTCGCAAACAAATTGAGCGACGGGTTGTTAAGTTTGTTTGTTTTGGGAATTTTTTGCAACATTCTCATTTATGTTGCAGTTGAAGGTTTTAAATCTGAAAATGTTCTAACAAAATATTTGAGTTTGTTTTTTGGTGTCGCCACATTTGTCATATGTGGATTTGAACACTCTGTTGCAGATATGTTTTATTTTGCATTTGCTGGCGAATATTCTGGTCAAATGTTTTTGGCATTGCTTGTTGTGATTTTGGGTAATTGCGTGGGCGGTGTCTTTATTGAGCTCATAAAAAAACTGTTTGAAAAAAAAGACAAATTGCATCAATAATCCAAATTTTTATTTCTTGTATAAAATATTTTATTTGTGACAAAACTTGTTTTTGAATAAAATTTGGAGATATTTTTATGAAAAAATGGGTTTTGAGAATAATTTTGGTTGTCATTGCGGTTGTTTTGCTGGTTGGCACATTGTCGGCTTGCGGTGATGAGTGGGCTGGCTTTGTTGAAGTTGAAAACTTGCAAGAGTTTGTGAGTGCACTGAATGACACTGAAGTAAACAAAATCAAAGTTAAGTCTGGTGTTTATGGAGATGAGACAAATTTTGAAAATTTGATTATAACACGACCTTTAACCATAAAAGGAGCAGGGGAGAGCCGTCCAGTTTTGTTTGGAAGTGTGATTGTGAATCTTTCTGCTGGCGAGCTTCGAGGAGTTGTGATTGAAAACATTGAAATTTCACATTCAGGTGAATATGTCACCAAAGAAGTTGACGGAAAACAAAAAGTCGACCTAACTCGTGACGGAAGACGGGGAATTTTGGTTAATAATGGAAGCGTGATAATCAAAAATAACTATATTCATTTGGCGAACGAAAACCCAGAAACAAAGCTCGGACATCCTTCTTCTGCAATTCAATTGAGTGTTCTCAAAGATGCACCGAATCAAGACAAGCTCAGTTATTCCATTTCTGGAAATGAATTTGGGAAATATTCAAAAAGTCAACACTCATCATCTTCTGGTGCGGTTGCAATTTTGGCAGACATTGACGAGGGACAAAATCTTAATGTTTCGTTGGAGCAAATAAACGCCATTTTTGAAGATAACACTTTTGCTGAAGGAACGGAAGGATATGAAGCAATGTATGATTACACGAAAAACAAATATGTTGCGGGGGTGTTTTCATCACTTGAAGCGGCGAAGTATTTTCTGCAAACAGATTATTCTTCGCTGGCAGAAGGTTTGAGTGTTGAAAAGATTGGGAATGTTTATAAAATTGTTCGAAAGTGACATTGCGTGTATCAAAAAAATATCTCTCTTTGAGGGGTGTTTTTTTTGTCAAAAAACATTGCGAATGAGTGTTGTTATGTTATAATAAGTTTAAGTTGGAGCGATATGAAATTGTTTGCTAATTTAAAAGGTAAAAAACGCGAAGCTTTGACACTCGTGTTTCAGATATTTTTGATTCTATGTGGCACATTTATTTTGGGCTTTGGCTATTGTGTCTTTTTGTCGCCCTACAACATTGTTCCTGGCGGCTTTTTGGGACTCGCAAGGATTATTCATGACGTGCTTGCAAAAATTGGTTTTACTTACATTTCCACTTCTGTTTGGTATATCATTTTGAATGCATTTTTATATGTTTATGCCTTTGTTTTGCTGGGCTGGAAATTTGGACTGCGTTCAGGAGTTGGCATTCTTTCATATTCATTTTTCACATCAATTATTTCAAAATTTCAGATTGTTTCTTCAATTGGACATAAATTTGAAATTGAAAGTGCTGCACTGGGCGGGGGAAGTCTTTACATTTTATTTGCCATTTATGGTGGGCTTTTGATGGGAATTGGAATGGGTATTGTTTTTCGTGCAAACGGCTCCACGGGTGGTTGCGATATGCTCGCTGTTGTCACAAATCGTTATTTCCCAACAATAACCACGGGCCAGCTTGTCATTGTTGTTGATGGATTGGTTGTTGTTCTTTCAGCGTTTGCATATTCAAGTTTGGTCCTGCCGTTGTATGCGCTCATCACAATATTTGTCTGTGGAAAAGTGTCTGACTTGTTTGTTGATGGTGTTCGTTCGCTTCGAGCATATTATATTCTCACAAGCAAAAAGGAAGAAATTGCCCAAAAAATCATGACAGATGTCGAACGCGGTGTCACAAACATTAAGTGCGAAGGCATGTATACTCACGACGAAAAAGATATGTTGTTTGTTATTTTGCGTCGCTCACAAGTGATGCAAGTCAAGAAGATAGTCAAAGAAATTGACCCCGATGCATTCACATTTAGTCACAACATCAAGGAAGCGTACGGAAATGGTTTTTTGGCCTACAAACCACCAAAAATTGAAATTGCAAAACTTATCAAATCAAAAAACAAAAAAGTTAAACACGCACATTTGGACGAAATTGAACAAAAAGGCAACGAAGTTAATGACGCAAAAGAAGAAGTGGTTTTGTCAGAAAAAAACATAAACCAAGAAATCACCACACAAGAAAATGTAAATCAAGATACACAAGTATAAGAACAACAAAAGTTGTTCTTTTTTTTGTTGACGAAAATATAATAATTTGGTATGATTTGTATAACTGGTTATACGGGAGGAAATATGAAAGGACCTGAGGGAAAATTTGCGTGGACGGCAAAAATGGGAACAAAAGGGCAAATTGTGATTCCGCAAGAGGCAAGGGAGTTGTTTGGGTTTCAACCTGGCGACACAATCTTGCTTTTGGGAGGTGTTGGTGACGGAATTGCCATTGTTCCAAGTGATAAATTTGAACAAATTTACAAGGCTATTCGGGGGTGAAAAAAATGCTTAAAATCGAACATTTGACAAAACAGTTTGGAGATTTTAAAGCGGTTGATGACTTGAGTCTTGAAGTCAAAAGCGGACAAATTTGTGCATTTATTGGGCATAACGGTGCGGGAAAAACAACCACGCTTAAGTCTATTGCGGGCATCATTCCGTTTGAAAGTGGAGAAATATATGTTGACGGAGAGAGTGTTAAAAAAAATCCAATCAAAACAAAAATGGATATTGGATATTTGCCTGATGACCCCGCTCTCTATGAGCATCTCACTGCGATTGACTATCTCAATTTTGTTGCTGACATTTATGGAATTTCGGCAAAAGATAGGCAAGAAAGGATTGAAAGTTATGCAAAAAGGCTCAACATTTATGGCGAACTAGGCAATATCATTTCAACTTTTTCGCATGGAATGAAGCAAAAAATTGCACTTATTTCTGTTTTTCTTCACAAGCCAAAACTTTATTTGTTTGATGAGCCTTTTGTTGGACTTGACCCAATTTCGAGCCACGAGCTCAAAGTTATGATGAATGAAGAATGTGTGCGTGGGGCGGCGTTTTTCTATTCAACCCATGTTCTTGAAGTCGCAGAAAAAGTTTGCACCCACGTTGCAATCATAAAACATGGAAAACTCGTCGGTTATGGCGAGATGGGGAAAGTTAAAGGCTCAAAAGATCTCGAAAAGATTTTTATGGAATTGGAGAACGAAAATGTCTAGTTTCCTAAAACTCACAAAAATTAATTTAAAAAGCGTAATAAACGCAATGTTTGCACGAAAAAAGAAAAAAACAATCGCACAACTCGTTGTGTTGACTTCTCTTTTTGTTCTTTTGATGTGTGCGTCATTTGGCGGAATGTATTGGGGCATGGCGGAGGGATTTTCGCAAATGAATCTCACTCATTATATCTTTGTTCAATCGGGAATTGTCACTGTGATTTTGATTGTTTTGATGGTTGCGATTGAAACAAGTTCTGGCGTTTTTCGCGGAAAAGACAAAGAACTGCTTGCCAGCATGCCGATAAAAGACAGTGCGATTATTTCGTCAAAACTTGCTTCGGTTTTGTTTTCGTCATATATTTATGCGTTCATCACGCTCGCACCAAGCATGGTTGTATATTTTGTTTATGCACAATTTGATGTTGGTTTGTTTTTCTTACTTATTCTTGCATATTTGTTCTTCCCAATCTTGCCGAGCATTATTGGGGTGTTTTTGGGTGCGTTCGCAGCATGGCTTAGTTCTTTTGTTAAATCAAAAGTTTTTTCAATCATTTTGTCACTTCTTTTCTCTGTGGCTGTCATATTGTTTTCAACTTTCTATCAAGACATAATCAATTTTTATCTTTCAAAAGGCGCTAGTTTTGTTAACGCACTAAATTATGTTGTGCCAAGTGTTGGACTGATTCAAAGTTCATTGTTTGGTGGAATTTGGTGGCACTTCTTGATTTTTGTGGCATTGAATTTGATTTTGATTGTTCCCGGCATTGTATTTGCCACATTTGTTTATAAGCAAGCAAATTTTGCAAAAAATGGAAAAAGCAAGACAAAAAAAGTTTATTACAAACAAAAATCTCAATTTTTGAGTTTGCTTCAAAAAGAAAGTAGACTATATTTCAACAATGTCACATATGTGACCAACACAATCATGTTTTGTTTGATTTTGATTGCAATTCCATTGATAATCTATTTTTCTGGACTAAAAGATGTCATGACAAATGAATTGCTGACGCTTGTTGTTCTTTTGTGTCTTTGCTCCATGTCGGGAAGTTGCTATGTTTCAAGCGTATCAATCTCAATTGAGGGAAGGCGGTTTCAAAATATGAAATCAATGCCGATCGCATCTTCAAAATATATTTGGGCAAAAATACTTTTTAATGTTTTGCTGGTTCTTCCTTTTGCTTTGATTGCAGGGGTTATGTCCGCTTGCTTTTTTGCAGACGGTGGAGTGGTCGCAATAATTTCATATTTTGTTCTGCCAATATTGTCAGTTGTTTTGAGTTCATGTTTTGGAATTCTTTTGAATTTGCTATTTCCAAAAATGCAATTTTCAAATGATGCACAAGTTGTTAAACAAAGTTTGAGTGGGGTGCTTGGAATGTTTGGGGGAATGGTTTTTGGTGCCGCTCCATTTGTTGTTGAACTTTTTGTTTATGGGTTAATTTC
>URYH01000026.1 GCA_900552105.1 uncultured Eubacteriales bacterium | reverse complement strand
TCAAGGGGTGTGGGGAAAATCCAAATTCCCCACGCTTTTTGGTTCTTTTTCGCAATCGAAAAAGAACACTAAACTAGTTAATCATTCTGACTGGAAGGATAAGGTATAGATATTCATCTCCCTCAACTGGTTTGATTACGCAAGGATTGATTGCACTATTGAAATTGATTGTGATGAATTCGTCTGAAAGCACTCTTAATGCGTCCATAAAGTATGAAGCATTAAATGCAATGTTGAGTTCTTTTCCGTCAAGAACAACATTGATATTTTCTTTGATGTTTCCAATTTCAGAATTTGAAGAAATAACCATATTTCTTTCTTTTATATCAAATTTAACAAGATTGTTTTGTCCAACTTTGCTCAAAAGTGAAGCACGTTCCAACGCTTGCTCGAGTTGTGCTTTGTTCACGGTTATTTTTGAGGCAAATGTGTTTGAAATAATTTGGTTATAATTCAAAAACTCACCATCAATAAGACGTGTTATAATTTTTGTGTTTTTGAGGTCAACCATGAGATTATTTTGGTGAATATAAACATTAATAATGTCGTCGCTGTCTTCGAGAATTTTGCTAACTTCACTCAAACTTCTTGCTGGAACAACAACTCTAATTCTTCCTGAAGATGCAACAACTGGCTTTTGAATGAAAGCAAGACGATAACCGTCAAGTGCAACCCCGCGAAGATTATTTCCTTCAACTTCGAGCAAGCAACCTTTGAGAATTGGACGAGAATCGTCAAGAGCAACTGCAAAGTTTGATTTGTTGATGAGTGTTTTGAAATCTTTTTGAGTAATTCCAAAATAATCACCATTATCAATCTTTTTGAGGCTTGGATATTCAAGTGAGTTCATACATTGAATATAACCTTCACTATCGCAATACTTGATTATGAGTTGATTGTTGTCATTGAGAGTGAGTTCAATTTTTTCGTTTGTAAGTTTTTTTACGAACTCTGAAAAGAAACGACCTGGAACAACTGTTTCTCCTTCAATTTTTATGTCTGCTTTGATTTTCTTTTCAATCGAAAGTTCATAATCTGTTGCGGACAATGTGAGTGTTCCGTCCTCTGCAACAAGTTTGATTCCTTCCAAGATTGGATTTGTTGTTTTTGGGTTTATTGCTTTTGATACTTTTATCACTGCATCAGATAAATCCAAACCATCACATACTAATTTCATTTTTTTGCTCCTTTATTAATAATGATTTATTTATTTTTAAATAGTATTAATAGTAATAATAACTGTTGAAATGTGAATAACTTTTTTGACACACAATATATTGTTTATTACAATATTTTCGACATTTTTCGAACCACAATATTTGGTTTTTTGCAATGTGTTTAACTGTGTTTATAAGCAAGCTTTTTTATGCACATTTCCTCATTTTGTCAACAGGTCTTTTATGTCGGTGATATAAACTTTGATTTTGTTGTTGGTTTTGATTTGTTCTGTGATCTTGTCACGTGCATGCATTATTGTTGTGTGGTCACGATCTCCAAACTTTTTGCCGATTGCAACAAGTGGAAGGTCAAGAAGTTCACAGATGAGATATATACATATCATTCTTGGTTCAACAATCTCTTTGTTTTTCTTTTTGCCAACAATATCATTTTTTGAAATGTTGAAATATTTGCAAACCGTGTCGATAACCATATCTGGTGAAAGACCTTCTTTGATTTCGTCCATATTTTCTTTCATGGCCTCATATGCTTCTTCAAGTGTTGCACTCTTTTTTCCAAGAAGTGTTGCAAAGAAGAACACTTTTGACAAAATTCCTTCCATCTCACGAATGTTGGTGTCAATCTTTTCGGCAATGAAGTTTATGACTTCGTCATCAATCGAATATTTTTCTTGCTGTGCTTTTTTACGCAAGATTGCAACTCTTGTTTCAAAGTCTGGTGTTTGAATGTCTTGAATGAGTCCGCTTGTGAAACGCGAGCGAAGTCTTTCTTCAAGTGTTGCAATTTCTTTTGGTGGTCGGTCAGATGCAATGATTATTTGTTTTTGTCGTTGATATAGGTCATTGAATGTGTGGAAAAATTCTTCTTGCGTGCTTGTTTTGTTTGAAATAAATTGAATGTCATCAATCATAAGAACATCAAGATTGCGATATTTTTCACGGAATTCAAAGTTTGCCATATCCTTGTTTGCGCGAAGTGATTCAATGTAGTCATTTGTGAATTTTTCGCAAGTTGCATACATGATTTTTTTGTCAGGATAGGCAGATTTTATGTAGTTTCCAATCGCGTGAAGTAAGTGAGTTTTTCCAAGTCCAACTCCACCATAAATAAATAGTGGGTTGAATTTTTGTCCAGGGTTTTCTGCAACTGATTTTGCTGCTGCATAAACAAACTGATTGCTTTTTCCAACAACAAAATTATCAAAAGTGTATTTTTCGTTGAAGTTTGAATTTGCTTTGTTGCCTTCTTCCTCAACCTTTTGATTTTTTGCAGGTGTGTTTGTTTTTATGTATTCGTCTTTTTCGTTTTGGTCGAGAATTTCAAAATTGATGTTGTCATTAAAAACTTCGTTTATCGCATTTTGAAGTTGAATTTTGTGATTTTTCAAAAGTTGATTTTTTGCGGTTGTTGAACTTGCAACCAAAATCAAGGTGTTGTAATCCTTAAATTCCAAAACTTCAAGAGGTCTGATCCAAAGGTCAAATGAAACAGCTGTTGTCATCATTTCGAGTTTTGAAAGAACTCTCTCCCACATAATTTGTAATTCTTGCATAGTTTCCTCTTAACATCTTAATTATAAGTTATCCACATTTTTTAGTCAATCAAAATCATTATGAGTGTCGTCTCTTTTGCACTAAATTTCATTTTATAGTGGGTTTGATTTGGCTTTGTTGCCGCTTCTTGGATAACCTGCTGGTGTGTGATTTTGTTTGTTTATAACAATGATATTTCTTTCGCTTGAAATTTCATAAATCATATATTTTTTTATTTCAACACTTCTTCCACCCAAAATGTTTTGAGCACGGGTTGAAAGATCAAGTTCGCTTTGTGCTTGAACTGATTTATATGCAAGCATCTGACCCCCGACTTTCACAAATGGCAAAACATATTCCAAAAGAGTTGGAAGAGCTGCAACTGCACGAGCAACACCATAATCAAATTTTTCACGGAACATAAAATCTTTTGCAACATCTTCACATCTTCCGTGAATTGCTCGAATTTTTTCAAGCCCGAGAGTTTCAATCACAAGATTAAGAAAATTAACTCTTTTGTTAAGACTGTCAAGCATTGTTATATCAAGGTCTGGTCGAAGAATTTTGAGCGGAATTGACGGAAAACCTGCTCCCGCACCAACGTCAATAAGTTTTGCGTTTTCCGAAAAACAAGCACATGGCAGCACGGAGTCAAGAATATGCTTGAAGGCAAACTCCTTTTTATCCGTGATTGCGGTGAGATTGATTTTTTCATTCCAAGAAACAACAAGTTCATAAAACTTTACAAGTTGTTCAATTTGTTTTTCGCTTGCTTCAATCTTATATTTTTGAAAAATTTGTTTTAATAATTCTTGCATATTCCCCTACTTTTTCATTTTTATCATAACAGAAAGCACTGCAATGTCAGCTGGTGAAACACCAGAAATTCTTGAAGCTTGTCCAATGTCAAGAGGTTTGATTTTTGAAAGTTTTTGAATTGCTTCAATTCGAAGACCCTTGATTTCTGAGTAATCAAAATTTTCAGGTATTTTTAGACTTTCATTCTTTTTTGCTTTTTCAATGTCTTCAAGTTGTTGATTAATATATCCTTCATATTTCACAAATGTGTTGAGGTCATCAACAAGTCTTGGACTATAACCTTTGAACAATCCATATTCAGCATTGAGGTTTTGTGCGGTTATATTTGTTCGCTTCAAAAGGTCTTTCACTTTCATGCTTTCACGTGGAGGGATTTCGCCAACTTTTTCGCAAAAATCAACAAGTTTTTGGTCAAATTTGACTTTTTCTTGCAAAATTTGCTTCATTTTTTCAAATTTTTTCATTTTTTTCTGAAAAACTGAATATCTTTCGTCATCAACAAGACCAACACGGCGGCCAATTTCTGTGAGTCTGACATCGGCATTATCTTGTCTTAACCAGAGTCTATATTCGGCACGAGATGTCATCATTCGATATGGTTCATTCGTTCCTTTTGTGACAAGGTCATCAATCAAAACACCAATGTAAGCATCACTTCTTTTTAGAACAAGTTGTTCCTCTTTTCGATTATAAAGGCTTGCATTAATTCCAGCAACAAGACCTTGTGCGGCGGCTTCTTCATAGCCGCTTGTTCCGTTGACTTGACCAGCAAAGAACAAACCTTTGACGTCCTTAAATTCAAGAGTTGGAAGAAGTTGAGTTGATTCAATTGCGTCATATTCAATTGCGTATGCATTTCTCATGATTTCAACATTTTCAAGTCCTGCGATTGTTCGATACATTTGTTCTTGAACATCAACTGGAAGTGATGTTGAAACACCTTGAAGATAAATTTCATTCGTTTCAAGAGATTCAGGTTCCAAAAAAACTTGGTGGCGTTCTTTGTCAGCAAAGCGAACAATTTTATCTTCGATTGATGGACAATAACGTGGACCAATTCCCTCAATTATTCCCGAAAACATTGGTGCGCGAGAAAGATTGTCACGAATGATTTTATGAGTGTTTTGGTTTGTGTAGGTCAGGTAGCATTTTGCCTTGTTTTTTGGTGTCTTTTTGGTTAAGAATGAAAAAGATTGAATGTCTTCATCACCATTTTGTTCTTCTGTTTTTGAAAAATCAATCGTTCTTGAATTGACGCGGGCTGGTGTTCCAGTTTTGAATCTTTTGATTTGAAGACCCAAATCTATAAGGCTTTTTGTTAGTTCGTTTGCAGGAGCAAACCCATTTGGTCCACTGTTTTTTGTGTATTCGCCGATAATGATGCGGCTTTTGAGATATACGCCAGTCGCAACAACAACACTATTGCAAAAGAACTCCAAACCTTGTGCGGTTTTGACTGAATGAACATGGCCATTTTCTTGTGTGATTTCAACCGCTTCAAGTTGCCTAATAAAAAGGTTTGGTGTGTTTTCAAGTGTGCGTTTCATTGTGTTGTGATAGTTGATTTTGTCAGCTTGCGCGCGCAGTGAATGAACGGCAGGACCTTTCCCCATATTGAGCATACGGATTTGAAGTGCTGTTTTGTCTGCGTTGATTCCCATTTGTCCGCCAAGTGCGTCAATTTCACAAACCAAATGACCTTTTGCAGTGCCACCGATTGAAGGATTGCAAGCAAGAAATGCAATTGCATCAAGATTGAGTGTGAGAAGAAGTGTTTTTTGTCCGGTGCGTGATAGAGCAAGTGCAGCTTCACAACCCGCGTGCCCCGCTCCAATAACAATGCTATCATAAAAAAATTCGTTGTCTTTTTCCATTTTATTTTCCCAAGCAGAATTTTGAAAATATTGCATCAATAATACTTTCGTTTTCTGTTTCTCCTGTGATTTTTCCAAGGCTTTCCCATGCTTTTTTGATTTCCAAAATAACGATATCCACAGTCTCTGTGTCGCAGCATGAAATTGCTTTTGAAATGTAGTTTATTGATTGTTTTATCGCCTCAATATGCCTTGCGTTTGTTAGGCATATTTCATTAAAATTAATTTTCCCGCATTTTGACAAGTTATATATTCTTTGTTTCACTTCGTCAATATTTTGCTCTTTCAAAGCTGAAATTTCAATGTCGGGCGAGATGTCATTTTCAACGCGATTGAGGTCGCTTTTG
The DNA here is from genome assembly GCA_900552105.1 of uncultured Eubacteriales bacterium. Classification (GTDB taxonomy): domain Bacteria; phylum Bacillota; class Clostridia; order Christensenellales; family UBA1242; genus UMGS1470. The sequence continues at coordinate 2,334 of URYH01000026.1, read as the reverse complement.
TTTGCGATGATAATGTGATTTTTGTTTTCAATTTTTTTGAGAGTTTCGCGTTCTTCGTCGTTTAGTTTTCTTGAACTATCATAAACAAACAAAACAACGTCGGCTGAATTTATTTGTTCAAACGATTTTTCAATTCCAATATTTTCGACTGCATCTTCACTTTTTCGAATTCCAGCGGTGTCAATAAAGTTGATTTTCAAACCTTTATAGTTGATTGTTTCGCGAACAATATCGCGTGTTGTGCCTTCAATGTTTGTGACAATCGCTCGATTTTCGCCAAGAAGTGCATTAAGAAGACTTGATTTTCCGGAGTTTACACGGCCAACAATGGCAACATTAACACCATTCTTGATAAATGAGTTTTGGTCTGAATTTTCGAGAATTTTTTCAAGTTTGGTCTTGATGTTTTCGAGTTCTTTTTTTGCATTTTGAGTTTCGGTGTATTCAATGTCATGCTCTGGATAGTCGAGTGCAACTTCAAGGCGTGCGAGCAGTGATGTCAAATCGTTTTGCATTTCGCGAATTTGTGAAAACAACTTTCCTTGCATAAGAGATTTTGCAGCTTTGAGTTCGTTTTCGCTTTCGGCATTGATTGTGTCAATCACTCCTTCAGCTTTTTCAAGACTGATTTTTCCGTTAACAAAAGCACGCTTTGTAAATTCCCCTTCACTTGCCATTCTTGCGCCATTTTCAAGACACGCAGAAATAACTTTATCAACAAGACTTGTTGAACCGTGAATTTGAAATTCAACCAAATCTTCGCCAGTGTATGAAAATGGGTTTTTGAAATAAACAAGCAGACATTCATCATTGATTTCGCCATATGAAAAAGTTCCGAGATAAAGTTTTCTCGGCTCAATTTTATCATAGTTCAAGTGTTGTGAAGAAAATATTTTTTTTGCAATCAAAAGACAGCCATCACCGCTCATTCTCACGATGCTGATTGCTCCCATTCCAATCGGAGTGCTAACTGCCACAATAATGTCGTTTTTCATAGTGCTGATTATATCACATGCCATTTTGTTTGTAAATGAAAACAAAAATAAGTTAATTAAATATTATATAAAGTTGAAGAATGTTGAGATTTGTGTTAAAATATTTGCATGACAATAAAAAGACTTGTGCTTAATGATTTTCGTAATTATGACAGTGTTTCGGTTGATTTCGACAAGGGAGTCAACATAATTTATGGTAATAATGCACAAGGAAAAACAAACCTTTTGGAAGCAATTTATTTTTGTTCAATCGGCAAAAGCATGCGAACAAACAAAGAACGTGAAGTCATAAAAATGGGCAAAGAAATTGCAAAAATAAAGGTTGAAATTGCTCAAAATAACATAAAACGCACAATCGAAATCGTTTTTTCAAAAAAGAACAAAAAAACAATAAAAATAAATGGAATTGCAATTCATAGAATTGGAGAACTGATGGGTGAACTTCCATGTGTTTTCTTTTCACCTGATGGACTAAAACTCATAAAAGAGAGCCCAGAAGACAGAAGAAGATTTATGGATATAGCCATATCTCAAACATCAAAAAATTATTTTTATTTGCTTGGGAAATATGACAAAGTTTTGGATCAAAGAAACAAGCTTCTCAAATCTTCAGCAAACCTTGAAATAATCAAAAATTCTGTGTTTATTTGGAATGAGCAACTTGCAGATATTGGCAGCAAAATAATATTTTCGAGAATAAACTTTTTGAACGCACTATCTCCATATGCTGAACTTGCTCACACATATCTGACAAATAATGATGAAAAACTCAACCTTTCCTATCTTGGAACAGTTGGTGAAAACATTGAACAAATAAAAAGCCAACTGCTATCTTCACTAGAAAAAAATCTTGAAAAAGACTTCAAACTTGGATTCACTTCGGTGGGACCACATCGTGACGATATAAAAATTTTGGTTGATGACATCGACATAAAAGCATATGGCTCACAAGGGCAACAAAAAACCACCGCACTTTCAATGAAACTTGCCGAACTTGAAATAATAAAGAATCAAACTGGGAAAATGCCACTGCTTCTTCTTGATGATGTGTTTTCAGAGTTGGATCCAAAACGTCGCAAACGACTTTTGAAGTTTTGTGAAAAAACTCAAACATTAATCACTTGCACAGATTTAAGCGAAAATGATGAATTTAATAAAAAAATTCACATAAAAAACGCTCAAATCGTATAGAATTTGTGAAAAAATATGCATTTTACATGATTATTTATTAAAAATAAACAATTTTAATTCTTTTCTTTATATCAAAAGGGAAAGAATTATTTTTTTAATATACAAAAAATTATTTTTTTATTTTTAAAATATATTTTAATCAATTATT
>URYH01000025.1 GCA_900552105.1 uncultured Eubacteriales bacterium | reverse complement strand
TGGCGCAGAAGTCGGGAACATACGCTAACGCATATGGATCTCTCACTTTGCAGTCGTGGCGCAGAAGTCGGGAACATACGCTAACACATATGGATCCCTCACTTCGCAGTCGTGGCGCAGAAGTCGGGATTCGCAGTCGGCAGAGCCGACTCCACTGACGGGCAAGCATCGTCGGGTGCCAGCCGAGGTCTCGGGTTTTTGCAAACATAGTTTGCAATGCAAGTTAACTTGCAGAATCCCGATCACGAAAAAAAGTCCCTGCGGGACTTTTTGGCGCAGAAGTCGGGATTCGAACCCGAGGTGGCTTTCACCACACCCGCTTTCCAAGCGAGCACATTAGACCGCTCTGACACCTCTGCCTAAACTTTGCCATTATATCACGAACACAAACGCTTTGCAACTTTTTTGGATATTTGAAAAAATGTTTTCAAAACAATTGTTAAAAAAATATGTGCACTTGCACATATTTTTGTTATTAAATTATCTTTCTTCTCCTTCGTTTTGTTTACGTTGCCTTTGTTTTTCAATCGCAGCATCGAGTGCTTTGACATATTTGTCGCCAAATTTTTTATACATGAATTGTTGCCAGTCATCATGATATTCTTTTTCCATGTGTAAAATGTCATAGCAATCAAAATCTGTCAATGCAAGTGTTGTGCCCATATAATAAGGAGTGTTGTCGCAAAAATAACCTATGCCTGAATAATTCAAAACTTGTTGATATAAATCTTTTTGTAATTTTGTAGGTTCGCACGAAATCAAAACAAGTGCGTCTCCGTCTTTGTTTAATTTTATATCTGGCATTTCTTGTTTTGGTTCATATCCAATTTTTTTAATGAAATCCACCAGTTCTTTTTTTGAAAGTTTTTCAACAAACATTTTCTCGCCCTCCAACTATAAAATTGTTATAGCATACGCAGAGCCTTTATGTCAATATGAGAGATTTTGGACTAATTCCTAAATATTCGTGCAACCAAAACAGACATGTCGTCAAGCGCCACACCTTTGCAGTTTTCAACTGCTTTTTTGATGATTGCATCCGCCAATTCCTGCGGATTTAGTGTAGAGTTTTCAAAAATGAATGCAGAAAGGTCTTTTTCGGACATAAATGAGTCGCTTACTCCATCCGTGCAAAGAACAATAAAATCATCTTTTGCCAGAACAACTTTTTTATTATAAGGCTGAATGTCGCCCACAATTCCAATCGGCAAAGCACTCCCCTCAACAACATCCATTTTGCCATCGCGTTTGATAAAACCGCAAGGTGCGCCAAGTTTGATGAGGTCCGCAGTGCCGTCACGAAGGTTGACCACACACATATCAAGAGCAGAAAAAATTTCATCACTCCCAATTGAGAGAAGTTTGTTCACGCACGAAAGAATCGTATCACTGTCAAAGCCGGCTTTATAAAAATTTTCAACAAGCCCCATTGCAAGATTGCTCGCACGCTCCGCTTTCACACCACTCCCCATGCCATCACAAAGAGCGAGCATAAATTTGTCATTCTCAATTCGAATAACCGAGAATGAATCCCCACTGATTTCACTTCCAGTTTTTGTTTGTGTTGCGTTGCCAAACACAACATCATATTTTGGTGCGGTGGCAAGAGATATCACAATCCACCCCGCCTTTGGTGCTTGCATTGAACCAGACACCTTCATTTTGCAGCCACAAACCTTGCCAACAATTTTTTCAATTTTTTCAATATCCAAGCAATCTTCTCGCACAATAACCGTTGCTGAAACAATGTCATAGTTTTGTTCGTAAATCACAACATCAGATGTGATTATGTTGTTTATTGAAAGTTCATCAGCAATTTTATTTTCTCGTCCTGCATCAAAAGAAATATTGTTCGACACTTCCTTTGAAAGCGATTTCATGATTTTTGATATGCCTCCAAGTTGCTCCGCGACCAAAACCTTGCTTGCGTCAATATTTGTCATAACTTGAGCGTATTTTTTGTATTGTTCGCAAAGTTCGTTCGTGTTTGCAATAATTTGTGATGTTTTTGGACATCTCGCGAGGAGATTTGGTGGAATATCCAAAACTCCAACTCGCCCACGCTCATATGCAATTGTCACAAAATCATCAAAAAGTTTGCTTGTTTCTTCCGCTTTTGCACGATGACAAGTGTTTATTTCAGGACAGCCCTCACAAGAGCGTTCTTTGACTTCTTGCACAAGATATGCTTGAGCGTCTTCTTTTGAAAGCCCACCCTTGATCATCGAGCAAAAAACTTTGTTCATCTCTGAAAAAACGTCTCCCAACTCTCCAAGCCTTCGCGACAGATGCTCGCGGTTTCGATTAACTATGTTCCGCATCGCAAGCCTGTCGGCAGAAGTTGAAAAAAATCCAGAAAGTTCAGAAATGACAGAGTTTGGAACAACAAGAAAAATCAACGCACCCAGAAGAACAGGAAGCCCATTAATCCACGTATACTGACCATATATTCCAAAGTAAAATCCTAGAGCCGCATCAATGGCAAGAAGTCCAACAACTGGCAAAAATCTGTTTTTGAATTTAAATACACAAACAACCAGCGCCCATATGACAAAAACACAAGCATATGTTGACTGATTTGCTGCAAGCATCGCACCTGCCCCCATCACAGCCGACACAACCAAAGTTGTCAAATTATCAAAACAAAAACATACGAGCAAAATTGCAATGGCAGCAAAAAGTTTGATAAGTTCAAAACCATAAATATTGAGCGTTGCCATTCCACACGACAGTGCCAACAGAACAACTCCACCACATATGATTTCAGTTGATGTCAATTTGCTTGCAAAACCACGAATAATAATTGCCTCAAAAAATTTTATCGTGGCAAAGAAAAACAGAATTCCAAGGACAACAGAAATTATTGGAAACAAAAACATTCCACTTTCGGATATTGCAAAATAGAGATAGCAAGTTTGTGAAATCAAAGCATATATCGCCATAAGCCATGACTTGATTGGTTTTTTGAACTTCAAATGCAAATAGTAGCAAATAATCATAAACACACTTGTCACACCTGCACAAAGAAGTGTCGTGAGCGAAAAAGAAGCAAGATAAGATGCAACGATAAAACTCGACCCCAAAATCAACGGATTGAAACTACACCAACACATCGCATATAAAAACGAAAATGCAAACGGAAAAACTTCTCCATTAATTCCCGCTCGATTAAGTATGTAAAATGCAAAAAATATCAAAAAATAGCGAAAAAATACAAAAATTTTAGTTTTTTGAGCATTTTTCGGCTTAAAATTGTTAATTTTATCAATATTATTTTCAACAGCAACACTTTGTTTTTTCATTTTGACCTCAAAACAATGTTATCAAACAACCACATTTTTTGTTAGGTCTTTTCTGTGTGTTTTTGTCGAATAAACAATATTATTGAAAAATTTCAATTTTTAATAAAAAGGTTTTATAAGCGTTGTAATAATCACACTGCATGGTTTTGGATTTCTCGCTACGCTAAGCTCCGCGTCGAAATGACATAAACCGAGAGATTGACCAGCGATTATAAGGCTGGAATAAAAAACCGCGAGGACAAAAATAAAAAAAAAGGTTTTGTCCAATTTACAAAACCTCTTTTTATTCGTAGTCCGAGTTGACCCCTTGCCCCTCTCCGCCAAGGGGCGTTTGAAGGGGTGTGGGGAGAATCGCAACTCCCCACGCTTTTTGGTTCTTTTTCGCATTCGAAAAAGAACACAATTATGATTTGAAACCATCTTTGAGAGAAATTGTGTTATTAAATATATATTTCCCTTCATTTTTGTTTGTGTCTTTGTCGAGGCAATAATAACCTTTTCTCATAAATTGGAATTTGTCACCAACTTCAGCAGTTTTCAAAAAGTTTTCTGCATAAGCCACACTTTCTGTCATGGAGTCTTCTTCCAAGATTTCTTCAAGCGGTGTTCCATCAGCAAGCGCTTTTGACGGCCAAACATATTCCATTTTTGTCAAATTTTTGAAATTTCGTATTGTTATTGGAAAATAATTTTTGCTTGAAACAAAATGAATTGTGCCTTTGACTTTTATTCCACTTGTGTCTTCGCCACTTTTTGTGTTGGGCAAATACTCACATTCAAGGTGGTCAATCTTGCCATCATTATCAAAAATCACTTTGTTGCATCTAATTACATATGCACCTTTGAGGCGAACCAACCCACCTTCAACAAGTCTATTATATTTTGGTGGTGGATTAAGACTGAAATCGTCACTATCAATATATATTTCTTTTGAGAAAAGCATTTCGTGTCGACCTGCATTTTCGACATTTGGATTGTTGTCCATATAAACAACTTCTGAATCCTTGTCGTAATTTGTGATAACAACTTTGAGTGGATCAAGCACAACCATCGCACGCGTTGCAATTTTGTTCAAGTCTTCTCTTATATGAAACTGTAATGCAGAAATTGGAATTGTGCTCGTTGATGCAACAACACCACAGCTTTTAATAAAGTTTTTAACTCCGTCGGCAGTGTAGCCACGTCTTTGCATTCCAACAATTGTCATCAATCTTGGATCGTCCCAACCCAAAAGGAGATTGGTTTCTTCAACAAGTCTTTTCAGATAGCGTTTTCCAAGCAAAACATTTTCAAGATTAAGCGTCGAAAATTCTCTTTGTTTTGGTGCATATGGTTTTTTCCACCCATGTTCAATAAACCATTCATAAAGTTCGCGATGCACTCTGAATGTCGTGTCACAAAGACTATATGTGACACCTTCGAGCGCGTCTTCCATTGGGTGTGCAAAATCATAAATTGGATATATGCACCACTTGCTACCTGTTCTGTAGTGAGGCTCATGAGAAATTTTATACATAATTGGGTCACGCATCAAAATATTTGGGTGACTCATGTCGATTTTTGCCCTCAATGTGAGCGTTCCGTCAGCATATTTATCCGCTCTCATTTCACGGAATAGTTTCAGACTTTCCTCTCTTGGTCTGTCGCGATATGGGCTGTTGACCCCAGGTTCTGTGAGTGTGCCCTTCTGCTTTTGTTGCTCTTCTTGCGAGAGTTCGTCAACATAGGCAAATCCGTCCATGATCATTTGTTCGGCGATTTTGTAGATGTCTTCAAAGTATGCTTCACTTGCATAAATCATGGCTTTTGGTGTGTATCCGAGCCATTTCAGGTCGTGTAGATAGCTGTCGGCAAATTCACCCTGTTCTCGACTTGGATTTGTGTCGTCCATTCGAAGATATGTGTATCCGCCAAACTTCAATGCGGTTTCAAAATCAATCATCCATGCTTTGCAATGACCGATATGCCAATAACCGCTTGGCTCTGGTGGACAACGTGTGATAACCTCTTTTGTTCTGCCCGCTTTGATGTCTTCCAAAATTTCTTCTTCAATAAAGTTTGATGGTGTGATGTTTGTTATATCAATCATATTCTTTTCCTCTCAAAATATAGTGTGATTATAACATAATCACATGTTTAATCCAATAGTTTTGCATAAAAAAACCGCAACCACTGCGGTTTTGATTAAATTTAGTCAGCTTGGAAAGGAAGAAGTGCCATAACTCTTGCACGTTTGATTGCGAGAGCAAGTTCACGTTGGTGAGTTGAGCAAACACCTGTTTGACGACGTGGAAGAATTTTTCCTTTTTCTGTCATGAATTTACGAAGTCTTGCTGTGTCTTTGTAATCAATAACAATTGATTTGTCTTGACAAAATACACAAACTTTTTTCTTCGCAGGTTTTCTATATTTCTTTGCTGGAGCTGCATTTTCAACTTTTTGTACGTTTTCCATGATTTTCTCCTTTTAATTAAAATGGAAGAGAGTCATCATCGATTGGTTCAAGTTCGCTAACTTCGTCAGCTTTCTTTTTGCCTTCTGATGAATCTGTGTTTCTGTTTGTTGAAATAAATTCAACTTCGTCTGCAACAATTTCTGTCACATAACGCTTTGTGCCATCTTGGGCATCATATGATCTTGATTGGATTGAACCAGAAACAGCACATTTGCTTCCTTTTTTGAGGAATTTGTGGCAATTGTCTGCCTGTCCACGCCAAACAACAATATTGAGAAAATCTGTTTCTCTTTCGCCGTCAGCATTTTGGAAACGACGAGAAACTGCAAGAGTGAATCTGCAAACTGAGATTCCACTATTTGTTTGACTGAGTTCTGGATCTTTTGTGAGATTTCCAATGAGATATACTTTGTTCATAAATTTCTCCTTAATTTTCTTTCTTGACGAACATTTGACGAACAATATTTTCGTTAACATACATCATGTTATCAAGTTCAGCGATTTTGCTTGGTGCAATTGTGAAATTAACGAGAACATAATATCCTTCGTTTTTGAAGTTGATTGGATATGCAAATTTTTTCATTCCCCATTTATCAACTGCGTCAACTGTTCCAGCATTCTTCTCAATAAAAGAAGTAACTTTTGAAATAATGGCTTCTTTTTGATCGTCTGGTGTCGTTGCTGAAATGATAAACAACAATTCATACTTATTCATAAAAACCTCCTTATGGACTTACGGCTCAAATTTTGAGCAAGGACAATGGATTTCTCCATTTCGACTGTCTTTGCGAGTATAACACACAAAAAGAGCAAAAGCAAGCATTTTTTAGCAAAGAAAAAGACACGACTTTTGCCGTGCCAAAAAAGAGATTATTCTCGGAATATTACAAACCCATATAACTCAAACTTGGAAGTTCAACATTTTGTCCAACTTCATAGAATTGTTTTACACTGGTTGAACGACATGTGACATCAATTCCCATATATTTAATTCCATACTCTTCTGTGATTGTCATTTTGAGAAGATTTCCTGTTTTTGCGGAAACTTCAAAATCGATGCTCAAAGCATTCATGTTTGGATATCTTTCACTTCCTGACATAATGTTGATTTTTTTGAGATAATCTTGCCAAACACTGCTGTCAGTGACAGTCAACTTAAATACATACTTTGATCCTGTTTTTGTGAAAAAAGATGCGGAAGAGTTGTTTTTGTTAAGATTAAAAGTGAATGCAGGCATAACACCTTCTGATTTGATATAGTCCGCTTTTGTTGCTTTGTTTGGTGTGACATTTGGCTTTTGTCCAACCACAAAAGAGCCATCAACTTTTTGTGAATATACATCTTTTCCGTCGAAATATGCGACATTGAAAAATTCTTTTGTTCCGCTCGAGTATGTTTCCTCAAGAATTTTTCCGTCTTTTGTCACATATGTATCAAGCATAACTTTTTGATTGAAATCAAGTTTAACTCCAACATTTGCTGAAGCAACCAAGTTTTGAACCGTCTTCATTTTGTAAGATGTTGCGAAAGTTGATGAAAGAACATGATTATATGCTTGCCAAGCATTGCCAAATTTATATGCATTTTGTTTTGAAGGTTTTTGATCATTGGTGTCAACTTCAATCACTGGAGGAAGTTCGTCATTTATGTCGGCCGAAGGTGTTCTTGAGCGCGTTGAAACACTGACGATTGGCATTGCAACCACCAGCGCGACCATAAAAACAAAAATGAAATTATATTTTTTAAAGTTCATTTATATTTATTCCTCATTGTGATTATATATACATTGTCAAAATATGTCAACATAAAATGAAAAAATAGTTTAAAATTTTTTAAACTTTATCTTTTAATATAGTATATACAGTGTCAAACTAGACATTTTGATAGGTTTGTGCCTTGCAGATTTATCACATGAGTGCTTATGAATATTTATAAATTTGCATAAATATTTCTTAATGCTTGCAAATGGTTGTTTTCATCAGCCAAAATTCTTGAAAGCACAGATTTAATTTCCGACGATGAAATCTTTTGTATTGTTGATTTGTAATCAAGAATCACCTTTTCCTTAAGTTCAATATCAAAGGAGATAATTTGTTTTACGCCTTGAACATAGTCGATTTCACGAGTTGAAAACCATTTGTTTTGCGCGTTCAAAAACTTTGGATTTCCGCCAAGCATGAGAATTATATGTGAAAGGATTGATAGATGTTTTTGGTCTTGTTCGGCAATTTTTTTGAGAGTGCCAACGATTTCCTGATCATAGTCTTCAAGCACTTGAAATTGATATGTCGCTTGAAGAAAACACGCAAGTTCCCCTTCACTGCCAGCATATAAATTTTGCACAAGTCCCAAGTAGTAGGAATTTGCATTTTGTTTTTTTAGTTTGGGATAATTCCCAAAATCTTCTTCAAAACCAATAACCACAAAAAACTCCTGTGGTATTTTTATATGAAAAACAACAAATTTGTGTTAATGAAGCCACGTGGGCTTAACTTCAAAGTGTCTATCATTAAGATAAGACAAGTTCTCATCTTCCAAACAAAAATCAATGCGTGCTGCTGTTAGATGTTGAGTTTTTGCCCGCAACTTTCGGTTCGCTTCATAATCGCCATATTTGCCGTCTCCAACAATCGGACATCCCAAAGAACTCAGATGTGCTCTGATTTGATGTGTTCTTCCTGTGAATAAAATTGCTTTCAAAATGGTTGAGTTTTCAAGTCTTTTGACAACTTCAAATTCCGTCACAATTCGATAAGCACCCGCAACCTCTTTGGGATAAATTTTGACAACAGATTTCTTTGCATCTTTAATCAAATACTTTTCATCAACAATGTGTTCAAATTTTGGACTGCCAACCACTTCACAAACATAAGTTTTTTTGATTTGTGACTTGTCTTTTATTGCTTTTTCAAGAATGTCTTTTGATATTTGATTTTTTGCAAACAAAACAAGTCCTTCGGTGTTTCTGTCAATTCGATGAACCGCCCAGCATTTTATTCCATCTGCGTTCAGCATTTTTTCAACATTGTCAACCCCATCACAAACTTCAATGCCGGCAAATTTATTTATAATCAAAATGTTGTTATCCTCAAAAGCAATCTCAAATTTGGGTTTTAATTGTTTTGAGTCATAATAACAAACAATTTTTTCTCCCCCAAAAAGCGAAATATCTTTGCTTTGTCGCACCCCATCAACCAAAACATCTTTGCGCTTTAGCATATAAAGAACAAGAGAACTCGTCATTCCCGCGATTTCTTCCATGAGCGCACTTTTGAGCGAACGTTGTTTTTGATTAAA
>URYH01000024.1 GCA_900552105.1 uncultured Eubacteriales bacterium | reverse complement strand
GTTGTATTTGCGAAACGCCATAGATACGAGCTTCCCCGAATCCGGGTCGATAACAATCGAGTTGTTTCCCGCATCGACAGAAATCTTTGTTGAAAGGAGAAATTTTTCACCCCTTCTATCGAGCCTCTTAATATTTGTCGATTTGCGGATTTCCGGAGCAGTATCCGAGGTGAGGTTTAGGTATTTTTGGTCCTCCGAAAAAATGCGCACCGGGAATTTTGAAAATCCAGCCTTAGACGGCGCAATCATGGTAAGTTTTTTGTCAATGATAGATACCATTTCCTGGGGAGAGACAACTTCAAAAGGGACGAAAGTATCCGGAACGCTGTCTGGCATAAGCATTACAAGGGGATAATCGGAGGAAATGAAAGCGCGCGAACATTTAATCTTCCCGAGGCTGTTTGTGATTGTGTAAGGCAAAGAACCGTCGAAAAAATCTTTTGTGCACAAAACTACTTTCTGTCCGTTTAGTTTGACCAAAACGGCAGTGGACATTTTTCCGTCAATACCCCTATTGGTAAATATTGAGAATCTATATTTATTTAATTCTTTAATTTTTTTAATTATTGTTAAATCTGATTTATTATTATGATTTTTCCTTGAATCCATGCGTCAAACAAACTATCCAAATCGCACTTGCTTGCACGTTCAAATGCGGATATTAAATTCTCTGGACGAGCGATAGAAAATTTGTTTTCTTCAAAATAGGTTTTGAGTCCTTCAAAGAACGCTTTGTCGCCAATGATTTGACGCACTGAATCAAAAATTAACATTCCTTTGACATAGGTGATATAGGTGTATTCTGTTTCGGTTGGATATTCGTTGAGTTCTCTGTCCATCGTCGTGTCAACTTTGCCCAAAACGTTTTGATAGATTGACACAAAGAGAGAGTAGTTTTTCCAATTATTTTTGACAAGGTCTTCCATCTTGATGTTGTAGTCGGGATTCTTTTCATAGAACAAAGCAGTTGAATATTCGGTTAGCCCTTCGTCGAGCCAAGAGGACGAATATTCATTGTTTCCAACAAGCGAATACCACCATTGATGTGCGGTTTCATGAACAATGACATTCGTGTATTCTTCATATGAGGAACAAGCGTCTGAAATATAGATTAAGTTTGGATATTCCATTCCACCATGAACAAAGTTTGCTTCGACAACCGAAAGTTGAGAATATGGGTATTTGCCAAACAGTTCATTAAAAGTTTTAATCGACTTTTTTGCTGTTTCCAAAGATTGGTCGGGGTTTTGGTCGCCGTAGTAGAAATAATTTACTTTGACTCCGTCAATTTCACCCGATTTTGTCAAAAACTTTTCCGAGCAAACAATGGCGAAATCTCTCACTGCTTTTGCCTCAATCTCAATTGTTTTGTTTTCGCCATCTTCACGTGTTTTTTGTTGATTGCCGCTTGATGCAACGACATATTTTTTTGGACATGAAAAATTTACTTTGTAGTTTGATGTTTCCGAATAGAAAGGGTCGCCGTTTGAGGAATATACATCTTGCTTGAAAGCACCATTTTCATACACGCAAGCAACGGGATAGAAATTGGCGATATTAATTGTGTTGTTGCCATATCCAAAGCGGTGATTGATGTTTGGAAGTGTGACAGAAAAATCAATTTTTATTTCAATATTGTCATCAGGGTAAAGTTCTTCACCAAACTCAAACTCCAAAATATTCTCATCAACGCCACAAATTGAGAATTGTTTTTCAGCGCTTTTGACAAGGACTTTTGAGATGTCAATTTTGCCATAACTTTTGCCGTTTGGATAGGCGCGAGATGAACTTGCGAGGCTCACTGGCGGATGTTTTGACCCTTCTCGAAAAGCGTTTGGATATAGGTGCATATTGAGTTTGTCAAGAACAGATTCGGTGTTGTTTTTGTAGTTGAGAGTTTCATGGCAAGTCATTGTCATGTCGTTGTTGAGCGTGACATCAAGAGAATAGGAACTTACATTTTTTGCGACTTTGTCAACTTCGCTTTTTCCACAGCCAACAAGTGAAATCGCCGCAAAAACAATAAAAAAAGCAATAAAAAGTTTTTTAAGATTTTTCATAATCACCTCGCCGTATTATATGTGAAGGCGAAGCGTTTAAGAATATATTTTGAATTTGTTTGAAAACAATGTTTTTTGTGCTACAATGCTCTCATGGAAAAACTTGTTGATGTTCACGCACACCTTGATGATGAGCAGTTTGAAGGCGAGGTCGCCGAGATTGTGAGCCGAGCAAAGGAGAATGGCGTTGAAAAAATAATAACGAATGGAACAAATGTGTCTTCGTCAAAACGGGCGGTTGAAATTGCTGAAAGTTTTGATGAGGTTTTTTGTGCGGTTGGAATTCATCCAGAGGACATTGACGGATTTTGTATGGACGATTTGAAAGAAATCGAGAGACTTTGCGAATGCGACAAAGTGGTTGCGATTGGCGAAATTGGACTTGACTATCATTTCCGTTCAGACAACAAACTTGAACAAATCAAAGTGTTTGAAGAGCAGTTGAAACTCGCGCACAAACTTGCTCTTCCCGTGGTCATTCACTGTCGCGATGCAGTGGGTGATATGCTCGAAATTCTAAAAAGAAACAAAGACTTGCTTTCGTTTGGTGCACTCATGCATTGCTTTTCTGAAAGTGTTGAGGTGTATCGAGAAATTGAGAAAATGGGGCTCTATATCAGCGTTGGCGGAGTGTTGACCTTCAAGAACGCAAAAAAGATTGTTGAGGTTGCAAGCATTTGTGACAGAACAAAAATTGTGCTCGAAACCGATTGCCCATACCTTGCGCCAGTGCCAAAACGCGGAGAGCGAAACGAGCCTCAAAACGTGAGATTTGTTGCTCAAAAACTTGCAGAAATTTGGAGAATGAGCGAAGATGAAGTTGCAAAAATCACAATAGAAAATGCAAAGAGATTGTTTTGGAGAAATTATGGAATTTGAAATGAAGAAAAAGTTTGGGCAAAACTTTTTGAGAGATAAGAATTTGCTTGCGGCAATCGTTTGTGATGCGGGAATAACAAAAGACGACACCGTGATTGAAATTGGGCCAGGAGCGGGTGCGTTGACGGCGGCGCTATGTCAGAAAGCAAAGCGAGTCATTTGTTTTGAAATCGACAAAGAACTTGAAAGTGTTCTTGCGGAAAATCTAAAAGATTATGACAATGTTCAAGTCATTTTCAAAGATGTTATGAAAGTTGATATGCGTGAAATTGAAACACTTGCTGGTGGGCAGTTTAAACTCGTTGCAAATTTGCCATACTACATCACAACGCCAATCATATTTAAGTTTTTGGAAGAGAGTGACAAAATTAAAACGCTTGCCATAATGGTTCAAAAAGAAGTTGCACAAAAGATTGTTGCAACTCCAAAAGACGAGGGCTATGGTGTGCTTTCGGTTATGACAAATTTTTACGCCAACACAAAGATATGTCGCATTGTGGGACGAAAAATGTTCTTTCCTGCTCCAAAAGTTGACTCTGCCATTGTTCGCCTTGATATAAAACAAAATGAGCATTCAAAAGAGTTTGCGGCAAAGTTCAAAAAGATTGTTTTTGCAAGTTTCTCAATGCGAAGAAAAACGCTTTTGAACAATTTGTCAACCTCGCTCCACATTTCAAAAGAAGAGGTGACACAAAAACTTTTGTCACTGGGCATAAATCCCTCTGCCAGGGCAGAAACGCTTGATGTTGAGGACTTTGTTCGTCTTGTTGACGTATTTTGAATATTAAACTATTTTACGACAAAAATTGCGGTTTTTGTCGTTTTTTCTTTATGGCGAATAAACGCGAGGATTTTATAATATAAATACAAAAGAAAAAGGAGCAAAAATATGTTTTTAAAAAAGACAGTTGTCATGGTTTCGGCAAACGGTGGCTCAGAAAAAGCAGTGCTTTCAGCAAACTATAAAAACGGCGAAATTTGCGGAAAAGTGAAACTATATAATATCAAGCAAAATGACGGGATTTATGTTTTGTCTTTCGTGAATGATGGCAAAGTGGCCAAGTGCGGACTGACAGGTTGCGGAGAGGGTGAGTTTGAATTTTCAACCGAACAAGACATTGATTTGAGTAATTCAGTTTGCGCGGTGGTTAATATCAAAGACGCAAAACCAACACCGCTTGTTGTTGGAAGTTGCAAAAATGAAGCGCCAAATGCACGCGAACTCGCTTTTGCCAAAAGCATTGGGCAAATGAATGAAAAGAAAAATCTTTCGTCAAAAGATGTTCAAGAAATTCTTGACGAAAATGAAATTGATTTTGACGAATCCGAAAAGCGAGAAATTGAGCACGCGATTGACGAGGAAGTGGACAATTGTGATTGCGAGCAAAAAAATTGTGCAGGTTGTCGTTATCGCGAAGCGTTTTATGCAGACGAAAAACAAGCGGAAGAGCCGATTGAGGTGAAATCCACCTATTATAGCGAAGTTAGTGACCAACTCAAACATCTTTTTGACACTTGCGAAAAAGAGAGCGCACTTGAGGAAATCATTCCGAATTCAAAATGGGTTAAAGTTGATTATTCCAGTGACGGAAACTATTATGTTGTTGGCTTAATTTATGAAGATGAAACATTGAAATTTGTTTGCTTTGGCGTCCCTGGCTATTATGCAAGTGAAAGCCCAAAAGAACTTGAAGGCCTTTGCAAATGGGTGCCAGTTGATTCGTCAAAGCCGTTTGAGTTTGGTTATTGGATAACCTATCAAGATGCAAAAACAGGAGAAAATGTCGAAGTCGAAATCGTGTAATATAGTGTTCTTTTTTGGAGTCATTCGCACTCAAACTCTTGACAAACCTTTCTGTTTTATGCAGGTTGGCTAATAAGAAAAGTTAAGGCAAAAACTGTCTTAACTTTTGGACTTTTATTTAAATTTGTATTATGCGATTAAAAAATGTAATGTGGGGAATGTTTCACTGTGAAAGGCATGTGGGATAGATTGAAAAAAGGCTTTACGGGGTGTAAAGCCTTTTTGAGTTTTAGAAGTCAAAATCATCAAATGATGGACGGTTGCGTTTGTTTACTTTTTTGTTGCGTTCTTTCATGTCAAAGTAAATTCTTTGTTCATCAAGAGGTTTTGAAGGAACATATTGATTTTGTGCTTTGCGTTTGTCAAAGATTGGAACTTGATACCAAGGTGTGAACATTGTTTTGATTGGGTTTTCTTGGAAGATTTTGACAATAACAGTGTTTTTTGGAAGTTGACCGAGTTCATATGGAATGATCAGAGCACGTGTGACCATTTGAGTGCTGGTTGTTCTTGAATTGCCATCGTCTTTTTTCTCATTTTTGTTGTAAGAGGTGTTTTCCATTTGAAGTGACACATCACCGCAAAGTTTTGAGAAGTCTTCTTTTGTCTTTTGGTCGTCTGTTCCGATATAGATTTGAATGTTGCAGTTTCCGCGAATGATGTCTGCGGCTTCTTTTCCATACTTGTTGTCAAGCTGCGAATAACTTTGAACAACCAAGTGGAAGTAAATTTGACGCGAACGTCCAACCGTGATGAGTGAGTCCATTTTTTCAATCTTTGGCAAGTTTGCGAACTCGTCAAGAAGGAAGTGAACGGGGCGGGCGAGCGAAAGATTTTCGCGTTTTCCTGCGGTTTCAATAAGCTTTTTGTATAGTTGAGAGATGCACATTGTTGCGATGCAATGACGACTTTCTTGTTCATCAGGAACTTTGATGAAGAGAACTGTTGGTTGGTCGGTGAAGTCGTCAAAACTCATTTCGCTCTCAGCGGTCGCATAGCAAATTCCAATATCTTGGAAAACTGAAAGTTTTGGTTGCAAAACACCCATATATGATTTTGAAGTGTTTGGAGCATTGTTGACAACAACGCCAGTGAGTGATGGAACTTTTGAGAGTTTGTCACGGCCGTTGCAATATTCACGGAGCGTACCAAACGGATTGTCTGGGTCGGGGTCTTTGAAGAGTGCCATTTTTGTGAGGTTATAGAAGTTGAATTTGTCGCGTGTCATGCCAGTTTTTTCTGGTTCCAAAGAGTCTTCAAGCATGGCAAGAGTGAGTCCGAACAAGAAATCTCTTGCACCATTTTCCCAAGTCGCATCATTTTTTGACTCAATTGTGACAATTGTTGCAACAATTTCACGAAGTTCGTTTTCGGCTTCTGCAAGAAGAATTTGTTTTTTTGCTGCAAGTTCATCTTTGAGAACTTGTTGATTTGGATATGCAATTCCTTCAAACTCATACCATTCGTTTTCATATTCTTTTGCAATAACTTTGAGTTTGAGATCTTTTGGGTTGACGCCGCGATGTGGTTTTACTTCTTTTTCAAGGTGGTGAGCTCTTTGAAACTTGTCATATGAGTTTGAAAGGGGATTCCAACGCGTTGATTGATAAGGTGTTCGAAGGTCAAGCACCATAACGCGATACCCCTCTTCTTTGAGTTGAATTGAGTGGTTGTTATAGAGTTCGCCTTTTGGGTCGGTGATGACCATGCAAGGTTTTGCTCCTGTGTGTGCCAAAATTCTTATTGTTGGTTCAATATAGAGTGTTGTTTTTCCTGAACCAGTTGTTCCGATGATCATTGTGTGAATGCTTTTTGCGAAGTTGATGTTGAGTGTTCCATGATTATATAGCGAACGAACAACAATCCCATCTTTCTTTTCGTTCTTCAAAGTGTTCCAAGTGTTGTAGCGAAATCTTGGTTCATGACGAAGCTCGTTTTCAGTGATAAAGCGAGCATCGTAGTATTGAGATATTTTTTGGCCGTCTTTTGTCTTTCCAACGCCTGCGTCTTTGTCGCGACCGCCCGAACTCAAATCAAAAACATGTTTGAGTTTTGGAATTGACACGAGCGCTAGACCCATAAAGAATATTAACCAAAGTTGATAGTCGGTAAATAATCCTTCAACAACGAATTCTCCTTGCCCATGCCAAAATGCACCGCCAACAAAAGCCACTGCAAAAATGGCAACGACCCAAATCAGTGCTTTAACAAATTTATTCATATCGCCTCCACGTTTTTATTATGATAGCAAATAAGAAAATAATTTCAAAGTAAAATTAATAAAGGCATATAAAAAAATAAACAATTTATTTTATAAAAATTTAAAAAATGTGTGAAAAATGTTTTGCTAATCAAAAATATTATGTTATTATTTCCTTGAAAATCAAATTTTGCGGATAAAAAAGGGCAAAATTGAGAAACTAAATTCGAATGACGAAAGTCGGAGGTTTTTATGAAGTGGTTAAATTTGTTGGCAATTAAATTTATGCAATACAAGTCGATGTTGGGTGTCGAGGGAGATGGCGAATCAAAAGTCTCTCTAGAGGAGTTTAAATGGGTTAAGGATTTAAATGCAACCCTCAGAACAATTCTTGTTCCAATTTTGTCTGTTGTTGCAGCAGCGGGTGCAATTTATGCAGTTGTTATTGCAATTCAAATGGCAAAAGCAGATAGCGGCGAAAAACGTGAAGAAGCAAAGAAACGTTTGATTTCGGTTATTGTTGCCGTTGTTGTTTTGGCAGTGTTGATCTTGTTCTTCTTGGTATTCATGCCAATGATTTTGAAAGCGGTTTTGAGTGGCCGTGGATTTACGGATGCAGAACTTGATCAATTCTTCAAAGGTTAATATTAATGAAATAAAAACTCGCAGAAATGCGAGTTTTTTTATGCAAAAATATTTTCAATTAATTGAAAACAATTTGAAAACCGATCAAAATATGTCAAAATATCGTCATGAATAGAAATTGGCTAAAAATTATTGCTGTTATTTCAATGTTGGTTGACCATATTGGGGCATATTTTTTTGCTGACATAATTTGGTTTCGTGTTGCTGGAAGACTGGCATTTGTCTTGTTTGCTTTTTTCATTGCCACTGGTTGGAAGAAAACAAGCAATAGAAGAAAATATTTTTTCACATTACTGCTTTTTGCATGTATTTCACAAGTTCCATATGTTGCACTCAACAGCTGGAAGCTGAACATTTTATTCACTTATTTATTCGCATTGATTTTAATTTATTTGATTGAGCATCTGGATCAAAATAAGATTGTTCACATTGTTGAAATTGTTGCGCTTGTTATGTTTTTGGTGTCAACAGAATTTTGGGGGTTTGTTGACTATAGAATGTGCGGAGTTGCTCTTGTTTTAATATTTTATTTTTTTGAAGATAAGTTGCTTTTCTATTCGTTTTCCGCTCTATGTTTGACGCTCATGACATTTGAAAAAATGGCGTTATCTTCATTTACATTTGAAAATTCAATACAAATTTTTTGCAGGGCACGCTTTCGGGCGCCGGACTGTTTGAAAAGGAGGACTGTTCTTTATTTCTCGTTTCTCCGGACGACGGGGAATCGGGCACGGAATATGTCAGAAACGTTTGTGTTCCTTTTTTGGAAAAAAAGTATTCCACCCGCTTCGATCGTATCGTTCTCCGCGCCGTAGGTGCGGAAAAAGAACGTATCAAAGAGCTTTTGCAAGAAGCGCTCCGTATGAGCGGGGACAAGTTGACGTATAATGATAAAGAGAGGTACGGCGAAAGCGTAGTAGAAATTCTCTACGACTCGACTGCCCCGAAAATGCTTGCGGACGGCGTGTTGAGACTGTTTGCGGAAGGTTTGGGGGACGCAGTTTATGCGTTGGACGATACGTCGTTAGAAAAGAGACTCGTGCAGCTTCTCAAACTTCGGGGAAAGAAAATCAGCGTCGCCGAATCGTTTACGGGCGGAGGCGTCGGAAGGCGAATCGTGTCCGTCCCGGGGGCGAGCGAAGTATATTTTGAAGGTTTGAACACGTATGACGAAAGGGCAAAAATCAAGCGTCTCGGCGTTTCCGAATACACGCTTAGAACGGTCGGGGCCGTCTCTGACGAAACGGCTTACGAAATGGCTGCGGGTTTGATCGCGTCGGGAGACTGCGATATTTCCGTCGCGACGACGGGACTGGCGGGGCCGAAATCCGACCGAACGGAATTGCCCGTGGGACTGGCATATATTGCGATCGGTCTCAAAGAAAAGGTATACGTTTATCGTTACCGCTTTGAAGGGACGAGAGAGGAAATTACTGAAACGGCCATCAATTACGCGCTTTTTTTGGCCTATCGGCAATTGAAAAATTTATAAAATTTCGTAAAAAAGATACAGGAGTAAATTTATAATGAGTAACGAAAAAAACAGCGAAAAGAGCAAGGTAAACAGCGAAAAAATGAAAGCGCTCGACGCCGTGCTTTTGCAGATTGAAAAGCAGTACGGAAAGGGGTCGATCATGCGCCTCGGCGACGAAGCCGGCAAAACGGAAATCGAAGTCATTCCCACGGGCTGTCTCACGCTCGATTTGGCACTCGGAATCGGCGGCATGCCGCGGGGCAGAATCATCGAGATTTACGGTCCCGAATCCTCGGGTAAGACGACGGTCGCGCTTCATGCAATTGCGGAGGCACAGAAAATGGGCGGCGTTGCGGCGTTTATCGATGCGGAGCATGCGCTCGACCCCGTCTACGCGAAAAAGCTCGGGGTCAACCTCGAAGATTTGTACGTCTCCCAGCCGGATACCGGCGAACAGGCTCTCGATATCACCGACGCGCTGGTCAGAAGTTCCGCGGTGGATATCATCGTCATCGACTCGGTGGCGGCGTTGACTCCGAAGGCGGAAATCGAAGGCGATATGGGAGATAGTCATGTCGGGCTTCAAGCGCGGCTCATGTCTCAGGCTTTGAGAAAATTGACGGCAATCGTCAATAAATCGCATACCTGCGTCATTTTTATCAATCAGCTTAGAGAAAAAGTAGGTGTCATGTTTGGAAATCCCGAAACGACTCCGGGCGGCAAAGCACTGAAATTCTACGCGAGCATCCGCATCGACGTCAGAAGAATGGATTCGCTCAAAGATGGGGACGGAATCATGGGGAATCGTACGAAGGCGAAAATCGTCAAAAATAAGCTGGCGCCTCCCTTCAAACAGGCGGAATTTGATATCGTATTCG
>URYH01000023.1 GCA_900552105.1 uncultured Eubacteriales bacterium | reverse complement strand
AATTCAATTCAAATTTTTTCTCTTGTTTCTCTCGTGTTGATCGCGCTATATAATGGCAAAAAGGGGAAATTAAACCTCAAATGGTTGTTTTACATTTTCTATCCCTTGCATTTGTGCGTGATATATTTGATTTTACTTTGTGTTTGAGAGTTTTGTGGCATTGTATTTCAGCAGCATGAGGATTCGCAAAAACATGATTATTATTAAATAATATTATTTATTATACTTAAATTATTTTTTAAGTATATATGTCTTTTAATTGCGGAAAAATAAATATTATGTTAAAATGTTGCTAATTAAACAAGATTTTGGGGGTCATATGAATAGTGCCTTTCATCAAAGAAAATCATTTTTTTACATAATATTTGCGATGATTACTCTCGCCATGCTTTCGCTTGGCGGAGCATTTTTGTTTTCTATTCCAAAAATTTCGGAAGTTTGTGCGGACGTTGAAACCGTTGAAGAACAAAACTATGTCGAACATCAATCAACTGGTGTTGTTGGAACTGAACCCAAATCTGTGTTCTTCTATGTTTCAGTTGGAAAAAATAACACAGCTAATGACAACTCAACATTTAAACAAGAACTTATTGGAAACGGGAAAACCTATTTTGTTGGGGACGATGAAACTGTTGTGATTTCATTCGCAAGAAAATATGAAAAAAATAATGAAGGAGAATTTCCAAAAAACGAAAAAAATTTGCCTAATGTTGATGGAAAAGATTTCAACACAACTGCAACTGTTTCTTTTGCAACAATGCTCACAAAAAGAGACGGGCAAGACGTTGAAGGATTTTCAAATGTGATTCAAAGTGGCACACATGAATACTATTACAAAGAAATCAAATGTTCAGAACTCGTTGAAGGAAGATATGATTTTTCAATTGGATACAATTTTGATGACGGAATGGGCACTGTCACGCAAAGACAAATCTCATATTCAGTCTATCTTCTCAAAAATTCAACATATAATCTTGAAAACGGCACTCCAAACGTAACTTTCTCAAACGGAATTTCAAGTGTTTATCTCAACACTGACAAAGTTGCTTATGAGAGATTTTTCAATTATCAATATAATGGCGACACTCAAAGCGGTGGATTTGGGCTTGCCTCTTTGAGTTACAATGCAAATCATTTCAAAGTTTCAATTTCACGTCAATACGAGGGAAGAATTTTTGCTTATTCTTTTACAAAAAACGGGGCAATGCTTGAATGCAGCAAATCAACAACAGACGCACCCGATCTTGAATACTCATTGATTCTTGGCATGGCAAAAATCACGCTTAAAGATTTGGGGACATATAACATTCAATACACATACATATATTCTTCTGGAGAAGAAGAGGTTGAACTTGAAACGGCATATGTCATTCGTGGTGATGTCTTGAACATTTTTGGCTATCAAGCATTCTATTCTGATTATCAAAAAGATTTGACAGAGTTCAGAGGCGAAGACCAAAGTTTTGCGGCTGACATCACATACAAACGCTATGAAATGACTTCTGACAACAAACTGATCAATCCATATTCCACGGCAGCAGACAAAACTGTTGACATTTCAACATTAAAAATTGTTTCGACAAATCAAGCACCTGTTCGCTTTAAGTTTAATGCAAGTCCTGTCGCAAATTTGCCTACAGGCGCCAAGTATTACAAATGGAATGGAACGAAATGGGAAGCAGCGACTGACGAAAGAATAATTTTTACTGACCCTGGAATTTATTTTGTTGAATACAAATATAATTTTGATGGCTACAAGTTTATGTCTGGCGATAATATTGTTCAAGATTTAATTGAATTTTCTCAACAATTTTTGTTTGAACTCACAACAACAACTCCAGTCATTTCCATGCAAACCGAAGAGAGCAAGCAAACAATTTATTCTGATAGTTTCACAAAGGAAAATGTTGTTATCAACATCAAAAAAGGGACTGAATTTGACAGTTCTGTTCGAGTTGTTGTTTTAAAAGCTGAATTTTCGGACAACACATTGTTTAGAGAAATAACGACACTAACATCAAACGACTACAAACTTGTTGAAAGTGGAAAATATAAAATCGAGACCAAATATGGCAAAGATTTCAAAAAAACAAATGTTTCATTCTTCACAATCGACAAAGATCCAATTTCTGGGCTCTCGGCTCAAACGGTTGCCATTGCCGATTACACGGACATTTTTGTCAAAGACAAAACAATTAACGGACTTTTCACAAATATGCAATTTGCTCTTTCTTGGAATAGAAAAGCGAGTGGGGCGGTGGTGAAGTGTGATTATCAACTTGTTCCACTTGAAAAAGTTAATGCAACCGCAATCAAACCAGTCCGTGAAGAAGCAGACCAAATTTGGATTTCAAGCGGCACAAACCTCAAATGGACTATGGCTGACATAAATAACCTTGTTCCATATGCCAACACTTTTGGCAAAACTTCAGTTTCTGGTTCTGAAATTTTGAACGAAGCAGGTTTATATCTCTTCAAACTTAAAGACGAAGCGGGCTGGGAAGCGGAGTTTTATATTTTCCTTGATAATTCTGAAACGAAATTTTTGCAAAAGCGTTCGGCTGAGGAGGGCGGTGAATATTTTGAACCAACCGCACTCAACAATGTCGCAAGTGATACAACTGTTGTTTGGGGAACTCACAAAACAATTTCAATTTCAGGCATAACTTCAGCAAATGTTGAAAGTGCAAGTGATATTGGAAGAATTAAAAACTTTTTCTCAACATATCTTGGAACAGATTACATTTCATATATGGGATCATCAATAATTTTCAAAAATAGAATTCAAGAAGTGTTGATGTATACCGATTTTGGTGGTGCTCAAAAAGTTGCTGGCACAAGCTATGACGTTAAGGTGCTCAAAAATGGGCTTCCAAATGAACAGATTTATAATTTTTATTCTGTGGATTCGGCTAATCAAAAGATTGCGGTTGGTGCAACGTTTTCTGAATATGACACGAGTGTTTATTCAGGACGCCACACAATCAAAGTTTCAACCGACATGTCAAAAGCAATGATGATAACATCGGATGAAATCACGTTTAATCCAAACGGAAAACCTCAACTGGAAGAACTCAAGCAATACGGACAATCAGTTATTATGCCAACAGACCTAAATAATCCAGTCGACATTAATCCCGCAAACCTTGAAGACTATCTCAAACTCAAAAATTTAAAAAATTTCTATTTCACAAACAAAGATGTCATCTATTTTGCACTCATTAAAGATATTGACGAAGATATCAAAGTTAAAAATGTTGTTTGCGATTACTATACTCTGACATATAATGCAGAAAGAAAAACAAACGAATATTCTTTGACTTCAACTCCTGTTGAAATCAACCTTGAACTTTGGACTGCATACAACAATTACCTTTCGTCAATTGGAGATAGTTCAATCTACTACATTGGCTCAATCAATATTGGCGAGAATGGAATGACTCGTGCAGGGAAATATGTTGTTTCAAGAATTTATGACGAAACAGCAGGGGCAAGTGCACTCAGCCAGAAATATGATTATCTCACTCGCGAATTTGTGTTCTTTGTTGATAGAAATCCAGTTCTTACTGGGCCAAGCACATTTGGTGAAACTCTTGCAAAAGAAGTTGGCGAATACATCAAAATGTATGTGCTTGCGGGCAACCAAAATCAAGTTTTGTTTGATGCCTTCTATCGTCAACCACAAGTTGTAAACAAAAACGATTTGAGTTCAATTTCTGATATTCTCAAAACAAACAAACTTCCAGTAAGAATTTATATTCCATTTGCAAAATATGGTTATCAAAATGCTGACGGTGTGTTCACAGCCGATTCGATTAACGCGAAAATAATCACATCCTATTCAGAAGACACACTTGTTCAAGTTCTGCATCCAAACATGAACCTCAGAGTGAAAATCACATTTAAAAATGGAAACACTTTGAGAGCAACAGAATACAATTCAATTTATGCAATCAATGGATATCTTGGGATTTCAGATATAACCGAAAGCCTGGGAAGTGTTGTTGGAGAATATTTTGTTGACATCTACGACGGAATGGGAAACTCTTGGCTTTATAAATTTGTGATTGATAATGATGCCCCAAACATGAACTTTGTTGCGCTAACAAATGACGGGCAAACAAAATCCGCGATTTATGAAGGTGCAAAATACACAAACGCAGACGAACTTCGTGTTGAGTGGTCTGACCCACAGAGTGAATATCTTGCAAAAATTGACAAAGGCGAAACAGTTGAGGGCACAGAAAAAAGTGCAATTTCTTACACTATCAATGGCAAAAAATATGAGGTTTTGCCAAGCGAGATAAAAAGTGAAGGTTCAAAATATTACTTTGTTATTAGTTCAAAAGTTGTTGGCGGAGAAACCACAAAACTCGCAGACGGGGATGAAATTGTGGTTTTGTCTCACTTTGAAGGAAATGCAGCCGATTATCCAAGCGGATCATATTACTTTGAAAGAAAAATCACCATTGACTACACCGCACCAGTTCTCAATCTCAACAAAATGATTGACGGAGTTTTCATCAAAAACTCGTCTGACTTGGCTCTCACACGTGATGTTGGTGACAAATATAACAAGACTCAAAGAACAGGGGACAATGCATACATCAGTTATGCAATCACTTCAGATTTTAGATTTGAACTTTCAAACTTCACCAACGAAACCTCAAGCATTTATTACAGACGATTTGATAACAAATATTCGCAAGAAGTCAAAGAAATCAATCTTCCAACCGACCCAAATGCAAATGGTTCAAATATGTTTAATGATAATGATTTTATCCTTCTTCTCAATCTAAATTTATTCCCAAAAACAACGGGACTTTATGAAATTGTTGAAATCGACTCTGCGGGGAACTATACAGTTTATACGGTTTATCTCTATTCAAATCCAAAAGAAGTGCTGACAGTTTCGTATGACAGCGGCACAAGTCAAAACCAAACAGAAACATTTGAAGATGTTGATGCGGAAATTGGCGTGTTTAACTCATTCACTCTCAAGGATTTGGACATAAATGGAGATCATTGGTATAACATTTATGTCAAAAAAGACGGCGAAACAACATCAAGTGTATTCCGTCACACACCAAACTTGGCAGATGGGGAAGTTTATATTGGTGGATCAAGTCAAAAAACAACACTCCGTGATGCGATTAAATTTGATAACAACTCAAAATATAATATTGACATTACATCTCGTCAAAAACGCGCACTCAAAACACTCACTGTCAAAATCACAACGATGTCAAGAAGATTTGATGTTTCGTTTGTTGAAATAGATGGTGGGGCAGAAATTAACATTACAAGAGATGAAATTCTTGAAATCAAGGGTAACCCTGTTGTTGAAGTTGGAACGTTGCAAGGGGCAGGCTATGTTTATGAGCAAATTGAATATACTCAAACAACACTCGATAATCTCACAAGACTTGTGGTTGCTTATGACACAACAAAACTTTTGAGGCTCTCTCTTCCAACAAATTTCTCAACCACACAATATTTCTTCTATATTCATGGACAAAAACAAATTGAAGAAGAAGTGACAGGTGATGATTTGATTACGACCGATGCTGAATTTGATTATGTTTCTTCTCACGATGTTTCGTTTACATACAACAATCTTCTATATAATGTTGTTGTTGGATTCGGCGCACAATCATATGTTAATGAATATGTTGAAAATGTTGACGGAAGTTTGACAACACTCACACTCAAAGCTGCACCATTCACATATTCAAAAGGTGGAAAATATGTTGGCGAAAACAGAACGTTCACTCTTACAATTCGTTCACTCATTAATTCCGCAGGCAGCGAACAAGAATCTGACAGAATAATTAAAGTTAATATAAATAATATATTACCTCAATTAAATTTGTATAATGACTATGGGGAAGAACAAAATGTTTTGTTCTCTGGCGGAATCACAAGACAAGATGTTATTGTGAAGTTCGAGGCGGAAAACATTGAGTATATTGTGACAATTTGCAAAAAAGGCGAGGCTGTTAAAAACGAAATCACAAGCGGATATAAGGCAAGTGACTATGGCACATATGAAATTACTTGTTCGCTTGTTGGTGGAAGAACTGCGTCATATACCAAATATTTCACAATCACTCAAACAGAGCTCTCAGTTTATGCTGTAATAACAAAAGATAACGAGGCGGATGAGAACTTTGAGTTCTTGGAACCGGCAAAAAATTATTATGAGTTTAATGGAAGAACACTTCCTTACTACATAACAAACAAACCTTATGTTGCAATAAAAACGGATTCAAGTTTGGATATCAAGTCATCATTCACAACAATTTATTCTCGCGAAGGTGTTGTCACAAGACTATACACGATTTCTAACACTCACGCAGGCAACCAAAACATTTATGTTAATGACCAAATTGTCATCACAATTGTGCCTCAAACAAACAAAATTTTGACAAATTTCTACAAAGTGAACTCATCTGGCGCAGATGTCAAAATTCAAGACCTTGTTTCTGATAAAGAGATTATGACAAGTGTCAACAAAGGAACTGGTGCAATTGAGAATGTTCGCGGCAATGAACAAGTGACATTGCGTTGGGATTCATATCACCTTGAACCAAATAACAAAATTTTGGTGACATATAAATTTGAAGATCAACTTATTTTTGAGAAAAGAGAAATTTCTTCAATTGTTTTGTCATCAAGTGGAAAACACACTTTGATTTTTGAAGATATGGCTGGGAATATCAACATATTCAGTCAAAACATTCAACAGTCAAATAGTTTTGATTTCTATTTCATTCGCTCAGTTGTATTCAAGGTAAATGATAAAAATCCAATTGATTATGCAGTTTATAATGGTGAAACAAAAATTTCAATCCCAGATGAAAGTTTGAAATTCTATGACGCTTCTTCGAGCCCACAAATAATTGTGAAACGTGCGGGTGAAATAATTGAAGTTGAAGGCAAAAACAGGGTGTGGACAGTTTCTGAGCCTGGATTCTATGAAGTGTCATTCCTTGCAAAATGGCTTGGCGAATACATTTTGGTTGAGTCGGTTCATTTTTCCATTATAAACCCAACCGAATCTCGACTTGCCTATGAATTTATGGGTGTTGAAAAGTATGAAATCACGAGTGTTCTAAAAGGCGACGAAGAAATTATTTCACGCCTTGGTGGAAAAGGTATTCGCTCACTTTCAGCAACTCTTGAAGATGAAAAAACTGGTGAAGGCCGCTACACTGTGACCGTTCGTGCGGTTCGCGATGATTCAAATCTTCCAGTTCTTGACTTCACGTTCAAATTCTGGTTGCATCAAGCAAACCCACCAATTGTTGTGTCAGTTGAACAGGGGACTGAAACAAAAGATGTAATCACAGTTCAGTTCAATGTTTATAACCTATATGACGAAGTTGGTGACTGCTATATCAAGATTGGCAACATGGATCCAATCGCTGTTGAAGGTGAAAATCTTGCAACAATGGATGAACTTCAGAAGATTGATATAAAATCTCGCGGCGACTACTTCATTCAAGTTTACACAAAGAGTGGCAATTTGGTTTACTCATATAGAGTAATCAAAAAAGATCCTCTCAACACAGTTACAATTGTTCTAATTTGTGTTGGCGTGGCAGTGCTTATTGCGCTCACAATTGTGTTCGTCAAACTCAGAAAGAGAGTAAAAATCAGATAAAAAGAAAAAAATTAACTATTTGCTATTCACAAACGAAAATATATTTGATATAATCAAAAAAAGGAGAAAAGAATGGTGCTCGGTTTTTCAAAATTATTGGGAGGATTCATGGCAATTCTCGAAAAAATCGCAAGTTGGGTTGGGGCTTTGTTTTCCATCATCCCAAAAACACTTTATCTCCTTATCACATTTGCAATGCAAATTGTTGACATCATTCAACTTCTTTTCCAAAAACTTGCTGGTCTTGATGCTTATTACGTCGCTGAGAATGGAACGGCAACCCAAGAATCGGGTGACTTTCTAATTTTCTTCCTTAGAAAAGTCCTTTTTGAAAAAAATAGTCCTCTAAACACAGTGTTTTGGTCCATAGTAATTTTGGGGCTTTTCCTCTTGGTTTTTGCAACAATTGTTGCAGTCATCAGAACACAATATAACTACGATGAAAAACCTGTTTCCCCAACAAAAGTTGTTGGACAGGCAATCAAATCTTTGCTTTCATTTGCAATTGTTCCAATTGTTGCTTTCTTTGGTGTTTATCTTGGGAATATTTTTCTTCAAGCAATCAACTCAGCAACAACAGTTCAAGGCGAAACAATGAAATTTGATGAGAGTGCAAAGATAAAGCTCGAACCATACACACTTTCTGATGGCAAAAAAACATATTCGGGAATTAATCTTTTTGGTAACAACATTGGCATGAGAAACGACACATTCAGCGGAATGGTTTTTCGCGCCTCATCCTATCGTGCGAATAGAATAAGAAACAATGCAGATTTTCGTGCACTGTGTGATGGCTCAAAAGAAACCATGGCGGGTTCGGTTTATAGTGGCGTCACATTTGGAATGTTTGAAGTGACGGCAAATGATTATGAAACTGCAGCAAAACGTCTTGATGATGCATTTGTTTATAACTACAGGCTGGATCAATTTGCATATGTCAACTGGAAAGCCAGCACAGAGACTGCTCTAACCATGTCAGTTGGAGTTTTATTCAACGACTTCACTGCTGTTCTATACGCTTCTCCATACAAAACTTTCAGCAGATATAATGTTGCATGGGTGTGGTTCTATTATGATTTGTGGCAGTTCGACTATGTTATGGCAATAATTTCAATCGTTGCTCTTGCAATCATATACCTAAACATAACTTCAGCGATGATGAAAAGAGCAATTGAACTCACAATGCTCATGATTGTATCTCCGGCTGTTGTTGCGGTCACACCACTTGATGGTGGCGGAATGCAAAAGAGATGGAGAGAAAACTTCATCAAAAAGACACTTTCGGCGTATGGTGCAGTGGTTGGCGTAAACTTGTTATTTATTATTCTGCCAATCATTCGAAATGTAAACTTCTTCAATATCCCAATTGTCGACACAATTGTTCAACTTCTCTTCACCATTGTTGGGCTCACTTGCATCAAAGACTTTATGAAAATGATGTCAGAACTCGTTGGCGGGGAAGATGCTCAATCAATTGGTGCTGATGTAAACAAGAAGATGGCTGACACCGCCATGAAAGTGGGTTCGGTTGCGGCTAGCGTTGCAATGCCTGCAGCGGGTGCTTTGAAAGGCATGATGACAAAATCTATTGGTGGACTGGCTGGAAAAGGAATTGGAAAAGGACTTGGCGCAGCTGGGAAAGGTATAGGAAAAGGAATTGACAGAGCCAGTGCAATGAATCAAGCAAAAAGAGAACAAACAAAAGAATGGGAATCTGCCGGATATAGCAAAGATGAAATAAAAGAAATGAGAAAAAGGGGAAGTCTCCATAGAACATCTCTTAAAGTCGACCAAAAGGCAAGAGCTGATCAAATCCAAGAGCAACGAAAATACCGCAGATTTACAAAAGATCTTGAACAAAGAGAAAAAAATAAGTTTATAAGAGACCAGATCGCAAAAGATACGAAAAATGGAATTAGACGTTCAAGCGATGAATATGAAAGAGAAGCCGATGCCTACATTGCTTCAGATGCGGGAAAGGCTGCAATTGAAAAACGTCAAAAACACAGAAATAATTTAAATAAAGTTGGCGGTGCAGGGTCAAGTGCTCTCAGATTCATGGGAACAATGGCCGGACAAGTTGTTGACGGAACTTATGGCGAAAAGTTGTATGATGGAGTTAAAGCTATGAGAAATGCATCGGAAGGAAAACCAACAAGTGCATTCTTCGGCGCTGCAGCAAAAGAAGCAAAAGAGAAAGGCGAGAAAGAGTCGGCGAAACAGCAACAACAACAAGAGAATGACCGTCAAAGTGCAATGCTTTCTGCTCAAGAAAAAACCAATGAACTTTTGAATCAGGTTATCAGAAGATTATGATAAAAGTTTATTAAAAAAGTGACCGTTTGGTCACTTTTTTTGTTAGTCTGTTTCGGACATTCTTTATCAAAAAGACAAATAGATATTATGAGTTTTTGCTTTTTTTATGCAATCGAGTGTGACAATTTCACCTTTTTTCACAACAATTTCATTGTTTTTGCCAAAGATGGTTTGAGTTGCGATCTTTCCCATTGCTGAAATTGAATCAAAAGCGCATATTTTTTTGGGGGTTTTGATTTCATCTTTTTTTGGGTTTGAAATTTCCATAATTCGAACAGACATATTTGAAATTTGAGGTTGCTTTGTTGGCGCAAAGCGGCAAAGTTTTGGCTTTTTGTCTTCTTCGCAAAAAAAGCAAAAATCAACTCCAACATTAAAAAGTTTATCAATTGAAAGAGTTATGTTGTCAAAAATAATTGCCTTTGTTTCAAAGTTTTCATCAATTTCAACGTCTCTAACTTTTCCAATGAATTTGCCGTCAAGAAAATATGCAGCCTTATTAATCAGTGAATGAGGCTCTTCATAGTTTTTTGTTGAGATTGAAGTTTCGTTCTTTACAAACAAAACATCATCATCTTGTCCAATAATTTGTTTTGCCCCCAAAAAATATTCATAATCATCGTCGTCGTTAACAACAACAAATCCTGAAACTTTTTTATATTTTTCAGAAAATGTTGCGTTGAGAATATAACCCAAATGTTTTCCTTCATAAACTGAGCAAACTCGTGAACCCAAAATATTAGACAATCTCATAAAATCCTCCTAACATATTTTATTGCGGACAAGCACATATAGAACTATTCTTTTTCGATTGCGAAAAAGAATCAAAAAGCGTGGGGAGTTGCGATTCTCCCCACACCCCACCAAACGCCCCTTGGCGGAGCGGGGCAAGGCGGCCGACGAGGACGGCGAATAAAAAGAGTTTTGCTCATCTTGGGAGCAAAACATTTTCTTTTTATTCTTGACCTCGCGTTTTTTAATTCCAGCTTTATTTTCACTAGTCAACTTCTTGATGTCATATCGAGCAGTCGACTTCGGGGGCCAGCGCCCTTGGCGAGATATCTCATAAAAACCTTTTTATTTGTATAAACACAAAACTGATGTCAAGTGTGAAATGGATTTGAGAACGATGTTCTCAAACACTTGACATAGTTTTGTTGTTTATGCAATTTGGCGAATAAGAAGAGTTAAGGCAAAGGTTGCCATAACTCTTGAATTTAACAAATTTAAATACAAATTAATTTCAACCTCAGTTTATGTCATTTCGCGGCAGAGCTTGGCGGAGCGAGAAATCCAAAACCGTGCAGCATAAAAACCACAACACTCATAAAACCTTTTATTCCTATATGGTTTGAATGAGATTTCTCCCCAATGGTCGAGTCTTTGGAGTTGGAGGTCGAAATGACAATTCGCTTGGTCAAACACTCCCCACTCTATACTGCTCGACATGACATTATGTTGACACATAATATATTTGTCAATTTTCATGAGCGAAATTTGCGAGCATATATTAACTTTGATTGTGAAATCATTATGTTTATGCTAAAATAATCATGAAGGGGTGGACATGAATATATTCAAGAAGATAAAAAAGCTGTTTTCAAATGAGGTTTCTCTTGATGGGGAGCCAATTGATTTGATTACACCATATCAACTTAAAAATGACAAATTCAAAATTGGTGCAAAATTGATTGTCCCAAAAGACATGGTTTTGGTTGTTACGTTGGGAAACAAGGTTATGGAAGTAATAAATGAGGGCGAATATCAAATTTCTTCTGCACTCATGCCAAATGTTGCAAACAAACTCAGACTTGACAAAGTTGATAAGTATGGAAAACAAAAAGATAGCTTTTCAGCTGGGGCTTACTTTGTGAAAACAAATCAAAGCTTTGATGTCAATATTTCAAACTATCGAAAACTGAGATACACTCAAGGATACAAATCATATTTTATTGTCAAATTTCATGGCAAAGTGACTTGCAAAATTGCAAATCTCAACAAGATCTTTGGCATTTTGCTCAAAAATTATCCAAGAATCAAATCAGATTCCGCCGAATTCTTGATTGAAACAATATTGAATGAAAATTTGACTGACAAACTTGATCGTGCGACATATGCAAAGCAGGACTATCAAGATAAGACCACACCACTTTTGAATTTTATTGACGACAAAATCAAGGATTGGACTTCTTCCGTTGGTGTGACAACTGAAAATGTTGAAATAGAATTTGAGGTGAAAGAAAAACTTCCAAAAGAGAAAAAAGAAAAGGTTAAAAAGACAAAAGAAGAAAAACAGGTTGAAAAACAACTTGGAACAGAAGTGCTCGAAAAAATTGAAGTAAATAACACTGAAACTGAGGGAGAGGTTGCGATGTATGATGATGAGCAACCAAAAAAGAAGAGTAAAAGCAAAAAATATGTTGACTTGTCACTCGACAATCTCTATGATGATAGTGAAACAAAAATTTGCCAAAATTGTGGCGAGAAAAATCGCAAAGATGCATTGACTTGTTATAAATGTGGGGCAAAAATAGGAGAAGAAGAATGAAAAAGAAAAAAATGATTTTTACAAAAGATAGCACAATTGGAGATGTTGTTGAATACAACGAAGATTTGGCAGATATTCTCATGGGATTTGGAATGCATTGTTTTGGTTGCCCGATGAGTCAAATGGAAACATTGGAAGAAGCAGCACAAGCCCATGACATTGACCTTGAACTCATGCTTCAAAAACTCAACGAAAACGCATAAACGAGAGAAGACGGAAAATCCGTCTTTCTTTTTGGGAAACACCATCTTATTTTATTGTTTATTATTTATTTATATATTAATATATACACTAATGGAAAAAACAGAATTTTTTAAT
>URYH01000022.1 GCA_900552105.1 uncultured Eubacteriales bacterium | reverse complement strand
AATTATTTTTGATTTAATTTTAATTATTTTTACAAAATTTCAATTAATTTTTTATTTTTTTATAAAAAATCATTGATTTTAGTATAATTATTTCAAAACTTTTTAACAATTTTTTGCTTTCTTAAAAAAAATTTATCAAATTATAGTGCATTTTGATTTTATATTTGTTATAATAAAAACTAACAAGGAGTATATATGGGAAAGATTATTGCTTTCGTAAATCAAAAAGGTGGTGTTGGAAAAACAACAACCTGCTCAAATATGTCAGCATATCTTGCTGCAATGGGCAAAAAAGTTTTGCTTGTCGACCTTGACCCACAAGGAAACGCAACAAGCGGATTTGGAATTGACAAATCCAACAACACAAAAACAATTTACAATGTCATCGATGGGGACGCTGCGATTGAAGAGGTTGTTCAAAACACAATGATTTTTGGACTCGATATTGTTCCAGCAACAGTTGATCTTGTTGGAGCAGAAGTTGATCTTGTTCAAATGGCATCTCGTGAAAGAGTTCTCAAAGGAATTTTCACACGTCTTCGTTCAACCTATGACTATATTATGATTGACTGCCCTCCATCTCTTGGGCTTCTCACTGTCAATGCTTTGACTGCTGCAAATTCAATTATAATTCCAATACAGTGTGAATTCTA
This sequence comes from uncultured Eubacteriales bacterium, assembly GCA_900552105.1. Classification (GTDB taxonomy): domain Bacteria; phylum Bacillota; class Clostridia; order Christensenellales; family UBA1242; genus UMGS1470. Next base: position 12,433 of record URYH01000022.1, on the reverse strand, counting down.
TGCTCTTGAAGGTTTAAGCCAACTCATGAACACAATAAAGCTTGTAAAAAAGCACCTCAACCCAACACTTGCTGTTGAGGGCGTTGTTCTCACAATGAAAGATTCGCGTTCAAATCTTGTGAACCAAGTTTCAATGGAAATCATGAAATTCTTTGGCAAAAAAGTCTTCCAAAATGCAATTCCAAGAAATGTCAGACTTGCTGAAGCACCAAGTCATGGACTCCCAATCGTTCTCTATGATCCATCTTCAAAGGGAGCACTTGCATACATGGAACTCACAAAAGAACTTTTACAACGATGTGATGATAGTTATGAAGACATAACAAAAAAGACAAAAATTAAATTAACAGAGGGAACAAATGATTAATAAAAAAGGATTAGGTCGAGGACTTGAAGAATTGCTTTCTGTTTTCGATGAAGAAACCGAAGAAAAAGAAGATGTTGCTGTTCATGCGCAACCAAAACAAACAAAATCTGCAAGTGGTGTGATGGAAATTGCACTTGATGAAATTTTTGCAAATCCAAACCAGCCAAGAAAGATATTTAATGAAGAAGCATTGAATGAACTTGCTCAGTCAATCAAAATGCATGGTGTTATTCAACCAATTGTTGTCAATGAGCGAGATGATGGAAAATATCTCATCATTGCCGGTGAAAGAAGATGGCGCGCATCAAAAATTGCGGGAATGACCACAATACCAGCCATAATAAAAAGATATACAGAAAAACAAGTTAAAGAACTTTCACTCATTGAAAACTTACAGAGAGAAGATCTTAACCCGGTTGAGGCGGCAAGAGCAATAAAGCAGCTTATGGAAGAATATAAATTCACCCAAGAAATGGTTGCTGACAGAATCGGAAAAAGCCGTCCAGCCATTGCCAACACACTCAGACTTCTTGCCCTTCCCCAAGACATTCTTGCAATGGTTGAAGAAAACAGATTATCAGCAGGACACGCAAGATGTTTGGTTGCAGTCCCAGACGCAAATGTCCAATATAAATTTGCAACAATGAGCGCTGACAACAAAATGTCTGTTCGTGACCTTGAAAAGCAAATACGCAACTATCTTTCTCCAAAGCCAACAAAAATCAAAGAGAAAGTTGAACAAAGCATTGAACTCAAAGAACTAGTCAATGAAATGCAAAGAGCATTTTCAACAAAGGTTTCTGTAATTGGCAACGATCACAAGGGTAGAATTTATATTGATTACTATTCAAGAGATGATTTGGATAGAATTTGCGAAATCTTGGAATTGATTAAAAAACAAAAACTCACTCTTCAAGACTTGCAAAATTTCAACAAGCACAACAAATAAATTAACTCCTTTAAACAAACCTAAAAATACGGTCAAATCGCCGTATTTTTTATTGCACTCCCCTATTTTTAACGCTTTTTTCCAATGTTAATATTATTATATAAGGATAATTTGATTTGATATATAAATATGTATAATTTTAATAACCAGCATTTACTTAAATTAAACTTGCTATCCAGCATGTTTCACGTGAAACAAATAATCAAATTTTCTTTTAAAAATGTTTCACGTGAAACAATGATGGCAGCAGTTGTAGTTTTACATCGAATGTTTCACGTGAAACAATAACGTGTATAGTTGGTTTTGACCGCTAACTAAAATTGTTTAAAATTTTCATTAGCGCTTTTGGTCTGCACGCATAATGAAACGATTTAGATAGGAAAAATGACGGTTTATAGAGTAGTATTTTATATTATCTCTTCCCGGTTTAAAATTTGATGACGTTTTTATGTTGCAATGGTGAAGATTGCTGTTTGTTTGGAGTTGATGAAAATTTGGTCAAATTGTTAAAGGGGGTGTATTTAAATTGGGTAAGACAAAATTTGATTTGTGTGTCCTTATTTGGTTTTTAATTTTTTTGCTATGCAGAGGTGTTTGTGATTGTTGATCAATTTTTAATTTTTTAGCAGTGTCTAACAACTTTATGCTTTTATTAAAAATCTTAATGGTGTCTGCAAGTTTTTTGCTATTCTTATTTATGGCGTCTTGTTGTTGATAATTTGCGTCTGAAACTATGCTTGTTTGCGTCAGAAGAAATGGTTTTTGCGTCTATTTAAACTATGAGCGTGGTTTTTCTAAGCATAAAATACATACATGGTTGTATGAATTATTGAGTTAACTAGTGTAGGATATTATTAATTTGTTTTTATTCTTATATTGTGAATTGTTAATTGATTTTATGAATTGCGAGTGGATTTTGCTTTGTTGGATAAGTTGTGTTGTTAAAACTTGCATATTTGAGAGAATTCATACACGATAATTTCTTGGATGATTAACAGTTTTGCGATTGAGCATCGTTAAAATGTAATGTGAAAATTTATGTGTTGAAATTTTTGGTTGTTATTGTTTTTGTCCATTGAATTTTTCATATTGTGTTTGAATGTTCTTTGCAAATTGGTATGGAGTTAGGTTCGAGTTTACATGAAGTGTAAGTTGGTGTATTTGAAAGAAAAGACTGAGAAAAATATGGTGTGCTTTATATGCTTTGATTTTGGAATAATTGTTTTTTGCAGATGTTATCACACAGTGGCCATTATTTTTATTATGAACGTGTTAAGACGATATTTAAATTGCAGTTCTTTGTTATCTCATTAAACATTGTTATAATTCAAAATTTTCACTTGTATTTACTGCTTTTAATATAGTTATGTTAATATAACATGATATTTTTATATTAATTGAGTTTGTTATAAAACTAAAAAAGTTATGCACTGTTGCTAATTTGAAGCATTTATGTCTCTTTACTTTGCTCAGGAGATATGGTATAATGAATATATGGGCAGTTTATTTCTTATTAGCACAGGAACAATCCTTGATATATCAATCGTTGCAATAATTCTGTTGTTTGTTATTGTTGGGCTTTGTATGGGTTTTATGAGAAGTCTTTTGTCATTGGTGAGGTTTGCGGGCTCGTTTGTTATTGCGTTTTTGGTTAGAAAGCCTTGCGGAACATTGTTCGACAAGGTTTTTAAGATTACACCAAAGTTGGGAGAACAAATCAAATTGAATTTTGCTGGATATTCTCCAGCGCTATCCGAAACAATTTCGAATGAGCCACAAGTTTTGAAGAATGTTATCAACGATTCGAGCATGAGTGGAATTCTCAAAAAACTGTGTAGTTGGATGGTTGGAAATGAAACAATGGCACAACCAACAACTGTTGTTGAAATTGTTTCAAGCAAGGCTGGCATAATACTTTCTCAAATTATTGCGTTCGTTGTAATTTACGTAATTATTCGAATTTTGACGTTAATTTTGCCAAAAATCTTCAAAAAACTAACAAAAAAGTCAATTTTGGGCAAATTTGATAGATTGTTGGGAACTTTGTTTGGACTTGTTAAAGGTGTTGCTGTTGTGTTTGTGATGTTCTTTGTTATGAGTTTGGTTTCGACAATTCCATCGGTTACAGACAAAGTGACAACTGCAACTCAAGAATCAAAAATTTGTTCAGTCTTATATGAACCAGTCAATAATTACATTTATGAAAAACTTGGTTTTAAGCAATCTGACACATCAACAAATTCGTAGATGGGACATATTAAAGTCATTTCAATTCGGAATGACTTTTTATAATTATGGATATATTAAAGTATTATATAAATGGTAAATATTGTTTGCTAGAATTATTTTTGTTTGCTATAATGTTTTTGCAAAATTCGGAGGATTGAATTGAAACCTGAAAAAACTAATAACATTTGGAAAAAAATTTTATACGTTGTTTTGATTGTTGCGCTCATCATTTTGTGCGTTGAACTTTTTAATGCTGGAAATCATGGTGACTATATCACACAAACTGATTTTGAAACAAAACTGGCAAATAATGAGATATCAAAAGTTTACGCACAGTCTGGCAATGTCTATATTTTGAAAAAAGGCTCTGAAATTCAAGAAAAGTATTTCCCAAAAAATTCAGACTACTATTTCACATATTCAACAAGTGACGAACTTGGAGAAATTGCGAAAAAGATTTCAGAATATAATGCCGCTCAAACTGAAGAAAACAAGATTTCTTATGCGTCAGAAGTTGCGGGAGAGTCGATAATTTCAAAAATTATGCCATATTTGAGCATTATTGTTATTTTGCTCATTGGATTTATGGTTTATCGCATGATTGTTTCAAGCAACAAGGGAACAATGGCATTTGGGAAAAGTCGTGCAAGAGTTGGCGAAAACATCAAAGTTAGATTTTCTGATGTCGCTGGTGCGGAAGAAGAAAAAGAAGAACTTCGCGAAATTGTTGAGTTTTTGAAAAATCCAAAAAAATTTACTCAACTTGGTGCTCGCATTCCAAAAGGAGTGCTTTTGGTTGGTAATCCTGGAACGGGAAAAACACTGCTTGCTCGTGCGGTTGCGGGAGAAAGCAATGTGCCTTTCTTCTCAATAAGTGGGTCAGACTTTGTTGAAATGTTCGTTGGTGTTGGTGCGGCACGTGTTAGAGATTTGTTTGACCAAGCAAAGAAAAATATGCCTTGCATTGTGTTTATTGACGAAATTGATGCCGTTGGTCGTCAACGTGGGACAGGACTCGGCGGTGGCAATGACGAACGCGAACAAACCCTCAATCAACTTCTTGTTGAAATGGATGGATTTGAAGCGAACGACGGCATTATTGTTATGGCCGCAACAAACAGAAGTGACGTTCTTGACCCAGCACTCATGCGTCCAGGTCGTTTTGATAGGCAAATATATGTTAATGTTCCAGACGTAAAAGCGCGCGAAAGCATCATAAAAATTCATGCAAGAAACAAACCTGTTGACAAAAATGTCAACTTCCAGACACTCGCAAGAATAACAAGTGGGTTTACAGGGGCGGACCTTGAAAACATGATGAACGAAGCGGCAATTTTGGCAGCACGTGCAAATCGACCTGAAATTATTATGAAAGACCTAACAGAAGGCATCAACAAGGTTATTATGGGTCCTCAAAAGAAAAGCAATGTTGTCACCGAACGCGACAAAAAAATTACGGCTTATCACGAATCGGGGCACGCAATCCTCGGCAAACTTCTCGAACATTGTGACGAAGTTCAAGAGGTTTCAATCATTCCTCGTGGCATGGCTGGCGGATATACACTTTCTCGCCCAGACAATGACGACAAACATATGACATACAACAAACTTTGTGATCAAATTGCAATGTGCATGGGTGGACGTCTTGCGGAAGAAATTATTTTTGGCGACATCTCAACAGGTGCTTCAAACGACATTTCACAAGCAACCGACATCGCTCGCAAAATGGTCACTGAATGGGGCATGAGCAGACTTGGATTTATTCGTTTTGCTTCAACGAATGAAGTATTTATTGGAAGGGATTATCAAACACAAAATAATTATAGTGAAAAATGTGCTTCTGAAATTGATGCCGAAGTATCAAGAATTCTCAAAGAGAATTATGACAGAGCAAAACTTATTCTTCTTGAACATCAAGGCATCATGGATGAAATGGCAAAACTTCTTCTTGACAAAGACACAATCTATCAGGAAGATGTTGACAAACTCATGAGCGGAATGAGTGCTGAACTCGTTGCTCGCGACATGGAAAAACGCGAGAAAAAGCAAAAACAAAGAGAAGAAAAAGCTCGCGTTGCACGCGAAGAATTGATACGTGAAAAAGACAAGAATAATCAACTCAAAACTCTTGATGCTCTTGTCGCCGCTGGGGTTGTTTCCAAAGAGGAAGCAGAAAAACTTCGCCAAGAGTTGCAAGCAAAGACAGAAGAAAAACCAAAAAAACTTTCTGCAAAAACAAAAGAGAAAAAAGAAGAAAAAGCTGAAAAAGATAAAGAAAACGCAGGAAATTCTCAAAAAACTGACAAAACTGAAGAAAAAACAGACAAAAAAGATACGGAGGGAGATAAATAATGAAAAAAACAATTTTAATCACTTGCATCGCTCTCATTCTTGTTCTTCTTGGTGGAATCTTGTTTTTGGCTCTCTTTCAAAAAGATTTTTCATACGACTTCAAAACGCCAAATTCGGTTGAAGTTAATGATAATACTGCCACTGTTGGAACGACTCTTGATCCAAATAAAATCTTTGAAGGTCTAACAAATCATTCCAAAAAAAGTATTATGCAAGCATCTTTTAACAAATCCCAAATTAAATATCCAAGCATAAAGAAAAATACCTTGAGAAAATTTAGTCCAACACAAAAGTATGTTGTCACATTGAGATATGATGAAGAGCAAACGTTGACTCTTGACGGCAAAAACTATGTTGACCCAAACAATTCTGCAATCAATGAAATAAAATATAAGGAATTGAGATTTGAACTTGGCGAAACAAACAAAGACATCATGTTGAAAGTTTATGTTATGGATTTGGAAGAAACTGAAAAATATTATTATGTGATTTCACAGTTTGGCGATTATTCAAATTTGTATTCCTATCTTTCTTCAATCGAAAATTTGGCATAAATAAAAAGAACTCATATTCGAGTTCTTTTTTTATGGCTATTTGACTGTTATCAAAAGATTGATAAACTTGTTTTGGTTTTCTTCCATCATGTCAGGCATGGTCGTTATGCCGCGTGGGTTGATTGAACGGAATGTTTCTGAGTCGGAGTTGTGGACAAGTAGTGTGTAGTGTCCGCCAGACTTTCCAACATAAATATAAATGCAATATTTGCTGTCTTGTGAAAGCGCTTCAAACTTTGACTTGTCTTCATGGAGTTGTGCATCAAACCCCTGTTTTTTGAGATAGGACAAAATGCGAGTTGGTTTTGTTCCCAAGAGCCCAAAAAATATTTGACCATTGTCCATGCTTTTGATTATTTTTGGCAGTGCAACTTTTTTGTTTTCAAGACACATAATGTTATATATTGCAACTGCACCACACCCGTTTTTTCCAATTGTGCCAAACCCATATCGATAATCTTTGATGTTGTCTAAATGTTGGTCATAGATGATGCCAATGCCATCATTCCATTTTTTGTTGTTGATTTTGTAATTGACAATGCTTAAAAAAACAGTTGTCAATTTCAAAATTGCGACAAGCGAAAACACGACGATTAATAATACTGCCACGACTTTTTTTGAGTCGATACTTTTTCGTTTCATGATTTGATTATATAAAAAAGAGTTGCCAAACGCAACCCTATTTTTGTTATACATTAAAACGAAACAACATGATGTCGCCGTCTTGAACGACATAGTCTTTGCCTTCAATTCGGACAAGTCCTTTTTCTTTTGCTTTTTGATAACTGCCAGCAGAGATTAGGTCATCAAATGAAACTGTTTCTGCTTTGATAAATCCTTTTTCAAAATCGGTGTGGATTTTTCCGGCAGCTTGAGGTGCTTTGCTCCCTTTTTTGATTGTCCATGCGCGAACTTCTTTTTCGCCCGCCGTCAAGAAACTCATGAGTCCCAAGAGATCATAGCAGGCGGTGACAAGTTTTTCAAGTCCACTTTGTTTGATGCCAAGTTCTTCTTTGAACATTTCGCGTTCTTCTGGGTCGAGAGCGATGAGTTCTTCTTCAATTTTTGCACAAAGTGAAACATAACCACAATGTTCGTCTTCGGCAATTTTTTTGACTTCTTCGACATATTTATTTTCTTTTCCGATTTCGTTTTCAGATATGTTTGCAACATAGATTATTGGTTTTGTTGTGAGAAGGAAAAAACCTTTTGCAATTTCTTGTTGTTCTTTTGTGAGAGTTACGCTTCGTGCCGGTTTTTCGTTTTCGAGCGCCTCGAGAAAAAGTTTGAGAACATCTGCTTCCATGATTGCGGTCTTGTCTCCAACCTTAACAAGTTTTGCAACTCTTTCGTATCTTTTTTGAACTGTTTCAAGGTCGGCGAGAATGAGTTCAAGATTGATGTCTTTGATATCTTCGCTTGGGTTGACTCTGCCGTTCACATGAATGATGTTTTCGTTGTCAAAGCATCTGACAACATGGACGATTGCGTCAACTTCACGAATGTGGCTGAGGAATTTGTTGCCAAGACCTTCGCCCTTGCTTGCACCTTTAACAAGTCCAGCAATATCAACAAACTCAATGCTTGCTGGAACGACTTTTTGTGTGTTATAGAATTTTGCGAGGACATCAAGTCTGTGGTCAGGAACATCAACAACGCCAACGTTTGGCTCGATTGTGCAGAAAGGATAGTTTGCGCTTTCCGCGCCCGCTTGTGTGATTGCGTTAAACAATGTGCTTTTCCCAACATTAGGAAGTCCAATAACTCCAATTTTCATAAAATTTGCCTTTTAATAATTTTATATATATTTATTGCATAACATATCTTAATAAAAATAAAAAATAAAGGCAAGACAAAATGAGTTTTTTTTATGTTATTATTCTTGGCATTGTTCAAGGCTTAACCGAATTTTTGCCCGTGTCGTCAAGCGGTCATATGATGCTTGTGGACAAACTGTTTGGCATGAAAGAAAGTAATTTGGTTATGAGTGTCTTCATGCACGTGGCAACATTGCTCGCCGTTGTGATTGTTTTTCGCAAAGAAGTTTGGGCGCTCATTCGCCACCCTTTTTGTGATGAAGCAAAAAAAATATATTTGTCTTTTATCCCAACTTGCGCGCTCGTGCTTGTGATAAAAACAATTAGTCCTGCGTGCTTCAATGGGAGTTATCTTGGCTTTTTCTTTATGCTCACTGCTGTGCTTTTGGTTGCTGCGGACTTGTTTTCCTTGCGTCAACAAAGTTTTGCACCACTAAAAAAATCCAGTGCTTTTGTTATGGGAATTGCCCAAGGTTTTGCTTGCATTCCGGGGCTTAGCCGAAGTGGAACAACAATCGCTACTGGACTTATGCTTGGCGAAAATCGTGAAGAGTGTGCGCGGTTTTCTTTTCTTATGAGCATTCCAGTAATTTTGGCATCGCTTTGTTATGAACTCATTTTTGACGGCGGAGCAGTTGCATTCAAAGATAATATTTTGCAAATTCTTGTCTGCTTTTTGGTTGCGTTCTTGGTTGGAATGCTCGCAATCAAATTTATGCTAAAAATTATCAAGAAAAGAAAATTTGTTTGGTTTTCTGTCTATCTTGTCATAATTTCAATTTTAACTTTGATCTTCTTTTGATAAAACCGCTTGCGTATTAATTTTTTATGGCGTTGATGATTTGCAACCACGCTTTTGTGGAAATCGTATTGTTTTTCTTGCTAAAATGCTAAAAATAACATAAATTACTTATATGAAGATAAATCTTGTTGCACACGAAGAAAGTGTGAAAAAAATTTATGAGGAAACCAAAAGTTCAAGTGAGGGACTAACTCAAAAAGCCGCTGAAAAAAGGCTTGCAAAAGATGGGGCAAATGAGCTTGTTCATGCAAAAAAGACAAGCCCTGTTCTCAAGTTTTTGAAACAATTTGCCGATATTATGATTTTGATTTTGTTGGTTGCGGGGATTGTTTCGCTTTGCTTTGGGGAGTATGTTGACGGGTCAATCATTTTGTTTATTGTCATTCTCAACGCAGTGATTGGGTTTTGCCAAGAACAAAAAGCGGAAAAAGCACTCGAAAGTTTGAAAAAAATGACCGAGTCGCAAGCAAAGGTTTTGCGTGGCGGCGTAATCACAAAGGTTAACTGCAAAGATTTGGTCATTGGCGATATTGTTGTTTTGGAGGCGGGGGATATTGTTCCTGCGGACCTTCGTCTTTTTGAGGGCGCAATGCTCAAATGTGACGAATCTTCTCTCACTGGCGAAAGTGAGCCTGTGCTAAAAAATCCAGGTGCAGTTGTTTCAAAAAATTGTGCACTCGGCGACCGAATAAACATGGCATATTCTTCGTCTGTTGTCGTTTATGGCAGAGGGCTTGGAATTGTTGTTGCAACTGGCATGGATACCGAAGTTGGAAAAATTGCAACCATTCTTGGCGACACAAAAACCGAAGCGACACCGCTTCAAAATTCGTTAAAATCGGTTGGAAAAATTTTGACTTTTGTTGTTTTGGGTGTTGCGGTTGTCACATTTTTGCTTGAATTTTTGCGGGGTGGTCAGTCACTCTTTAATGCGTTTATGACTTCTGTTGCACTTGCGGTTGCTGCAATTCCCGAAAGCTTGCCTGCCGTTGTCACAATCATCATGGCACTCGGCGTTTCAAAACTGGCAAAGCGCCGTGCCATTGTGAAAAGATTGCACGCTGTTGAAACGTTGGGGTGTTGTGAAATTATTTGCTCTGACAAAACTGGGACGCTAACAAAAAATCAGATGACAGTCAAACGCATATCCATTGGTGTTGATGTTTTTGACGAACTTGAAGCAAACAAGCAAAAAAGTTTTGATATATTGCAAAAAATTTTTACGCTTTGCAACGATTCGCGCAAGGACGAAAAAAGATTTGTAGGCGACCCAACAGAAACGGCACTTTGTGATTTTGCATTCGGGAATGGTTTTGACAAACAAGTCCTTGACAAAGAAAATTCGAGAATTTTTGAAATACCTTTTGACTCAAAGAGAAAACTTATGTCGTGCGTTTGTGAAAAAGGCGAAACGCAAACCATGTATCTCAAAGGTGGGGTTGATGAAGTTTTGAGTGTTTGCTCACAAGCGTTGATAAACGGAAAAGTTGTTGACCTTGATGAGAATTTGAGAAGCAAAATTATTGAAATCAACCAAAGTTTTTCAAACGATGCCTTGCGTGTGCTTGCGGGTGCGTATAAAATTTGTCAAAACATTGACGATTTTGATGAAGAAAATTTAATTTATGTTGGACTTGAAGGAATGATTGACCCGCCTCGTGACGATGTGGCAGAAGCAGTTGCAAAATGTCAACATGCCGGAATGCGCGCGGTTATGATTACGGGCGATCACAAATCAACCGCTCTTGCAATTGCAAAGCAAGTTGGGATTGCGACAAAGTCAAGCGAAGTTCTCACGGGTTTGCAAATTGATGCGCTTGATGATGAAGAGTTTTTGAAAAAATTACAAACCGTTTGCGTGTTTGCACGTGTTAGCCCTGAAAACAAAGTTAGAATTGTTGAAGGTTTCAAAAAACTGGGCAAGGTTGTTGCAATGACAGGGGACGGTGTCAACGATGCGCCAAGTCTCAAAAAAGCAAGTATTGGTGTTGGCATGGGGATAACTGGAACTGATGTCACAAAACAAGTTGCCGACATGATTGTCACTGACGACAGTTTTTCAACAATCGTGCTTGCGGTTGAAGAAGGCAGAAAAATTTATGCCAACATTCAAAAAACAGTTAGTTTCTTATTCACGACAAATGTGTGTGAGGTTTTGGCACTTTTGATTTGTATTTTGGCATTCCCAAGTCTCACTTTCTTGACGCCAATACAAATCTTGTTCGTCAACCTTGTTAGTGACAGTTTGCCCGCCATTGCGCTCGGTGTTGAGCCAGCAGAACGAGATGTTATGTCAAGACCGCCACGCGACTCCAAAAAATCGCTGTTCTCGGGTGGTGTCGGATTAAAGATATTCATCATGGCTCTTGTTCAAGCGGGACTTGTTGTTGGAGCATTCTTGCTCGGAAAGTATTTGGGCGGACCACAACTTGCCACAACAATGGCATTTGTCACAATAAACCTTGTCGAAATTCTTTATATGCTTTCGGCAAGAAGCAATAATTCAATTTTCAAAACAGCACACTTCAAAAACGTTTGGTTACTCGTTGCACTGGGAGCATGCGTTGTTTTGCTTGCGATTGTGATGTTCACACCGCTCGCTGGCATTTTGGGACTTGTCACACTTGGTTGGAGAGAATGGTTGATTGTTCTTGGACTTTCGGTTTCAATAATTCCAGCAAACGAAGCATACAAATATTTTTCGGGACTAATAATCGCAAAAAAAGAAGAGAGAAAATAATCTCTCTTTTTTGTTGTTATAAATGTTTTTGAAATTTGTGTTTTTGTGATATTCTAAAAAGAGAGGTGGGTTATGGGAGATGGACGCGGCTATATTTGCAAAAAATGTGGACGAGAAACAACAAGTTTTGTTGGTGTGGGATTTGCATTTCCAATGTTGGAAGATGAATATAGACTAAAAGTCTTGAATGGCGAACTTGGAGAAGAAAGACAAAAACTTTCATCAGAATATTTGCATTTTAAAGTCAATTGCAGTGCAAAAGAATATTATTGTCCTAATTGTAAAGCTATTCGCACGCAATATGTTCTTGACACAACTTTTTCAGAACCAACAAAAGAAGGGCTCAAACCAATCGTGAAAGTGCCTTATGAGCATGTATGTGAAAAATGTCATACAAAACTGAAAAAGTATTGTGGGCAACAATTAATTTGCGAAAAGTGTGGCGGAGAAGTTGAGCCAAGTGGATTAATGATTCTTTGGGATTAGTTTGTTTTTCAAGAAACTAAAAGTAAATTTTTCTTTAATATCTCTTGACAACAAAAAATTATAATGCTAACATAATCCATGCTTGCGGTTGTGGCGGAATGGCAGACGCGCACGTTTAAGGGGCGTGTGGGAGACCG
>URYH01000021.1 GCA_900552105.1 uncultured Eubacteriales bacterium | reverse complement strand
CCCCGCTCCGCCAAGGGGCGTTTCGGGTGGTGTGGAGGGAATCGCAACCCTCCACATGTCATCCTGAGATGGGCTTCCCTTGACGGGCAATCTAAGGATCTAGATTCTTAGAAAGCAGGTCGTTGCAGGTCCGTCTCAGAATGACATAATAATTATTGACTCCGAAAAAGAACACTAGAAGTTCCAACTGGATTTGTATGAGCCTTTTTTCTTAACAAGCACAATAATCAAAACTGTTAAGCCAACAGCTGCCAAGCACCCTGCAACAATGCCAAAGATTGCCCAACCACTAAGTCCTTTTTTTGCCTCTTCTTCGTTTCCAATTTGTTGGAATTTTGCATAAAGGCTTTGCGTGTCATCTTTGATTTCATAGCCGCTGAGTTTTGCGCTTTTTGTGATTGGGTCAAGGTCGCTTTCGTCACGGAACCAACCCAAAAATTCATAACCTTCCAAACACTCTGCTTCAATGTTGAGGAATTGCCCCTTCTTGATTGGCTTGTTTGAAATTTGACCATCTGAAAACTCGTCCGTTTCATAAAGTCTTATTTTCCCCATGCTCGAATCAAACACAACATTAAGTCTGCAAATATCACGAGTGTATTTTGGTGTCAGAACGATTGTTAAATCGTCATCAAATGGCACAAATGCATCGCCGATTTTGAAATTCAAAACAGAAGAATCCCAGTCAATTCGATTTTCTGCATCGCTTCCCGAGAACCAACCAGCAAAAGCATAGTTTTGTGCATTTTCGCTTGTTCCCAAAACTGCCTCAACAGATATTTCACGACCATAGAGGAGTTGAGTTTGAAAAGTTGACGAACCAACAAGAGATGACTCAAATCTGATTGAAGAAATGCTAGAAAATTCGCTTGGAATAACAATTTTCAAAGTGAAAGTGTTTTCTTTGATAACAACGCTATATTTGCCTTGCGTGAGATATGAACAAGGAAATTCATAAGACAATAGACCAGCAGTTGAATTGATGTCCGCCTGATTTCTTCTCCAAGTTTGAACGTGATAGAATTTTTCAACTCCTTCGTCAATCACTGCATTGATTGACACCATCTGCCCTGCTTTGAACTTGTATGTGTTGGTTTTGTCTGGAACTGGTTCGCCGCCAGAAACAGTGATTGTGAGATGGTCCGCTTGTTCAATCTCGATGTCATAGTAAGCAAAAAGTTGAAGTTCTGGATAATCTTTTTCAATCAACCAAACTTCGTCAAAATCAAATCCGTCAGACAAATCATAGGAGTTTGAATCTTCAAATTGTGTTGTCCTTTGGAAGAAAACAACATCTTTTTGTGCTTTGAAAACAAGACCTGTGAGATTATAGGTGATGTTTGAAGCAACAGCCGAACGGCCATTGTTTGTTGTTTCATTCTGAAGGTAGTGACAGAAATTCAAGTTTCCAGCATTTGGTGTTTGAGAAGCGTTTCCGCTTATTCCACCAACAACTGCACCCAAGAAAATTTTGTCTGTTGCACGGTTTGTTTCTGTGGAGACATCACCCAAACAAAAGCAATTTTTCATTGAAGAATACGCGCCTTGAACAAAACCCAAAATTCCGCCTGCAAAAATTCTTGATTCTCCATTTTCCGCAACAAGGTACCCACAAACAATGTTGCCTGCCGAATAAGAATTGAGAATGTGAGAATTGTTTGAAAAACCAACAAGCCCACCAACATGAATGTCAACTGGTGAAACACCGCTATTTCGAACAATCATTTTTGTGTTGGAAAAACAATCAGACACGCGTGAGCTTCCTGCAAGCATTCCAACAAGTCCGCCAACATAAGCTCGTTTTGAAGTGTTGACTTCAAACATTTTTTCGTCTGCATTTTTGACAAAGCATTGAGAGATCTCAGAGTTTGTCACAACTGCACATATGCCACCAAGCGCAAAACTTGTTTCCTCTGTCACAACATCAAGTGATGAAATCTCAATGTTTGAAACACCAAGATTTTTTATTGTGGCATTTTCGCACGCTCCGAACAACCCAAGTTTTTGAGTGTTTGTTCCGTCAATAACAATGTTTGAAATTGTGTATCCAGATCCGTTAAATGTGCCACGGAAAGGATTTTCTTCATTTCCGATTGGAATGAGAGTTTGTCCCTCAAAATCAATATCGCCATCAAGAATAAAATATTCGCCATAATAATCAATTCCCGCACCAACATCGGCAGCAAGATGAACAAAATGGTCGACATTCGAAATTATATAAGGCGACTCCTCAGTTCCCGCACCGCTGAAATATGCTGAAGTTTTGAGATTTGGCTCAGCAAAAGCCTCCGTCCGAAATGAGAGGAGCACCACGCTCATCACAAACAACAAAACAGGAACAACAAATATCCAAATTTTCTTTTTCAAGACATCCCCCAAAAAATAAACTTTCACTATAAATATTAACAATATTTAAGCATTTTCGCAAACAATAAACCAATATATTTTGTGTTTGACGCGATTTTTTATTATCACCACTTGAATTTACTCAAATTATCACGCCTTAGTTTTCTCATCAAGCGCTCTTTGTCTTTTTGAATGTCAGTCTTTCCAACAACTTTTTTTGCAGCTTCTGGACGCGACATAATATAGTAGCGAAGTTCGTCCAAACAGTGGTCATCTTTCTTTTGTGGACGGTCGCCATCGCCCCACCAATAACTTTTGATTTCTTGAATGAGATTTGTGCAGTTTCGAAATATAAAAAGCCGTGCCACACCCTCTCCGTTTTTCAAATAACTTTTGACGCGGTTGATTCCTGTGAACAAGTCTTTGTTAACTTTTGGATTGGCATTAATTCCGTTTTCATAAAATAGTTCTGTCACGCTTTTGAGGCTTGCCAAAGTCTTTTGATTTGCCGCGGAGTCAATCAGTGCGTCAATATTGCCATTTGATGCGTGATGCCAACCAAGACGCGCCGAAATTTCCTTGATTTTTTCAGCGTGGTAGTGAATGTCTTTGCCTTGTGCGAAGTGTTCCGCAACAACATAGACATTTCCGTCCCAGTCAACACAATACCAGTGCGCCGAAAGCGGATTATTAAGCCCTGGGTCAATCGAAATTGTGTCTTGCCACTCACTTGGCACAACAAAGGGGTCAATCACATGAATGTTTTCGTCAAATTCAGAATATACCATGCCGCCGTTTCCAACAAACTTGCCAAAACGCCTGCTTTCAAGTTCTTCCGCACTCATTGACTTTGTTATTTCTTCAACCTCTTTGGGGTCAAGGTAGGGATTATCCGCCCATTCCATTGTTTCATGCCAAACCTCGGGCTGGTTCTTTTGATTGAGATAAATTTCATCATAAACCCACGTCAACCCTTTGAGCGGCGTCATTGTGCCAAAAATATGTCCGCATCTGTCAAGCACACGCATACGACATTCTTGATATATGTCATATGGCGGCTCTTCATCAAACCAAACAAAATCAAGGCTCGTTCCTTGAAACTTTTCCCTGCCTTGATCACAACTTTTGAACCCAATCGTGCTTATTCCTCCAAACACATTGCGAATTTTTATGTAATCAATCACTCCGCCGTCCGGACTACTCTTTGTTCCGTTCAACATTTTGATAGACACAATCCAATCCGGATTGAGATAGTGCAAAATCTTTTGCTGTGCGACATCGCGTTGCACTTGTTGACTGAGTGACACAACCCAACCGCTCACCCCATTTTTGTTTTCCTTAAACGGGTGTATTCCACGAGCAAGCCAAATTGCTTCAACTGCCCCACATTCGGTTTTCCCGCTTCGGTTTCCACCAAACACCCAACGATTTTTCTTGGGACACTGATGAAAAAGCAGTTGTTTTTGATGCACAACTTTGCCCGTGTTATATCTTTGCAACGCATTTTTATCAAATCGCCGATTTTGTTCGTTTTCAATCTCTTTTACTTTTTCAATTATTTCAATCTTTTTCAACATTTTCTCCTTCGCCACAACACGCCCAAAAAAGCAGTTTTTCGACAAAACTCCCCGTGCGTCAATTTGTTTTATGAATTAAAATTTTTGTATGACAAAAAAATCGCATTTCGCATTAGTTATTTTTGTTTTTGTGTTTTTTTGCTTTGTTGCATCAAGTTGTTGTTTGCAAAACATTTCTGCCGCAACAACTTATTATGCACGCGTAAAATATTCAAATTGTCCACTGCTCAAATCTCCGAGTGTCGACACTTCTTTTTCGAACACACATTTTCTTC
The DNA here is from genome assembly GCA_900552105.1 of uncultured Eubacteriales bacterium. GTDB lineage: Bacteria > Bacillota > Clostridia > Christensenellales > UBA1242 > UMGS1470. The sequence continues at coordinate 9,523 of URYH01000021.1, read as the reverse complement.
TTCCTCAAACATACTTTGTTGAAATCCTTGCAAAAGTCAGCGACGAGTTTTTTGAAGCCCAATATCTCGGCACTCGCGGCTATATCAAAAAAAGTGATGTTGACTTTGTCGCAGGCACTCCTCAAACTCCTTTTGCGAACAAAATCAGCTTCCGCGTATTCGCTCAAAATGGGCTAAACCTTCGTTCCAGTCCAAAAGAAAGTGAAGGCATCGCAAACAGACTGACGACAATTCCTTTCCTTGAAACAAATCTTCAATATATTGGTCAAATTGAGGGTGAAGAAGCAATCTCCAATCGCGGCAACATTTGGTATTATTGCAACTACTATCGTTTTGACGAAACTCTCACGGGCTATGTCTATGCAGGATATTGTGATATGTTGACAAACATAACTCAAAACACCGAACAACTTCCCGTCATTCCAGAACCAAGTTTTGAACAAACATCAGTCAAGAACGAAACATCGGACATTGGTGACGGAAGTCTCAACAAACTCAGCAAGCGTGCTCAAATTCTGGTTATTGTGTCCGTATCTCTCCCCGCCCTAATAATTTTGTATCTGCTCTTCAAGCCGACAAAAATTGTTGCCAACCTCAAAGCATCAAAAAAGTCGCCCGATGCCAAAAAGAAGAAAAAAAGGTATCGTGACGACTATTACGAAATTGATAATTAATTAAATAATGACACTTTGTTCAACCTATGTAAATTTTGTAAAAAAATGCTGCTTGCATCACTTTCAAACTCAAAATTTGACGCATTTTCTTCGATTTGATCAAGTTCAAACTTGGCGTAAATTTTCATAAGCCATTTTTGATCAGAAAGCATATCGTCAAGTTTCTCTTCAGAAAATCCCATCATTTTCACAACATATGCAAAAGTCTTTGTTGCGCTTTCCAATTTGCGATAATATGAGCGTCTTGGACAGCCAATTTCTGCAATAATGTCATTTGTTTTTTTGCCGTTGATATATTTCTTCACAAGAATGAGCGCCTGCTCTTTTTTCATTGAGTAAAGTGCCTTCTCAATTAGCAGCTTTGTGTTTATTAAAGCGACTTTCTTCTCTGTGTAGTCGAGTATTTTGCTTGTCACCGCCTCAGCAGATTTAAGCGAATAGATGAGGCTATCAGAACTGATTGAACCCATTGCTTCTTTTATTACCAATTTGTCAATCGCACTGACAATCCTTTCGAGATACCTATAAGCCGTAAGTATGGTTTTGCTCCATAAAATTTGTTTCATATTTTCCTCCAAATAATTTTTAAAAAACCCGAAATATGACAATAAGTTGTCAAGTTTTACCCAAATTATATTTGCCGATTTCGACAAAAGTCAACAAAATGTGACAAATATTTTTAGTTTTGTAAAAAATGTTCTGATTTTGAAAAATAATTGGGGCTAACGAATTATTTTAATGTTTTTCGAACATATGTTCACATTCTAGCAAATCAATTATGACACAGCTTGTCAACAATAAAATTTTTGTGTCAACTTTTTTTGCTTGTGTTTATTTACATGACACATGTTTTTGTTGTATAATAATTTTATGAAAAAGATTTTCGTGTGTTTAATTTTTTGTGCAATAGTTTTTAGCATCTTTCCACTCACCTTTTCAAGCGTGTGTGCCGAAAGTTTTGGAACAGTGAAAGTTATAACCAACTATGCTGATGTATTTGATTCAACTCAAAATTCGGCAAACAAAATTTTTGTCGCAAAACATAAGGACAAATTCGAACTTTCGCAAAATGAAGAAATTGTTGGCGAAAGCGGACAAACTTTTTATAAAATCATTTTGGATGGTTTTGAGAACGCTTTCATCAAAACACACCAAGTTCTCGTTGAGGGCGAAAAAAATGTTTCAAATCTTGTCACGCCAAACGCATATTTCAAGAAAAAAGTCACAAATGCAGATTTGTTCATAATAACAAATTCAAGGTATGAAAAGTTTTGCAACATAACAACAAACTCTTCAATTCCAATCAGAATCATTGACGGATATGACCGCCACAAGCAATACACAGAAATTCAAATTCTTATTGATGACGAGATTGTGAATGTATATGTTGAAACAGACAAAATTCGCCCTTATGGCATTCCAATGTGGCTCAAAGTCATTTTGTATGTGCTTGGCTCGCTGGCAGTTGGTGCGATAATCACTTGGGTGACAATCCACCTCAAACGCGCAAAAAAACGACTTTTGGATTGATATTGACAAACAACAATTTATAATTTATAATTATAAAAAATCAGGAGGAAAATATGGAGTATCCAAGTTTTGACATGGATGTCAAATTCAAAGATGGGTCACGTGGCACCCAAGATTTTTCTTTTTCCGATAACGACAACCAAATTGAATTTAGCAATGGTTTAAACATCACAAAAGACGAAACAGGCAAATGGAGTCTTCATCTCGCTCTCGAAAACAAAGAAATGCATGCAATCGCAAAAGCAATCGCACTTCCAAATGAAATCAATTTGAATTTCGACACAGTCAAAATTCCACTCAGCAGAGTTAGCATTGCAGACAATGGCAACATTGAATTTGAGCTGGAAACAACAAAAGATCGAAGAACTGGCAACACTCGCAATTTCACAATCACTCCAAACAGCATAAAAACTTCCAACACAGAAATTCCTTTTGAACAAAAAGGTCAAACAGTTGGAGTGAAACTTCCAAGAAACTTTGCTCAACTCTTTTTGGGCAACCACGAAGACTCAACAATCAAAAACGCATTGCCAGTTGAATTTTTCAATGTTCTCGCAGATGACAAATATAAAGATTTTTTTAAATTTGACGAAACAAACAAACATACACTTCTAAATGCAAACATTCCTCAATCCGAGAGTATTGATATCATAAACATTGACGGAAATTTCTACACACTTGTCAATTCAAAAATGATGAAAATTGAGGCAGTATCACATGTCCCACAAGAAACAAGTGGCTATCATGATTTGACATTTGTTTTCAAAAAAGGGTCAGAACATGTCGCAAGAACCTTTAAAAGAGTCAACACAACAAAAGCAGAAAACCTTGCTCAATTTATGGGAATCAGCGTTGAAGATTGGAACACAAAAAACCGTCATCTTGGAGAAGACCCTGCTCTCACAACTGCAATCCTCACAGCAAAAGAATTTAAAACAACAGACAGAAGTCGTGCAAAAAATCTAACGAGTGATGGAATTGAATCTGAAGCACAACCTGAGCAATCAGAACCAGAATCCTCTTTTGACATCACGCCAGATGAAAACGACACCACAGAACCAACTCAACCAACTCAAGCTGAACAAAATTCCGAAACTTCTCAAGAAGAAACTCAATCTGCGGAAGATGACGACACAAACAAAGATGCAGTTGACGAAACAGAATCTAAAACCGCACCTGAAAATGAGTCAACCCAACCAAGCACAGACAACGAACAAAACGAGCAATCTCCCGAAAAAGAAGAGCCAAGCAAAGAAGAACCAAGCAAAGAAGAACAAAATAACAAAAAAGACGACAAAAAAGACAATAAAAAAGAGACCTATAAATTTTCACTCACTCCCCTTTTCTATGGAATCGGACTTTTCCTCAGTGTTTTGTCGATATTGACAGGCATGGTTTGGCTTTTGGCTCTTGGTGCGCTTTTCTTTGCAACACCAAAAATGACAGAAGGCATTGTTAACGACAAACAAACTGCCACACATCAAGAAAGCGAAAGAATGAAAAAGTTGAAAAAATCTTTGAAAAAAACAAAAGAGAAAATCAAAGACAACCTAAAACTTCAAACCAACTTAATCAAATCAAAAGACAAAGATTTGAAACTTACACACAAACTTCTTCGTCAAAAAACAAGACAAGTCAAAATGACAAAAGAATGGACAGATGCAACAAAAGATATGTTTGAAGACGGAAAAGTTTCAGCAAGCACAAAAGAATTGTTGGATAAATTGGAATACCCTGCAAAATCGTCTCAATTCAAAAACCATAGTGAAAAATTAAAACAATTTGATGAATTCCTAACAAGTGTTCAAAATGAAATTGAAAATCCAGATGGCCGGTTTAATGACAAACAAAAAGAAGAACTTGCTCCACTCATCAAAACAACCCTAGAAAATCTAAAAACAGCGCAAGACCTCAACTCTGAATTATCACAAGCATCAGGCCTCGGATCCGCCCTGAAAAATGAAGCAAATTTCTCAACACTAACTCCACAAAAAATGACTGCCGGACTCCAAGGACTTGGACTTGACACAAAAGATATTGTTGACGAAGAAGGCAAAAGCATTTTTGGAGAAGAGACAATTACAAAACTCAATCAACAGTTTGATGACAAATTCCAAACTTACAAAGAATATTTGGACAAAGACGGAATCTTGGAAGAAAATATTGCGAACGTTTATGAAACCATGGATAAATTCCAGTCGACAAAAGCAATAAACAATATGCAAACTCAACAACCTTAAAACAAAAAGCCTCACAAATCGTGTGGCTTTTTTTTCATTCAAAAACAAAGCATCAACAAAATTAATGCAACAACTTTTTGGAAACAACCCTTTTTATCATATGCAAACAACAAAACTTCTGCCAATCAATTTTATTCATATTTTTATTGACAAACGCCTCACACCCGCGTATAATAATCTTGTTTTGAAAAAATCAATTATGCGCTTGTAGCTCAATTGGATAGAGCGTTGGTCTACGGAACCAAAGGTTGGGGATTCGAACTCCTCCAGGCGCACCAAACAAGTCGGGCGGAAGTTCGACTTTTTGTTTGGAGGAGAGAGAATCCTGCAACCTTCTCGCGTCGCGGGTGAAAAACATTCGAACTCCGCTCAATCCACCAAACAAGTCGGGCAGAAGTTCGACTGCTCGCTTAAAATATAAGGAGTAAAATATGTTTTGGTATAAATTGTCAGACCAAGAAAAAAAGAATCTTCTTGTTCATTCAATGGAAATTCTGTCTGGTTATTCAAGTGAATATATTTTGAAACATGCAAAAATTTCGACCAAAAATATTGCATCTGACGAAAATGGAAAATCAATAAAAATTGAACTTGTTGATGGTGAACCAAAACACCCATATAGTGTTGTCATCTGTGAATATGAAACATTTGCCAGCATGAATTATTCACCCTCAAATGATGAACAAATAAAAACACAAATAAACAAACAAATTGAAGTTAGAAAAATGGTATATGGTTATTTGGAATCAAAATTTCCAGGATACGCAGAAAATTATTACAAGGTTCACAAAAAGCAAAATGCAATAGATTTCAAAGAGCAATGGGAAAGTGCTGAATATGAGGACGACGAATTCAAAGAATATATTCTTGATCAGTATGAAGAAATCAAGCAAGACCTAAAAGATAAAGTAAAAACTTATTTCCCAAACAAATTTTGCAACTGCTCCGATCAACCACATAAATAAAAAACACCAATATGGTGTTTTTTTGTATAAATTTCAAATTTTGTTTTTATCAAAATTTCGAGCGGCAATTTCAATGTCTTTTTTGACACTTTTATCTTTGAGAGTATCTCGCTTGTCATATAGTTTCTTGCCCTTTGCAAGTGCAATTTCGACCTTGACAAGCCCATTTTCAAAATACATCTTGGTTGGAACACAAGAATAACCTTTCTCACGCATTTTTTGCGTGAGTTTGGTGATTTCGCCACGGTTTAGCAGCAATTTTCTTGAACGTCTTGAATCTGGCGTGAAGCTTGAAGACTTTTCATATGGTTTGATATAACAATTTTTGAGAAACACCTCTCCGTCTTTTATAAACACAAAAGAATCATCGAGACTCGCATGACCCGATCTCAACGACTTCACCTCACTTCCTTCAAGCACAACACCCGCTTGAATAAAGTCTGAAAGGAAATAATTAAATCCTGCCTTCTTGTTATTTGTAATTAGTTTCATGCCCCCAATTTAGCATAGTTTTGCAATTTCGTCAATAAAAAAGCATACGACACTTTGCGTATGCTTTGTTAAAACAATATTTTCAATTTAGTCAAATCTTTGGCCAGGAGTCAAGTCATTGAGTTTGTGCATTTGCGTTGATTTGTTGTTTGAGCGCTTTTGAGAATATTTTTTGTGATGTTTGTCATATTCATCTCTTGCGTCTTTTCGTTCCTGCATTCTTGGTTTTTGAACAACTTCATTCTCTTTTTGGCACACTTCAATGCCTTTAAGTTTTTTGTTGTTCTTTCTGAACTCAACATAACTATCTTTTTTGAGGTGATGAACATATGAGAAATCAATTTCGCGGTCCTGCATATTTACAGAATGAAGTTTGACTTTGAGCTTGTCGCCAATTCCAAATTTTGTTGAAGAACCAACAAGAAGGCGTCTTTCATCGTTATAAATAAAGCGTTTGTCTGGCATATATTCAAGGCGGATAAGTCCCTCGATTGCTGAATTTGGTTTGCGAACATAAACGCCATATTCTTTTACATCTGAAACAACAACTTCAAATTCTTGACCAATTTTGTCACGCATATATTCACAGCACCAAAGGTCGTCAACTTCACGTTCAACTTTTGCAGCATTTTGTTCTGTTAAACTTGATTGACCTGAAGCCTCATAAACAAAACTTTTGAGTCTGTCAAAGTCTTGTTCGCCAATTTTATGATTAAAATAAGCTTTCATAATTCTGTGGATTGCAAGATCTGGATAACGTCTGATTGGAGAAGTGAAATGTGTATAATATTTGAGTCCAAGACCAAAGTGACCCAGACATTGAGGCGAATAAATGGCTTTTGGCATTGCACGAAGAATCATTGAATTGATTGCTTGATTGACGATTGGGTCGTCAGAACAATTAAGCACTTGTTCAAGAAATTTGTTGTCAATTGACTTTGGAATATCAAAACTCTTTGGACAACAGTTTTTGATGACTTTGAGTGCATCTTGAATTTTTGCCTCGTCTGGATGTTCATGCACACGATAAACAAATGGAATATCAAGAAGTTTAAACTTCTTTGCAACTGTTTTGTTTGCAGCAATCATAAAGTTTTCAATGAGTTTGTGTGCTTCATTTTGATGACGTTCCAAAACATCAACAACATGGCTGTTTTCGTCAAACACAAACTTTGGTTCTGGAAGGTCAAGGTCAAGACTGCCATCTTGTTTTGATTTTGCGGAAAGAATTTTTGAGTATTTGTTCATCAAAAGCAATGTGTCTTTAATGTCTGAAAGTCGTTTCGAGTCCTCTTCATCGCCTTGCAAAACATTATACACTTCGTCATAGTTGAGTCTGTGGCAAGTGTTGATAACGCTCTCGCAAACATAGGTGTTGTCCCCTTCAACAATCTCACCGTCTGGTGCAATTTCCATCATGCAAGAAAGTGTCAATTTGTCGGTGTGAGGATTGAGTGAGCAAAGATCATTTGAAAGCACTTCTGGGAGCATCGGAATGACCGCTCGAATTTTTGAATTTTCAAGATTGTCTGGTGCTGGAAAATACACACTTGTTCCACGCGCAAATGCTTCTCTATCAAGCGGACTGCCGCGTTTGACATATTCTCCAACATCGGCGATATGAACGCCAAGTTGAACATTCCCGTTGTCAAGTCTTGTCATTGAAATTGCGTCGTCAAGGTCGCGCGCATCTTTTCCATCAATGGTGAATGTTTGAAGTTTTCGGAAATCTTTTCTTCCTTTGATTTGTTCCGCAGTTGGTCTTTGAAGTTTTTTGCAATAATCCAAAACTTCTTGTGGGAACTCTTCAATCAAATCATGACCACGAACAATTGACAAAACATACGCGTCAATCGAGTCCGCTGGTCCCAAGTTTTCAATCACTTCACCCGTGAAATATGCACCTGCAAAAAGCGGTTGATTGAGAAGTTTAACAACGATTTTATCTCCATCATTTGCTGCGATTTTTGAAACACCACTTTCCAAAATAACTTTTGCCGAAAATCTGTCGTCATCTGGTTCAACAACAGCGTATCCGTCACCCCTGTAGTAAGTTCCAACAACCTGTTTGTTGCCACGCTCAACAATTCGCTCGACCTCTGCCTCATTTTTGCCGGTCCTAGAACTGTCAATTGGTCGAATAACAACCCTGTCACGATTAACCGCTCCACCAAGATTATCGCGAGCGATAAAATAATCTTTTTCGCCAGGCACTCGGCAGAATGCATAGCCGTTTCGATTTCCAATAATAACACCCTCTTTTGCCTCGGTCGAGAATTTGGTTCTCGGTGTCATTTTGTTTTGAATATCAACCTTGATTTCTCCAGTTGAAATCATGTTGCGAATAATGCGTTTGATTTCTTTTTTCGATTCTTTTGTCTTTCTCGCAATAAGATTAACAAATTCATCTCCTCTAATATATTCTTTGTCTTCACTTAGTGTTTTAAGTATTGTTTCGTCAATTGTCATAAATTTTCCTTTTAATCCCCAATTCAAATAAAAAAGATGGCAAAAAACCATCAATTCTAAACTGTTGGATTGTAAATCAACATTGTCACAAAAAACATTATAATGCAAAAAGCAATAACTGATGCAGTCACAATTGTCCAAATTTTGAGTCTTCCATTGCGAGTTTTGCCTTTGTTGCTTGCATAATAACTTTCTTGACCATTGATTGCTTCAATCCCATTGCCCTCTGAGTTTGATTGCATAAGGGTCGTCACAATGAGAGAAATTGAGCAAACTGCAATAATTCCAAGCAAAACTCCGCGAATGATTGGAAAAGATGCTGAAACCCATTGTGGAACTAATTTTTCAAGCAAAATTGATGTCATTTCTATCTCCTTTTATGCTATGCATAAGAATACTGTCACTGCAACCAATATCGCGAGTCCGATTATTGGAAGAAAAGCAAGTTTGATTTTGTCTTTGTTATAGAACATTTTAACCGTATAGCGAAAACCCAAACATATGCAAATTGTCAACACTCCAACCAACAACCATCGAAGTGTTTGTGGCATATCGCGAACCCAATTCAAAATGTCCTTAAAAAGTTCTTTCAAATCTTTCTCCTAGTGAACTAATTCAATACAAGTATATATTATACCCCGCTTATTGTCAACAAAAAACAAAATTTTACCATCTCAAAATTATTCTTCCAAACCCACATTTTCAAATTAACCAGTCACAAACACTCCACCACTCTTTTTTATGACATTTTTCATCTTCCAACCGCCCCACAGTCACAAACATCACCAAACCCCATATCAAAAAACAAGCCATTCCCAAAAAACATAATATGTGTTAAATATTGCCAACTTTTTATTGACAAAATCTCGCATATAAACTAAACTAGTTTCGTTTGACAAGTCTTGCCAACACAAAAAAACAATTTACTCAAACCAAAGCATTCTTTATTCAAACAAATCGTCAACCATTTGGTTCGTGCTGGTGTGGCTCAGCGGTAGAGCACCACCTTGGTAAGATAAAAACAGCACTTTTTAATCACTAAATTTCACCGCTAAAATTATTCAAAAACAGCATTTGCTGGTGTGGCTCAGCGGTAGAGCACCACCTTGGTAAGGTGGGGGTCACGGGTCCGATTCCCGTCACCAGCTCCATT
>URYH01000020.1 GCA_900552105.1 uncultured Eubacteriales bacterium | reverse complement strand
TGTAAATTTTGATACAAAACCTTTTTTCTTTTTATTCTTGTCCTCGTGGAAGCATAAACACAAAACGAATGTCAAGTGTGAAATGAATTTGAGAACGCAGTTCTCAAACACTTGACATTGTTTTGTTGTTTATGCAGGTCGACTAATAAGAAGAGTTAAGGCAAAGAATGCCTAACTCTTGAAGAAAGAATTTTTTGTAATAAGTTGTGATAGAAGAAAAACGCCAAAGTTTTTGCTCGTAGGGGCGGGCGGTCGGGGGTGTGAAATAAAATTAATTAAAAAGAGTTTTTGGTTCTATTTTTAGAATTTCGCATATTTCTAAAATCATTTTCAAACTAATATTGATTTTTCCGTTTTCAACTTTATTGATATAACTTGGGTCTTTACCTAACTTTATACTCAATTCATAAGCAGACATGTTTTGTTTTATTCTTTCTTTTGCAAGGTTAATGCCAAATGTTTCAAATTTCATGTTATATCTCCTGTTTCAATAATAAAACAAAAAATTTCTTGCATAATTGACTGACAATCTATATAATGGAATTATGGTCAATTATTTGGGAGGATAAAATGATAAAAGATAAAACAGCAGCAAAGATATTTGGAAATAGGTTAAAAGGTTTGATGAAAGAGCGTGGCATCACAAATGCGGAACTAGCAGACGTGTTTGAAGTGAGTGAAAAGGTGATTGAAAGGTGGTGTGAGGGTCTGTCGTCACCAAATATTGATAATCTTATTTTGGTTGCGAAATTATTTAATGTTCGCGTGGATTATATGCTGGGCGTGATTGATTGAAAATCTTTGATATTTGAGTGATATGAAATTTTGTTTGAATTTTTGGCACAAATTATTGAAATTAATTATTTAACAAATTAATATTGTGGTGAAAGCGAGGAAATCAAAGGGTTTTCTCGTTTTTATTATTTATATTTATGTTTGTAAAAAATATTTATTTAATTAATTTTTGGAATTATTTTTAATTAATTTCAATTATTTTTTAATTAATTTTTGGGGGTTGTGAATGGATGAGAGCAAAAAACAGAAAAACGTTGAAAAAGCACTATACAAAAGTGCAGTGGGATATAGCCAAAACGAGGTTGTTGAGGAGTATGCACCCCAAGAAGACGGAAGCATGAGATTGTCAAAAAAGAAAGTGACAAAAAAGGTTGTTAGTCCTGACATATCTGCGGCAAAAGTGCTTTTGGAACATTACTCAAAAAACGAAGGTAAGCGGCTTGACGGAATGAGTGACGAAGAACTTGAACGCGAAAAGCAAAGATTATTAAAAATGTTAAAAGAGAGTGAGTGATGGAGATTTCAAAATTTGAAGAAAACGCTTGTTGTGATGTTGTGGACTGCAAGAGTCTGTCAAGTCACAAGATTTGTGGATTTGCGAGGACAAAGAAAGAGTTGCATCTATGCGAAACATGTCTGAACAAACTTTATCGTGAGATTGGCAAAATTGTTGTGCCAAGAGCAGTGGAAAACCAATTTAAGAATCCAAAAAGAATTAGGGAGGAATAATGAAAAAAGAAATTGAAGACAAATTGAAAAACAGTGAACTACATGAAGCGCTTGAACAAGAAAAACTTGTTGAAAGCGTGAAAGATGAATTCAAAAAGCGTCAAGAAGAGCGAAAACCATTTGAGGCGCAATGGCAACTCAACATGAATTTTGTTATGGGCAATCAATATTGTGCTGTGACAAGTCGCGGAGAGGTTGAGGAATATCAAAAACAATTTTTTTGGCAAGAAAGAGAAGTGTTTAATCACCTTGCAACTCTTGTTGAAACAAGGCTTTCAAAACTTTCGTCACTTCGCCCAGTTTTGGGGGTTGTGCCTGCGTCAGATGACGAGCGAGATGTCAAGACAGCGGCGCTTTCGAAGAAAATTTTGAGATCGGTTTCAAACAAAATTAATCTTTCTGACATCATCAGCAGTGCAACAAAGTGGAGCGAGACTTGTGGGACGGCTTTTTATAAAGTTGTTTGGAATGGTGCGCTTGGGCGTGTGGTGGCAAAGACCGAAAATGGTGCACTTCGTGATGGAGATGTTGAAATCTCGGTTTGCTCGCCATTTGAAATATATCCTGATTCAATGACGAGAGCGGACATTGACGAATGTGAAAGTCTTATCCACGCAAAAGCGGTTTCAGCCAAACTTGTTAGAGAGGCTTGGGGCAAAGATGTCAAGAGCGAAACACTCAAAGTTTTTGCACTGGGTGCGTCACAAGGCATTGGCGGACTTGGATATTCGACCGCTGCAAACAAGATTACTGATGCGGAGATTGAAGACGCGGTGCTTGTTATTGAAAGATATGAAAAACCAAGCAAAGAGCGAGAAAACGGAAGATTGACAATTATTGCGGGCGACACACTTCTTTATGACGGCGATTTGCCATATCAAAACGGAAAAGACAAAACTCGCATTTTTCCCTTTATTCGCCAAGTTTGCATTCCGCAAGCGGGCTCATTTTGGGGCGCGAGCGTTGTTGAAAGAACAATTCCAGTTCAACGTGCTTACAACGCTGTCAAAAACCGCAAGCATGAATTTTTGAACAGAATTTCAATGGGTGTTCTCAATGTTGAGGACGGGTCGGTGGACATTGACAACCTTGAAGACGAGGGATTGTCACCTGGAAAGATTTTGGTCTATCGCCAAGGCTCAAATCCGCCGTCATTCATGGCGTCACCTCATGTTCCAACAGACTTTACTTTGGAAGAGGAGAGGCTTCTTAATGAGTTTGAAAAGATATCTGGCGTTTCAGACCTTTTGCACAATTCTTCAATTTATTCTCAAAACATTTCGGGAACAGCGCTTTCTCTTCTTATGGAGCAAGACCAGTCGAGAATTTCCTGCACAACGGACAGCCTGAAACTCTCAATAATTCGCCTCGGAGAAAGTATTTTGAGGCTTTATAAACAATTTGCAATCATTCCAAAACTTCTCAAAGTTGTTGGCGACAATGGCGATGTTGAAATGTTTTATTTTTCAAGTGCCGACATCACGAGTGATGAAGTCGTGCTTGAAACCGACACAGAACTTGGTCAAAGTCTTGCTCAACGCAGAAACATGATATTTGAACTTCTCAGCCGTGGCTTGCTTTCTGACCAAGACGGAAAACTCACAAACCGCATGAAATCCAAGGTTTTGGAAATGCTCGGTTTTGGGCTTTGGGAAGGCGGTCAAGACATGAATGAACTGCACATCAAAAAAGCGCAGGATGAGAACCTAAAAATTATGCGAGGCGAAAAGGTCAAAGTGCTTGAAGTTGACGACCACGACTTGCATATCAATGAACACATTGCCTTTATGCTTGGCGGAGAATACAAAAAGCACGAAGGCGATGAGAAGATTGAGGAGAATTTCCTCAAACATATCAGAACGCATAAACAAATGCGTCAAGTTATAAACCAAATTGAAAATACAGACAAGGAGTGATTATGGAAGAACAAATATCATCATGGGAACAACCCCAAAATGCACCGCAAACAGGTGAGGTTGAAGACACAGAAGAAATGGCGGAAGAAAAAGCGGGCTCCCATGGAAAATTTAAGGATGCTGACACCTTGCTTTCAGCTTACAATTCGTTGCAAGCGGAGTTCACAAGAAAATGCCAGCGTCTTTCTGCCCTCGAAAAACAACAAGAGGAACAAGCAAAGCTTTCTCGCGAAAGCGAAACAAAAGAAAGCACTCCTCTATACGAGCGAGAAAACTGGACCGAAATTGTTTCGGATTTTCTTGCCAAAAATGACGAGGCAAAAGCCTATTCCAAAGAGATTTGCGCGGAAATTATGAATAACCCACAAAACTACAAAAACGAAGAGAGCCTTCAACTCGCTTATGCAAAAGTGTTGAAAGGTCATATGCTTGATAAATCACAAGCACTTCACGACAATGACTTTGTTCAGAACTATATTCTTTCTTCTGACGAAATCAAAGACCGAGTTATGAAAATCTATCTCGACGAACTTTCTCAAAACGCACCGCCACAAGTGATAACTCGCGGCATGGGAGAAGTGTTTTCGAAAAAGATTAGTCGTCCCGCAACTTTGGAGGAGGCAAAAAAACTTGTTCAAAATCTTATGGAAAACTAGGAGAAAATTATGGTTACACTTCAAAGTGCAGAGAACGCACTCAAAACAGTTTATCTTGGTGTTGTTGCAAACCAACTCAACATAAACGCAAACCCACTTCTTGGGAAAATCAAACAATCCACAAGCGATGTTTGGGGCAAAGAAATCAGAAAACTTGCTCCATTTGGCATCAATGGTGGAATTGGCGCGGGAACTGAAACAGGAACACTTCCTGCCGCTGCTGGAAATAAATATGTTCAATTCGTTTCAGAACTCAAAAACTTGTATGGAAAAATTGAAATTTCTGACAAGGCAATTCGTGCATCACAAAATAACGCTGGTGCATTTGTAAACCTTCTTAACGATGAAATGGAGGGTTTGATCAAAGCAAGTTCTTTCAACTTTGGAAGAATGCTCTATGGCGATGGTTCAGGACTTTTGGCAACAGTGTCAGCGTTTAGTTCATCAACAAAAGCAATCACTTGCGCAAATTCTGATGTCAAAAACCTCATTGAAGGACTTGTTATTGATATCTATACTGGAACAAATCTCAAAGCAAGCGGACTCAGAATTACATATGTTGACAGAGCAAACAAATGCTTCTATGTTGACATGCCATCAAATCCATCATACACAATCGCAAAAGATGACACAATCTATGTTCAAGGTTCAAAAGACCTCGAAATCACAGGCCTTGGCAAAATATTCTCGTCAAGCGAAACACTTTATGGCGTTTCTCGTGCTGCAAACCCATGGCTCAAACCATATTCATCAAGCGTTGACGGCGAAATCAGCGAAACAGTAATCCAAAAAGCAATCGACTTCTTGGAAGAAGCAAGCGGAAGCGAAGTTGACTTCATCACTTGCTCAACAGCTGTTCGTCAAGCTTATCAACAATATATGACCGCTTTCAAACGCAATGTTGACATCATGGAACTTGCTGGCGGCTACAAAACAATTTCTTACAACGGAATTCCAGTTGTTGCTGACAGATTTATTAAGAATGACACAATGTATCTTCTCAACACAAAAGACTTCACATTGCATCAACTTTGCGATTGGAAATGGCTTGAAGGTGAAGACGGCAAGATAATCAAACAAAATCCAAACTATGCAACATACACTGCAACACTCGTCAAATATGCAGACCTCATCTGCGACAGACCAAACGGCAGTGCAATGCTCACAGGAATTTCAGCAACTGTTGAAAATCCTTTTATTCCAAAAGTTACAGTCAACAACACTGTTGAATCAAATCCATCAAACTAATATGATTTGGGGGCATGAATATGCTCCCATCATCTTTAAGGAGAATTATGGCACTAATAAAAATTGAAAATGACATATTTTTTTTGGCAGAACGACTGAGGGAAATTGACCCCGATTATTTTATTGCACTCAACACAAAGAGCAAAAATTTTGAGGTGCACAACTCGTCACAGCCCATAAATTCGTTCTGCCTTTTGGTGCCAAAAAACAAACTTGACCCAAGCCTCGTGGAATATGTTCGAAAAACTCGTGCAAACAGGCAGAAAAAACTGCTTGCAGAAATTGAGGCGGCAAACCAAAAAATGCAAAAACAAAACGAGCAAAAAATTATTTGCGAGGCCGCGGAAAAGTTTGAAGAATTAACAAAGAACTCAAGGAGTTAAAATGAAAGTTAAAGATGTTATTGAACTTGCTTGCGTGTTTTTGGGTAAGCAAGACATTTTGGAAACAAGCCTTTTTGACCAAACTCAACCAGATGCCACAGATGAACAAAATGCGGAAATAAACACTCTTGTTCGATGCCTCAATCTTGTTGTTGGCGAGATTTGTTGTGATTATATTCCGCTTGTTCATAGCGAGGAAATTGAGGTTTCAGGCGGCAAATTTGAGTTCTCAAAACTCACAAAAATCGCAATGGAAATTTTGGCAATAAGAGATAAAAACGGGGATAAAATTCGTTGCAGACTCAGTCCGTCATATGTGAACTTGCCTGACGGGAAATATGTGATTGAATACTCATATGTTCCAGCAAAACTCACATTTTTGGACGATATGCCCGCTTTTTATTGTAGGGTTGCGGACAGAGTTTTTGCCTATGGCGTTGCAATGGAATATTCGCTGCTTTCTTCTCTTTATGACGAAATGGACATTTGGCAATCACGATTTCGCGATGGAATTGAGATTGCGACGCAAAAACATTCAGAAATGAGACTTCCAAGGAGGAGGTGGTTTTGATGTTTTTGCATAAAAGAATCCCATCAAAAAAATACACCAACTACAAAATTGATTATTCGATTTTTGGGTCTGGAATGAATGCGGATAAAGACGAAAATTTGCTGTCAACAAAAAAGGCAAAACTCCATTACAACTATGATGTTTTGAGCGGTGCGCTAAAAACTGGAATTGGGTTCAAGGACCTCACACTTCCAAAAACGCGAGAACCAAACTCCTTGGAGCGTGGGATTGAACTTCCGGAGAATGTTGGGTTTAATGGGGTTTGGCACTTCAAATATTATTCTCAAACTGATCATCGAAAAGACCATTTTTTGATTTATTATGGCGACGACTCAAATCTTTATTGGTGCAAACTTGTCAGCAAGTATTCACAGTCTTTTTTGGTTAATGAAAACCTTTCGTTTCCAACAAGACCAAATGCACTTCAATATAGGCTTAACAACGAAGATGTCATGATTTTCACCGAGCCTTCATCAAACATGATGGTTTGGCCACCAGAACGAGACGCATATGTGGTTGAAGGTGCACCAAAAGTTGTTTCAATGTGCTTGCACTACGAGCGACTTTTCGCCATTGTGGAAGGGGAACGTGTGCAACTTCGTTTTTCTGACGATCTCAATCCAACAAACTGGACAACAAGTGCGACAGAGGGCGGATATATTGAGCTTTTGGATGAACGTGGTCCAATGAACAAAGTTTTGAGTTTTGGAGATTATCTCTATGTTTTTCGCGACTTTGGAATTTCGCGTATCACAGCGTTTGGCGACCAGCAAGATTTTTCTGTTAGCGGTGTCCATACATCAAGCGGAAAAATTTATGAGGGAAGTGTGACGGTGTGCGGAAATCAGATTCTGTATCTTTCAAAAAATGGAATTTACTCATTTGACGGAGTTAGTGCAACAAAGCTCAATCTTGACATTGATTCACTCTTTGAGGGAGTGACAAATGAAAGGTGCTCGGGTGCTTATCTTGATAATAAATACTATCTTGCTTGCAAACTTAATTTTGGAGATGGAGAGACTGTTGGTTGCGAAAGTGGTGCATACTCCAATAATGCACTCATTGAACTCGATTTGGTTTCGGGCAATCTCAATATTGTGCGTGGGATCGACATTGTCAGCATGACCGCCGTCAGCGAGGGATATATATCCAAACTTATCTGTTGCTTTGGTGGCGACCACAAAAACAGAATTGGCGAACTTTCTCATGATGGTGCGATTTTTGGAACACCACTCAAAAAGGCGTGGATTTCTCCAAAAAGCGATTTTGGTTATGCGGACAAGAAAAAAATTATCAAAAAAATCAGCATTGTGACCAAAGCGAACATGAAAGTCAAGATAAAGACCGAAACCGACACAAAAATTTTGGTTTTTGGGGCAAGCGACAAACCGCAAACAAAACGACCCAATGTTGTCGGCAAGCAAATTGAAATATCTTTTTTGGTTGATGGAGCATCAGCGGACATTTCAAAACCCGAGATTGTTGTTGGAGTTGAAAATTGATGCGTATTATGAGCGCAGATGAACTTTGGCACGCATTTCAGCGTCCAAAGCACATTTCGCGCATAAAGTTTGGAGGACGTATGTATGAGTATAAATTTTCTGACGGAGAAGGCATGAAAACCTCTGCGGAAGAACTCAAAGACAAAATAAAAAACATTGATGACAAATATAAACTCGATTTGACTTTTGATTCAACAAAAGACGATATTTCACTCAATCTTGAAAGACAAAAATATTCAAGACCAAGCGATGAAGAAATAAGAAAGCAGGCGGAAGACTCTCTCAAAAGTTATGAGGACAAAGAGCAAAAAGGCATTGAAAATGAATACGCTGCTGGAAACAGAAAACTTGATGAAGAGAGCCAAAAACTGGGTGGCGACTTTGAGTCACAAAGCAAAAAGATTGAACAAACCTATGAAAACGCGAAAGAAAGCAACAAAAACACTTTTATTCGAAGAGGACTTTCAAGAAGTTCAATCATGCAAGAGAACTTGAAAAATCTTGACGAAAGCAAAAATGCCGCACAAGATACGCTTGCAAAAGAACTCAAACAAAATCTTGAAAAAATCACCATTGAAAGAGACTTGCTTGAAACACAAAAACAAAGTGCGCTCGAAAGCTTTAACATTGCCTATGCTGTCAAACTTTCTGAAAAGATAAACAAGCTGACGGAAAGTGCAAAACAAGCCGAAGATGCGGTCGCAAAATATAACAACCAACTCGAAGAAAAAGAAAAGAAGTTTGCTTTGTCTCAACAAGAGCATAACATCAAGCAAGACAACCAAAAACTCAAAGACAACAAGTTTGTTCTTGACTACATAAATGAGTATGGCAGAGTTGGGCTTGATTGGCTCATCGCAAAAGAAAAATTGACAGCCGCAAAAGATTCCATAAAAGGGCTTTCAAAAGAGCAAGCACTTGCTCAAATTGAAAGGGACGGATATCGTGATATTTTGGGCGATAGCGTTTATAAATCTCTTATTAATTATATTAAAGGCATATAAAAATCATGTGGGACGAGGTTTTTAAGATCGCTCTCACAAATGGAATTTTTGCAGCACTTTTTGTGGCTCTTCTTTGTTATGTGTTAAAAGATAGTGCAGCGCGCGAAAAGAAATATCAAAACACGATTGAAAAACTATCAAATCATCTCGATGTTGTTGAAGACATCAAAGAAGAAGTTGAAGAAGTCAAAACAATCATTGAAACAAAATCAAAACGAAAAAAATCATCATAAAAAGACAGGGGAATTCAACCCTGTTTTTTTATTGCATAATATTGTCCTTTTTTGGAGTCAAAAAAGAACGAAAAAACCTTTGGGGCGACGCAAGCCCCAAACCCTGGCGCCCTTGGCGGAGCGGGGCAAGAGGTCAACTCGGACTACGAATAAAAAGAGGTTTTGTAAATTTTGATACAAAACCTTTTTTCTTTTTATTCTTGTCCTCGCGTTAATTAGGTTATGCTTAACTACATGTGTCATATCGAGCAGTCGACTTCGAAGTGTCGACCCTTGGCAAGATATCTCGTTTAAACCTTTTTGTGTTGCATAAACACAAAACAGTGTCAAGTGCAAGTGAATTTGAGAACGAGCGTTCTCAAACACTTGACACTCTTTTGTTGTTTACGCAGTTTGGCAATCAAGAAGAGTTAAGGCAAAGAATGCCATAACTCTTGAATTAAAACATTATTCATATACAAAATTAACAACTCAGTTTATGTCATTCCGATATGGAGCCAAAGGCATAATGAGGAATCCAAAATCGTGCGGCATAAAAATCACAAGACTCATAAAACCTTTTGTTCAAGTTGTAATAGAAAAGACACTCCGAGTTTGATTGTGGTGCTTGCGGTCGGAAGATTGAAACAAATTGTCATATTGTTTTATTGAAATTTATTTCATAACAACAAATGTTGCTGAAATATTTCATTTTTTTGATTTTATGTGCATTTTTCTGTCGAAAAATAAAAAAATGGCGTTAATTTATGTAAAACAAATTGAAATTGAATAAATTTTATTATATACTCAATTTGCAAAAAAGGAAAAAATATGGAAAACATTGAAAGAACAATCGAACAAGACAAACTTATCTCTCGTGGAGATATCATTGGAGTTGGGCTCAGTGGTGGAAAGGACTCAATGGCTTTGTTTCACTATCTTTTGGGCTTGCAAGAAAAATATGATTTTGAACTCGTCGCAATTCATGTTGACCACTCAATTCGTGAAAACAGCGGAGATGATGCGAGATTTGTTATGGGCTATTGCAAGAGTTTGGGAGTGAGAGCCTATAAATTTCGTGTTGACGCAAACAAGCTTGCAAAAGAAAAAAATTTGAGTGTTGAACTTGCTGCACGTGAAGCAAGATATGGCGTGTTTGATGCTTGCATTCAAAAAGGTGTTGTCGACAAGATTGCCCTTGCTCATCACATGAGTGATCAAGCAGAAACAATCCTTATGAGAATTTTGCGAGGAACTGGAATTGGTGGAGCAAAAGGCATGGAAGAAAGTCGTGACGGAGTTTACATTCGTCCAATGCTTAACACAACACGCGAAGCGATTGATGCATACATTGACAAAAACGGGATTGAATATGTTGAAGACCAAACAAACTTTGACAACGACTATGCGAGAAATTATCTTCGCAACGAAATTATGCCAAGGTTCAAAAAGTTTTGGCCACAAGCCGTGAACTCGCTTGTGTCGTTTGGCAAAATTTGCAAAGAAGATGATGAATACATAAACTCGCAAGTATATTTTGATGCTCTGATTTTTGACAAAAAAGAGGTTAAAATCCCAATTAGTTATCTTGAAATGTCTCACTCGCTTGTTGTTCGCATGGTTATGGGTTCGGCGAAAAGGATTGGCATCACAAAGGACTTTGAGCGCCGTCATGTTGACCTGATTTTGGACCTTGCAAAAAATGGTCAAAACGGGGCAAAAATCAACCTGCCAAACTCTGTTGTTGCGCACAAAGAATATGATTACATAACTTTGCAAAACAAATTTGTTCCAAAACCAGAGGGAATGTGGGAACTCAAGAGCGGCGAGTTTGAAGTTTCTGGGTTTGGCACGGTATGCGTAAAGCGAGTCAAAGCAATAGACTTACAAGAGAATGCTTTGTTCATTGATGCAAAAAAACTGCCAAAGGGTGCTTATTTTAGATTTAGAAAAGAAGGCGATGAAATAACAAAGTTTGGAGGAGGAACCAAAAAACTCAAATCGTATTTTGTCGAGAAAAAAGTGCCTTCGAGAAAGAGAGATTACACTCCTGTTCTTGCCTTCGAAAACAAGGTCTATGCGGTTTGCGGGGTTGGAATTTCAGAAGATGTGCGAGTTGATGAAAATTCAAAAACAATTTATAAAATATGGGTGAAATAATGGGAAAAGTAAAAAAAGCAGTTATTCTTGCCGCGGGGTTCGGCACACGATTTATGCCTTATTGCAAGGCTGTTCCAAAATGCATGATGCCAATTCTTGACACTCCAACCATTGAGGTTATGTGCAATGAATGTTTGCAGGCGGGAATAAAAGACATTTTGATTGTTGTGGGTGCAAACGAAGAAGTTGTTAAAAACCACTTCAAAAAGAACATTCAACTTGAACAACGGCTTGCGGACAAACCCGAAATTTTGGAGCAAGTCAGACGAAGTGAAAGATATAATGTTTCGTTTGTGACACAAACCGAAATCAACGGCACAGCGGGCGCAACAATGCTTGCAAAAAACTTTGTTGGAGATGAGCCGTTTTTGCTGGTGTTTGCAGACGATGTCATGCGCGCTCCAAACAAAAATGTCAGCGAACAAGTGATTGATGCCTACAACAAAACGGGCAAAAGTGTGCTTGCGGTCAATGCTGTCACAATGGACGAAATTGTTCGTTATTCTTCGGTTGAATTTTCCGGTCATGACGGAAATGTTTATGATGTCACGCGCATTGTTGAAAAACCAAAACGCGAAGATGTGAAATCGTTGTTTTCAACACTTGGAAGATATGTTTTGACAAATGAAATATTTGATAAAATTGACAAAATAACCAATGTCAGAAATGGAGAAAAATATTTGACCGATGCGTTTGATATGCTTGCAAAAGAAAATCGACTTGTCGCGTGTGATTTTGAAGGCAAACACTATGACACTGGCAATAAGTTTGCATATCTCAAAACCATTGTTGAGTTTGGTTTGAACGATGCGGAATATGGCAAAGATTTTCGTGAGTATCTCGACAATTTGATAAAAAAATAAAAACAGCACATTTTCGTGTTGTTTTTTTTCTCATTTATGATATAGTTATAAATATGAAAATATCCATAAACGCAAACCTTATGAAACTCGCCAAACTTTTCAAAAAGAATGGCGCAAAATTATATCTTGTTGGTGGTTGTGTCAGAAATGCGATGATCGGCATTCCTTCTTTTGATACGGATATTTGCAGCTCGCTTTCACCAGACGCTGTTGCCGCCTTTTTGGACGGCACAGAATTTTCATACATATTCAAGAATAAAGAACTTGGCACAATGGACATTGTTTATGACGGCAATGTTTGGGAATACACGACTTTGAGGAAAGAAAACTATCCTGACAGCGGTGCACACAAACCCCAAAGCGTTGAGTTTATCAAATCCATTGAAGTGGATTCTCAACGTCGCGATTTTTCGGTTAATTCAATTTATGTTGATATTGTGAAAGGCGAAATTATTGACCCAAATGACGGAATTCGAGACATAAAGAAAAAACAACTCCGAGCAGTTGTTGACCCAAATCTTGTTTTTTTGCATGACGGACTAAGAATTTTGAGAATGATTCGTTTTTCGAGCGAACTCAATTTCAGAATTGAACCAAAAACATTTATTGGTGCGCACACACATCGCGCAAATCTCGCAGACATTTCTGGCGAGAGAAAAAGAAACGAACTTTTGGAACTTCTTTCTTGTTCGAAAAAATATCCAACACACACAAAAAAGAAAGCTTACATTCATGGACTTAACAAATATAACAAACTTGGGCTTTGGAAATATTTCAACCTTCCAATTGAAAAAGTTCGATACTCACTCGTGAAGCATGCGGGAGTTGAACAAAGCTTTATGGCGCTCGTTGTCGATATTGTTTCGTCAGTTTCACCTCACGACAAATTTGCGTTTTTAACAAACTTTTTGGGCGCTGACGGATTGTGTTTTGCTTCTGACGAAGTTGAAGACATGACAAATGAAATTTGTGGCTATTTTGAAGCGCTTGAAAAAGTCAATAACAAAGATTATTTTTTCAAATATTTCAACAATTTTGCTCAAATTTATCCATTAATCAAATTAAAATCACCAAATCTTGCAAAAAAATATAACTTTTTCTATAAATATCTCATCAACAACAAAATCGCAATTCAAATCAAAGACCTTGACATCAAGGGCAGCGACATCAAGAAAAAATATCCAAACATTCCTCAAAGAAGATACTCATACATTCTTAACGAACTTTTGAGCAAAGTGTTTGACGGGGTCATCAAAAATTCAAAACAAGACCTTTTGGAAGAGGTGAGAAATTATGATTATTAGTGAAATTATTTGTTTGGTGGTTTCTGTTGTTTGTTTGATTTCGCTCATTGTTGTTATCGTTGTTTCAAAACGTCAAAAATCAAATGGCGGGGTTGACCTTTCGGGTGTTCGAGAACAATTTTATGAAATCAACAAAATTCAAATGCAAGCAATGAAACAAAACAACGACAGTTTTGTGCAATACATAACATCCGCCTTTAATCTTCAAAACAACCAACTTGCCAACTTGCAAAAACAACTCGACAGAATTATGGAGAGCAACGAACAGCGACTCACGCGTGCAACTGACGTTTTGCAACAAGGACTCAACAAACTGCAACACGACAACGAGGCAAAACTTGAACAGATGCGTCAAACTGTTGACGAAAAACTGAACGAGAGTCTTGAAAAGCGACTTAGCGAGAGTTTCAAAATTATTTCCGAAAGACTCGAACAAGTTTATCGTGGACTTGGTGAAATGCAAACCCTTGCCCAAGGGGTTGGCGACCTCAAACGCGTTCTCACAAATGTCAAAACTCGTGGTGTTTATGGCGAAATTTCGCTAAATTCTTTGCTTGAACAAATTTTGAGCACTTCACAATTTGAAAAAAATGTTCAAATCAAACCAAACTCCCAAGAAAGAGTTGATTTTGCTGTTGTTTTGCCTGGCAAAGACGAGTCAAAAATTTACCTTCCAATTGACGCAAAATTCCCAATTGAAGATTATCAGCGCTTGGTTGATGCGGTTGACCGTGGCGACCTCGTTGAGGTTGATGCAGCGCGCAAACTTTTAGAAAAACGCGTGAAAACCGAAGCAAAGAGCATAAGCGAAAAATATATTGTGCTTCCAAAAACAACAGACTTTGCCGTTATGTATCTTGCGACAGAAGGACTGTATGCCGAAATTGTGAAGAACCCAGGACTTGTTGAAACGATCCAACGACAATACAAAATTATTGTTTGTGGGCCAACGACAATAACTGCACTTCTCAACAGTTTGCAACTTGGTTTCAAAACGCTTTCAATCGAAAAAAGGTCAAGTGAAATTTGGCAATTACTCGGAGTGTTCAAACAAGATTTTGAACATTTTGCAACCCTTCTTGCAAAAACTCAAAAGAAACTTGAAGAAGCAACAGACACCATTGAAGGAGCATCAAAGCGAACACAAATCATAGCGAAAAAATTGCGAAATGTTTCGATTGATGAGGGGGAAGAAACACCACTCATTGACAACGAAGAAGAATAAAAAGGGTTGTTCTTTTTCGGTTGCGAAAAAGAACCAAAAAGCGTGGGGAATTT
>URYH01000019.1 GCA_900552105.1 uncultured Eubacteriales bacterium | reverse complement strand
TTCTGAGCGGAAGCCAATGGCGTAGCGAAGAATCCAAAACCGTGCAGCATAAAAAATTACTACACTCATAAAACCTTATTATTAAAATTATGGGTTTTAAGAGATGTCTCGCCAAAGGTTTCGTCCTTTGAGGTCGACTGCTCGACATGACATTTCGCTTCATTTTTACAAAAAAAGTTAAGATTTTGGTCTTAACTTTTTTGTTGTTAGTTTGAAAAGCCTGTGCTTGTTGAACCAAAGCCGCCTGTGCGCACGGTGGTAACTTCTTCTTCGTTGTCAGCTTTTAGAAAATAGGTGAACACGCCTTGACCAATTTTGTCGCCTTTGTGAATTTCATAATCTGTGTCACCAAGATTCAAAAGTCTAAATCCAAGATTTCCATCATTTGATTGATTTCCGTAGTAATCACATTCAATCACGCCGGTTCCGTTTGCAATCATAACGTGTCGTTTTCCCATTTTGCTTGTGACGAACAAAAACAACACTTCATTTTCATTGAAATATGCTTTGACATTTGTCCAAATAAGTTCGCTTTGCATAGGTTTGATTGTGATGTCGATTGGACTATAAAAATCATAACCGCAAGCATTTTTTGTTGCACGGATTGGAAGTTTGATATCCTTTTCTCCGTATTGCAAAAATTCGTCTTTAACTCTCTCAAATCCTCTCATTATTTACTCCTTTGTTTCATGACTTAATTATACCATAAAATTGATTTTTTAACAATAACAAACACGTCATTTTTGGTATATCAATTTCTTATTTTTGCAATAACTCAAAAACAATACATTTGGCAAAATCATTGACAAAGATATAATTTTTGGTTAATATAAAAGCGACAAAATGTCAACTTTAAGTTTTCCTATCACTCGTTTTATACTTAAAGAATACGCAAGTGCGAAAATATAGAAAATCTTTTTTGGGGAAAAGACGTATCATCTTTTTTTATTTGCGTGAAAAAAATAAGGAGGAATTATGAAAAGAACTTACCAACCAAAGAAAAGACAAAGAAGCAAAGTTCACGGATTTCGTGAAAGAATGAAGACAACTTCAGGAAGAAAAGTTCTCAAGAGAAGAAGAAACAGAGGCAGAAAAAAACTTACTGCATAATAGGCGAAAATATGATAAAAAGTGAAAATCGTTTACGCAAGAATAGGCAGTTTTTGTTTATTTATAAACATGGACAAGCTTCACACACTCGCACGCTTTCAGTTGTTTTTGTGAAGACCAAAACCCAACCAAACAAAATTGGTTTTTCAGTCAGCAAAAAAGTTGGAAAAAGCGTTGTCAGAAGTAAAGTGAAAAGGCGTATGACCGAGGCATTTAACAAAATTCAAAAATGTGTTGACCCCAATTTTAATTATGTGTTTATTGCAAAACCAGAAATTGTTGAAATCACATTTTTTGAAATTGTTGAAGAAATGAAAAGAGTTTTGAAAAAGGCAAAATTATATAATGAAGAAATTTCTTAATATAGTTTTTTATCCTTTGAAACTTTTGGGGTTGGGACTCATTTATTTTTATAAATATTGCATCTCCCCACTCATTCCGCATACTTGCAGATTTTATCCAAGTTGCTCGACATATGCTGTTCTTGCAATCAAACATTTTGGGATATTTCGCGGAAGTTTTATTGCTCTTAAGAGAATAATTCGATGTAATCCAAAAAATGCTGGAGGGGAAGATTTTATTCCCTTTGACATGAAAGGAGAAGAAAAATGGTTATTATAAACCAAATCGGCAAACTTCTTGTTGAAGCACCAACAGGAGTTTGGGAAAAAATTATTATGGCGTTTAATTCAAATATTGCAAACTATGCACTTGCAATTATTTGCATGACACTTGTCATAAAACTCGTTCTTTTTCCTTTTGATTTTCTCAACAGAAAATTCACAAGAAAAAGCACAAAAATGCAAGCAGAAATTCAACCAGAAATTGATGTCTTAAAAAAGAAATATGGCAACAACCAAAAAGAACTTAATGCAAAGACAATGGAAGTATACAAAAAACATAACTATAATATCGGTGGAACTTGCCTTGTCACATTGATTACAATGGTTCTCACAATGGTTGTTTTCTTCACACTTTTTGCGGGGCTTAACAAAATGTCAAGTTATAAGGTTGCTCAACAATACGAAGATTTGAGACTTGCTTACTATGGTGTTGAAAAAGTTGAAGATATTGCATCAGTTGACATTTCAACTCTCAACGAAGAAGAAGCAAGGGCAAGAGTTTTGGAAGAATATAAAGCCAAAAAAGAATCATTTTTATGGATTGAAAATGTTTGGATGGCGGATTCCCCATTTAAAAACCCAGTTCCAACATTTTCTGAATACGCAAAACTTGCAGGACTTTCTGACGAACAACAAACCGAAGAAGCCAAACAAGAATACGAAAAAGTTTGGGCAGTTGTGAATGAAAACACAAGAGATCAAAATGGTTATTTCGGAATTGCAATTTTGATTATTGGAGTTGCATTCTTACAACAATTTGTCACAAACAAAAAATATAGATTCAAAAAGAAAAAACTCACAGATAATGAGTTTGAAGAAAAAAAGATACCAACAAACAAAGTTATGATGATTGTCATGCCTTTGATTTTGGGCGTGTTTGGAATTTTATATAACTCTGTGTTTGGACTCTATATGCTCGCAAGTTCTGTTTTTGCTGTTATCACAACTCCACTTTGCAACAATATTTTGGAAGTTGTTGAAAAGAAAGAAGAAGAAAAAAGAAAGAGAAAAGAAAAATTAACTTACTCTCGAAAATAAAAAGGAGAAAAAATGTTATCTTATGAAGGAGTTGGCAAAACAATTGAAAAAGCAATTGAAGATGCCTTGCTAAATCTAAAAGCACCCAGAGAAGATTGTGACATAAAAATTTTGGAAGAGGGTGGACTTTTTAAAAAAGCCAGAGTGCTTGTTTCAATCAGTGAAGATTGCCAAGATAAATATCAAACCAAAAAAGAAAAAATCGAAGATGCACCAGAAGTTTTGGACGTGAAAAAATTTATTTGTGAAGAAGAACCAGTCGCTGTTGTTGAAGAAACAATAGAAGTTGTTGAAAAGGTTGAAGAACCAGTTGAGGAAAAACACCAAGAAGTTGAAACCAAAACAGAAGAACCAAAAATTGAACGCGAAAAAATTGAGGATATCAAATGCGTTGAATTTTTGAAAGGTCTTTGCCAAAAAATGGGAATTTCTGCTGAAATTAATTGTTATAAAGAAGGTGACAGAGTTGTTGTTTCTGTCACTGGTGACAAAGTTTCAGAACTCATTGGTTATCGTGGAGATTGCCTCAATGGTGTTCAATATCTTCTTAATGTCATTGAACAACGAAATGACGGAGAAAAAACAAAAATTGTTCTTGATATCGAAAATTACCGTGAGAAAAGAGAATCAACACTTGTTGCTCTTGCAAACAGAATGGCAAGAAAAGTTGCAAAAACTCATCATCAAATCAAACTTGAACCAATGACACCGAATGAGAGAAGAATCATTCACACCGCACTTCAAAATGATGCTTATGTAACAACATTTTCAAAGGGCACAGAACCGAACAGATATTTGATTATTGCTCCAAAACACTAATAAAATCATAAAGAAATATGAGGTGTTATATGGATAAAAAGTATTTTCTTTTCTTTTGTGATTTGGATTCAACATTTGAAGCCTATAAAAAATCTGACGAATTTGGAACTGAATTTCAACAGTTTGCCAAATTTGTTAAGTTTGTTCAAAAGTTTGAAACCGAATTAAATTGCAAAGTTGTGATACATTTTATCTCAGGAGTTGATAGACAAGATTTATTATCCCGCTTGAAATATTTTGACAGCAATTTCAAAGATTCAATCTATGAACGAATTGATGATTCTGTCATTTCAAGCGGGGTTATTTTTAACAAGCGTGGCAAAATTATTGGAAAGTGTGATACTGACAAAAGCGTTTATTGCAAAGCAGACGGAGTTTCTTGCATTTTTAAAGAATATGGAGCAAGCGATATTTGCGGTGCTTGCTTTTTGGGAGATAGCAAAGAAGATATCCCTGCGTTTATGACGGTTAAACAATTTCATAAACAGCTCGGCACCTATGCTCTTTGCACGCGTTCAAGCCGTGACTACGACAAAGTTATAAATAATGTTGATTTTTATTCGTCAAAACCGAGAATCAATGGGTGCGTTGAATGTCTTGAAAAAATGCAAAATCATATACTCAATAATGTTTTGCAAAAATAAATATATCAAATAAAACCAAGGGAAAATGTGATGAAAAAAATTATTGATGTGGAAAAGTTGACTGACAAAAAATATCTCAATCTTTTTGAACTTGTTTATGAAACAGAAAAAGGCGAAAAAAGATATGAGATTGCAAGTCGAAAAAACATTCCTGACGTTGTGTCAAAAACAAACAAGCCGGACGCGGTTAGAATAATTCCGTATTTTTATGACAAAAACAAAAATCTCAAAGTTGTTTTAATTCGAGAATTTCGTTATCCGATAAATGATTATGTCTATGCTGTTCCAGCAGGATTGATTGACAAAGGAGAAAACCCAAAACAAGCTGTTGAAAGAGAACTCAAAGAAGAGATTGGAGCGAGAGTTATAAAAATTAAACAAACAGAAAAGGCGTCATACACATCTGTTGGAATGAGTGACGAAAGCATAGTTTGTTTTGAAGCAGAAGTGGAGATTAATTTAAAACAAAACCTTGACGAATTTGAAGAAATTGAAATCAAGATTGTTAGTCTAGCAACACTAAAAAAAATGCTTGACAAAGAAAATTTTTGTTTGCAATCACGATTGCAACTTCGAACCTTTTTATATAAAAACAAATAAAAAAAGAGCAGTTTTGCTCTTATTTTATTTGACATAATTTTAATATAAATGATGTAAGAAGAAATTTCAATAACAAATAATGCTTTTCATTTTTGAAGTGATGTGCTAATATATTTTTATATTAGGAGGGCTTATGGCAAAAGCAAGAAAACCTTTTATTGTGAGATTTATTATTTGGCTTTTTTCAATCATAATCACACTTGCGTTGATTTTGGGCATTGGATGTTTGATTGCCAAACAAAAATATGGTGTTGATGTTTTTTCAACAATTTCACAAATCAAAACGCTCAACCAAAAAGTTGACGAATCAAAATATGATTCAAAATTTTCTGATAATGACATGAAAGATGCACAAATTGCAGTGAATGCAAAAATGAAAGGACTCATTTCATACACCGAAGAAGATGGCTACAAAATCAACGAAGAAGGAATTGGCGTTGAGTCACAAATTTCAGCAGATCTTCTTCTTTCAGACAAGCAACTTGGTGCAATAATAAACAATTTGATAAACAAAAATGCAGAAGGATTGACGCTTGATGTTTCTGGCAATAAATTAAAAATTGATTTCATTCAACTCAAATTTGTTGAAATCCGAGAAAAAGAAGCGGACATAAACATTGTTGTCAAAGTTGATGTCCGTGAACTCAAACAAAAAATGAATTCATTTCCAACAAACATTATTGCAAAGAAAATTCCCGATTATCTCTATATTAGTTCAACTTCAACAATCAAGAAAGGCGACAACGCGTTTGAATATGAAGTTTTGAGCAAAGATATTGAGATAAATAATCTAAATAGTCAAGACACAAAAAGTTTCTTGAACACACTCAATCTTGTGTTCAAATTTGGAACGAGTGACGACTTTAATCTCATGATTGCTTCGCCATTTGTCAATGCACTTATTGGAAATGAAGAGAATAATGGATTTGCTTATTCCTTGAAAGGGCTTGATGTCAAAGATTATGATTTTGTCGTTGTTGACGAAATAAATTATTATGTCTTGAAAGCATAATTTTGTTATATCAATCCAAAACTTAAAAATGTTTTAAAAAATGTTTTCTGTATTAAAATAACATAGAGGAGAAAATATGAAAGAAATAAAAAAAGCGTTATTTGTTGCCGGAATAGTTTGTGTTGTGTCATCAATGTTTTCATTTGCACAACTCTTTAGCGACATTTTCTATTTTAATGTTGCGACATATTATATTGTTGTCGACGCGATATACTGTGCTCTTTCAGTGACAACTGGAACAATTTTTCTTGTCATGAGAAACAAGTCGCTAAAAGAAATTGTTGCGAAACGAGGAATGTTCATTACTTTGCTTGTTTTGAACATTTTCAACAATCTCATTGTGTGGGCAATGGCATTTTGGGTTGAACTTCTTGTCTCGAGATATTCACGCGTCTCAACTTTTTCTTATAATCACGTTGGTGAACAAAACACAAAACAAGAACAGAATGTCGGTCAAGATAATGAAGTTGTTCTCGACAAAGATGAGTATGAAATCAAGAGCAAAGTTGACTTATTGACCGAAGAGATTGAAAAACTCAACAAACTCAAAGAAAGCGGAGCAATCACCGAAGAAGAATATAAAAAACTCAAAGAAGACTTGCTCAACAAATCCTTTTTATAAGCGAAATTAACAGCAAAATAAATGTTATTTATTGACCGTAAAATTTGATTGTGATAAAATCAACACAAGAAAGTTTTACGGGAGTTTTTTATTATGTATGATTTCAAAGCAATAGAAAAAAAATGGCAAGACAAATGGGACAAAGACAAAAGTTTTTGCGCGGTCGATTTTCACCCAACAAAGCCAAAATATTATGTTTTGTATGAGTTTTTTAATATCAGTGGGAATTTGCATATGGGACATCTCAAAGGGTCAGTTCCAGCAGATGCACTTGCTCGCATGAAAAGATTGCAAGGCTATAATGTTTTGTTTCCAATTGGTGGAGATTCTTTTGGTTTGCCCGCAGAAAACGCGGCCCTCAAAACTGGCATCGACCCAAAAGAGTTTGTTGCAAACGGAATGAAAAACGCAATGGCACAATCAAAACAAATCGGTCTTTCCTTTGATTACGACAGAGCATTTTGCACAAGTGACGAAGATTATTACAAGTGGACGCAATGGATTTTTTTGAAACTTTTTGAAAATGGAAAAGCATACAAGCAAAAAGGTGTTGTCAACTATTGCCCA
Organism: uncultured Eubacteriales bacterium; assembly: GCA_900552105.1. Lineage (GTDB taxonomy): Bacteria > Bacillota > Clostridia > Christensenellales > UBA1242 > UMGS1470. The sequence continues at coordinate 16,422 of URYH01000019.1, read as the reverse complement.
AATTGCAAAACCGTTCTTTCGAATGAAGACAGTCAAGGCGGCATTTGTGACAGATGTCACGGCAAAGTTATTCAAAAGGAAAAGAATGTTTGGTTTCTCAAAATGAAAGAGTATTCCGAAAAACTTCTTGGAAATGTTGACCGAATTGAAATGAACGAAAATCTCAAAGAACTTCAACGTAATTGGATTGGCAGAAGCGAGGGCATGCAAGTGACATTTGATATTGTGGACCACAGCGGAAAAAAATTGACAACAGCTGACATTTTCACAACTTGCATCGAAACAATATACGGCATAACATTCATGGTTATGGCACCCGAACATCATCTTATCAAAGAACTCGCTCCATCAATCAAAAACATTGATGAAGTCAAAACCTATCAAGAGCAAACCACTTATCGCAGTGAGTTTGATAGGCTTTCAAACCAAAAAGACAAAACAGGTTGTTTGCTTGACGGAATTTATGCGGTTAATCCAGTAAATGGCAAACGCGTTCCAATATATATTGCTGACTTTGTTCTTTGCGGATATGGAACAGGCATGGTTATGGCAGTTCCAACACACGACCAACGGGATTATGACTTTGCAAAAGAATTTAACATTCCGCTCATAACTGTGATTGAAAACGACAAGGTTGATTGTGCTTATGAAAAAGCGGACTATCTCAAACAAAATCCAAAAATGGTTAATTCACAAGAATTTTCAGGAATGAAAGTCTTGGACGCAAAACATAAAATTGCCGAAAAACTTATTGCAATGGGAAAAGGCAAAAAAGTTGTTAACTACAAAATGCAAGACTGGTCTTTCAATCGCCAACGTTATTGGGGCGAACCTTTTCCAATCGTATTTTGCGATAAATGTGGAGTGGTTGCAGTGGACGAAAAAGAACTTCCTGTTACCTTGCCAAAAACTCATGATTACATGCCAGGCGATGGTGGAGAGTCGCCACTTTCAAAAGTTGAGTCATGGGTCAACACAACTTGTCCGCACTGTGGAGGTCCGGCTCACCGCGAAACTGATACAATGCCAAACTGGGCAGGCTCAAGTTGGTATTGGCTCAGATTTTGCGATCCGCACAACAAAAATGCACTTGCGGATTTTGAAAAACTCAAATATTGGGGCGAAGTTGATTGCTATACTGGTGGAACAGAACATATCACGCGCCATGTTCTTTATGCATTCTTTTGGCAAAACTTTTTGTATGAAATTGGCGCTGTTCCATCTCGTGACCCATTCAAACGTAAGATGGGGAGTGGCTTAATTTTGGACGATGAAGGCAAAAAAATGAGCAAGAGTTCGGCAAATGGCGTTTCGCCTTTGCAAGTCATTGAAAAATATGGCAGTGACGCTGCAAGACTTCACGTTCATTTCCTTGGCGGCTATGAAGATAACACTCCTTGGACTTTTGATGGCATAAACGGAATAACAAACTTCCTAAATCGTGTTTGGGAAATGCAAGACATGATAAAAGGCGAAGAAGTTTCCGAAAAACATATTTATGAAATCAATTCTCTAATCAAAAAAGTGACAGAAGACATTGATAACCTCAAACTCAACACCGCAATCGCTTCCCTCATGTCTTTCGTCAAACGTGTCAAAACTGATGGATTTATCACTCGTGATGAATACAAGATTTTTCTAACGCTTCTCAATCCGCTTGCACCACATATCACAAGCGAAATTTATGAAATTGTGTTTAGCGGAAACATTGTTGATGCCGTTTGGCCAAAATATGACGAAAAATATCTTGAAAAAGACGAAATAAAACTTCCAATCCAAATCAATGGAAAAATGAAAAACATTGTTATCATATCGAGAAATGCCACTCAAAATGAAGTTGTTGAAAAAATCAAAGCAGAGTATCCAAATTTAATTGTTGGCGAAATCAAAAAAGCAATCTATATCCCAGGGAAAATCATAAACATAATTTGCGGATAGTGTTTTCACCTTTGTCAATCAAAAAACAAAACAAAAACTCTATTAAAAAAACAAAATAAAAATACGGCTTCCGCCGTATTTTTTGTTGACACTTCACACCAAATAAAAAGTGCATGAACAAAGTTTTTTGCGTTTTAAGAACATTTTTTTTCCATTCTCCATTTGATAGGAAAATCCCTCGTGATATGGACAATTTGAACAATTTGCACCCATGTTCGACTTCATTGGACAATGGCGCAGAGTCATGAATGGCGCTTGCATTTTTGGAAAAACCTCACATTCAGCACCGACTGTTGGAACACCCAAAACATTTGCTGAAATATTGTTGAAAACATTAAGTCCCGCTCCCGCAACTTTTTGTGTTGGGAAAGCGAGTGCATAATAGTTGTTTGCAACAATATTTATATGAGTTTTTTCAATAATATTTTTGAGTATTTCTATGTCTTTTTTAAGTGCAAAAATCGGAGTATCAAGATATGGAATTTTGTTTTGTTTGTTGCAGTTTTCAACAAACTTTTCAACATCCAAAACATCATAAATTTCTGGAGAATAAATAACGTTTTTATTGTGATAATTTCCGCTTGAATTTTGTGTTATTTCAAAGTCGTCAAACCCTTTTGTCAAAACACTTGTGTCAATTTTTATTTTTGATAATTTATCAATATTATTTTTAGTTTTTATTTCATATATTTTTTCATACACATTTCTTCGAAATTCATTCAGTTTTTGCTTTGGAACAAAAGCGTTATTTGATTCAATAAAAAGACGTGGAGAAAAGTATGGATTTTTCGAAAAATTATTGATTATTTCATCTTTATTTAGCGGTTGATTTTGTGCTTCTTCGCATTTATCTCCCTCAACAATATATGTCTTGTTGTTGAGGACAAATTCCGCTCTTAAATTCTTTCCCGCAACTGCTTGAATTTTGAGATTGATTTTAATTTTTCGCGTGAAGTTTTCAACATCATTTTTTGACGCGTCAATAATCAAATTGACATCAAGTCCGTTTTCGACATTTTGTGTTGTTGTTGCGCGATAAAGATTTTTTTCAACCTCTTTAATGTCAAAAAGTGTAAGCGTGTTTTTTTCAATGAAGCCGTCAAATGTTTTTATGGTTGACTTTGGTGCAATCTTTTGACGCGAAGAAATAAAAATCTCATTAAAGTTTTTCCCGCGAACAACTTTTGTGATTTTTCCAATTTGCACTCCGATATGATTTTTGAAGTTTGAGATGATGTTTCCGTTCCCGTCAAAATATCCTGGTGTGAAATCTCTGTTATATGCGAGTTTGAGTTCGCTCAGGTCGGCGGGTTTGCCGTCAAGTGCATTTCTGTATTCACGAGTTGCCACTGCAACATAATATGGTCGTCTTGCACGCCCTTCAATTTTGATTGCATCAACTCCTGCGTCTTTTAGTTCTTGAAGGCGAGAAATCATGCAAAAATCTTTTGCACTAAGCAAATATCCTTCTGCGAGTTTTTTGTTGCCTTCAAAAAATTTATAGGGCAGGCGACAAAGTTGTTTGCATTTTCCACGATTGCCACTCGCTCCGCATAGATATGAACTCAAATAACAGTTGCCTGAAAAAGAAACGCATAGTGCACCTTGGGCAAAATACTCAATTTCAATGTCGCAATTTTGTTTTATTCTCTTGATTTCGTCTAGCGGAGTTTCGCGTGAAAGAACAACACGAGAAAACCCCAGTTTTTTGGCAAATTGCACACCTTCGAGATTGTGAAGTCCCATTTGAGTGCTTGCATGAATACAAATTTCGGGATAGTTTTTTGAAATGAGTGAGGCGAGTCCCAAGTCTTGAATAATAAAAGCGTCAACACCCAAATTATAGGCATCAACAACAAGGTCAAGAGCACTTTGTAATTCTGAATTTGAAAAAAGTATATTGACCGCCAAGTGAACTTTGACGCCATAAACATGCGCAAAATCAACTGCCTCACGCAAAGATGTCAGCGAAAACCCCTCAATGTTTCGTGCATTAAAATCTTTGACGCCAAGATAAACTTCATTAGCGCCATAAAACACAGCCATTTTCAAACTTTCAAAGTCGCCCGCAGGCGAAAGCAATTTCATATTGACATTATATTGCAAAAAATATTTTTTTCAAAACAAAATATTCACTAGACTTTTAGCGAATACATTTCGTCTGCAATTTTTTTTGAGTTCTGATAGAACTCGTCATATACTTCTGGTTTTGCAAGCCCTTTTTCGGAGTATGTTTTTGCTTGCATCACTGCATCAAACTTGTCGAGTTTTTTCACAAATTGTGCTTCTGGCGTTTTATTCTCTTCAAATTCGAGCCAAAGCTCTTTGATTTCAGGCATGTCATATTCTTTTGAAATTCTTTCAATCGCACGAAGTTCATTTTCGTATTTTATCTTTTTATCCACATTGTCCACAGGTGTGACATCTCCAGCATCAATTTCGCAAAGTTCGTGAAAAGCCACCATTTTCAAAACTTTTAATTCGTCAATGTGAAGGTTGTTTTTATGCATGAGTTCCAATGCAAGAAGAATCATGGACATTGTATGCTCGGCGTCGCTTTCAAGCCTTCCTTCAACGTTTCTCAAAACCCAGCCACGTCTAATAACATTTTTTAGAGCAAATATTTCTTCATAAAAAGTCTTTTTGTTTTTCATATAATTATAGTATCATAATATCAATTTAACGCAAAACAAAGGTGGCTGACATGATTGAAAAATTAAAAGATTTTGAAATATATATTTTTGATTTTGATGGGACTCTAATAAATTCTGAACCTTTTCACAAAAAAGCGCATAATTTGGTGCTAAATGAAATTTTTGGGAAAGAAATTGTTCTGACAGACCAAATGTTCTCAAAATATATAGGCAAAAGCGACATTCAAATATATGACGAATATAAAGTTGATTTTCATGTTGATTTTGACAAAGATAAAATGATTGCAAAAAGGTTGCATACGCGACAGATTTATTAAGTGATGACAGCGTAAAGATTTTTGATTACTTTTTTGAATTGGCAAAAGAAAAGGGGAATAAAAGATTTTATATTGTGTCAAATCAAGATTATGACCTTTTGATGAAAGTGCTTGAACAAAAAGGAATAAAAAAATACTTTGACAAAATATTTTCTTTGCCAAAGCTTGGTGTGAAAAAAGATTATTTCTTGCAAAACTTAGATTTGTATATTGACCACTCAACACGCAAAACAATTATTTTTGAAGATAGCAGCCGTTTTGGGATTAGCAAAGCAATTGGGCATGTTTGCGGTTGGCATTGAAACATATATGAATGCAGGCAAATTGTCCAATGCCGACACAATTATAAAATGTGAATAAAGAGAGCAGATTTTTCTGCTCTTTTTATATGCTATCAAAAAATTATTCTCTTCCCAGATATTCAACAACAATTGAAACGGGGAGGGTGGTAAAATATGATTTTGATGCGGTGTGTTCAAGTTTTGGAGTTGAAAGATAAATTTCGCGAGTTGTTGTGTTAATCAGTTCGTAATCTTGCTTTGCTTTCAACGCGAATGCCTTCGTCTGTTGGATTTTCATCATATTTAACAAGATAAGGACTTCTCATGTGAAGCGATGATTATTTTTGCAACTACAATAGCATTCTCTAAATTAGTATATTTTGATTTAAAATTTTATGTGATTATAGTTTTGAAACGACCCAAATTTATGATATAGTCCTTTTGGAGAAAATATGGATAAATATATTATTTTTGTTGATGTTGATGGAACTTTGGTAAAGCCTCGGACAAACGACATGCCAAGAGTTGTTGCCGACGAGTTTGAAAGGATAAAAAAAGATGGGCATATTATTGTCATTGTCACTGGGCGTGCTCTTGCTGACATCTATGCAATTGATGGAGCAAAGAGTGCGTCCTTTGCTGCTGCACTTATGGGTGGTGTTGTGACTGATTGTAAAACGGGAGAGATCATAAAAGAGCCAACTGTGCTTCCAAGCGACGACGTCAAAAGGTTTGTTGAAGAGATTGAAAAGGCGGGACTCAACTGGACATACAAAAACGATTACGAAGAAAAAACTTATTGCGACAAATATTTGATTAGCAAATTTTTCTGCCGCAAAATTGATAAAAATGAATTTCTTAAAGATTTAAAAAACAACAATATTTGTCAGTTGCTTGTTGATGGAAAGATACCTAAAAAAATCATGGATAAATTTGACATGTTTGATTTCTTCTATATGCCAGCCGACTACTACGACGTGATAAAAAAGGGTTTTAGCAAGGCTGAGATTGTCAAATATTTTGCAACCCTTCACCCAGACTACAAAACTGTTGCAATTGGAGATTCAGACAACGACATTGCAATGCTCAAACAGGCAGATATTTCAATCGCCATGGGAAATGCAAACGACGACCTCAAAAAAATGTGTGACTATGTGACAGAAGATTATGAGCATTTTGGTGTTGCATATGCCATTAAAAACATTTTGAAAATCTAAACAAAAAAATCACTCCGTTTGAGTGACTTTCTGTGGTTGGAATGAGTGGACTCGAACCACCGACCCCCACCTTATCAGGGTGGTGCTCTAACCTGCTGAGCTACATTCCATTATTTAGTTGTGAACACCAAAGTTTTTATGCTCGGTGGGGGTCGCCCACCTTATGTTCTCCGCTTGCGCTACGAACGCTTCGCCCAGGGTGGTGCTCTAACCTGCTGAGCTACATTCCATTATTTAGTTGTGAACACCAAAGTTTTTATGCTCGGTGGGGGTCGCCCACCTTATGTTCTCCGCTTGCGCTACGAACGCTTCGCCCAGGGTGGTGCACAAAATGCTGAGATGCATTTTATTATTCAAAATGCTTTGTTATGATAACAAAATTATGTTGTTGTGTCAATAAAAAAATGAAAAAAGTTGATGGAATTGCAAATTTGTTTGATTTGGCAGTGTGTTTTTGCGCTGTTGGGACGTTTATTGGGCTTCAACGATTTCAACAAATTTTTTTTGTGCAGGATTGGAAGATGAACGAGAGATTAAGCAGTGCATTTTGCGGGTTGGGAGCGAAAGTTTTGGGAAAAGAATAAAAACCTCTTTGTTGTCGATGCTTTTTTTATAGAATTCAGCATTGACAAATGCAATGCCAAGTCCAGCACATACAAAATCAAAAAGCATGATATAGTTGTCGAGTTCGTATTTTGATGAGATGTGTTTGTTTTGTTGTTCAAAAAACTCATCAATAAATTTGCGTGAGTTGTTATTTTTGCTTGGCAAAATCAAATCGCTTTCAGGAAAGTCGCAGATGCGGATATTGTCGTCGGGATATTTGTTTTTCATGTCGGCATTGCCGATTATGTTATATTTGATTTCATATTCTTTGATGCAAGCAAAGTTTTGTCCAAATGGGGAGCGATTTACGAAAATGACATCAAGTTGGTTTTCTTCAAGCATTGCTTTGAGTTCGTTTTCGCTTGCTCTTTTCATGATGATTTTTATATTTGGGAATGCAGATGCAAATGTTCTCAAATATGAGCCAACAATTTGATTGAGATTTGAAGAAGAACAACCAATTCGAAGAACGCCAAAGTTTAGGTCATCAAATCTTTCGCCAAGGTTTTCCAATTTTTCCAAGTTTTCAATTTCTGGTTTTATTTTTTCATATAAAAGCAATCCAAATGTCGTTGGTTCAACGCCTTTGTTCTTTCTTTCAAGAAGGGCTTTTCCAACTTGACCTTCGAGTTCTTTGATTGAGGAAGAAACGGCGGGCTGTGAAATGTAGAGAACTTCACTTGCTTTTGTTAGATTTTTGTGCTTGACGACATAGTAGAAAACGCGATATAAATTAAAATTTGTCATAACCACTCCTTATTGCTGACATAGATTTTTCATTGTTTACATTATAACAGGCTGGGGATATAATATCAACAAAAAGGAGGAAGAAAATGAAGGTTTCAGTGATTGCAAACACAAGCTGTGACGAAATCAACGACAAGGAGTTGTTCACAAAACTTGGTGGCAAACTTGCAGGAATATGCTATATGCCAAACAATTTTGAGGCACTTGACCATGAGGACGCACAAAAAACATTAAAAAGGGCAAACACCACAAAGTCATCAGGACATCATTCGGTGTTTGAACATAGTTATATCACGCTATATCTTGAAGATGTGCCAAAACTCTTTGCAATGCTTCTCAACAATGAGCGGGCATACACAACAAGCGAAAAGAGTGCAAGATACACAAAAATGAGTGTGTCGGGCGTGGAAAAAGAACTTTACGAAAAGTGGTTTGACATTTTGCAAAAAGAAATCACAAAGAATTATGGTGGGTTGCAATATTTTTCGGAAAAACGAATTGCCAAGCTTGCACAAGAAAATGCAAGGTATTTTTTGAGCGTGTTTACGCCAACATCTCTTGCCTACACTTGTTCGTTTCGCCAACTCAATTATCTCTACGGTTGGATGAAAAGAATTGATGAATTTGCAAGTCCACTTTTCAAAAAACTCAAACCTCAAGCGGAGCAGTTTTGTGAATATCTTGAACAACTCAATCTCATCGACGAGGACCTTGTGAAAGGTGGCGACAGCAGGTTTTTCTCAATTGAAAACAAAAAATTCCGAAAAGAATTTTTTTCGGATTGTTATTCAACAAAATATGAAGGCAGTTTTTCAAGTTTTGCTCAAGCGCAACGCCACAGAACTTTGATTTATGAACTAAAACAAATTGAGCCACCAAAATACTATGTGCCAAAAATTATTGAAAAAAATGACAAACTTAAGAGCGAATGGCTTGACGACATGAAAAAAGTTGAAGCACTCACGCCACAAGCGCAACTTGTTGAAATATATGAACGTGGAACACCTGAAAACTTTTTGCTCAAAGCTCGCGAAAGACTTTGCACCGCGGCACAACTTGAAATCATGGAGCAAACAAAAAACACGATGCAAAAATTTATTGAGCAAACCGATGACCAAGAAATTCAAGACGAAATGAAAAAACATTCGAAAGCACGTTGCACAAGCGGATACACTTGCAAAGAACCATGCAAGTTTGTTGATGGAATAAACCTTGAAAGGGAAATATAGGGGGAAATATGAAATATTTGGATCAAGAAAAAAACGATAATTTTTATATCGACAAAAACAATATGCTGCACAATATAAACAAAAAGCAACCTTTGGAGTATTGTGAGCCAACACCTGGTGCGATGCAAGACTTGATTTGTTTGTGCGAGTGCAAAGAATACAAAAATGGCGTTTTGGTTCATCAAAGAGATTTTTCAAAACAACGTGTTGTGTTCTATTCAAATAATGGCGACAAAATTTTCGACATTTCACGCAACAAACGTGATAACAAAGGATTTGTTGAAATGGACGCCTATGTATGCGAAAGCGGGATTTTGGTCGCGACCCAGAATTCAATAACAGGTCGCGAATATCTATATAAATTCTATGATGGTTGGACGAATTGGTCAGATGATTTTGAAAAACTTAAAAGAATGGTCGATTTTCGCGATAATTTCAAGAAAAACAATACTGAGAGAAATCAATAATTAAATGTCTAATAGCACAATTTTATGTTGAGTTCGTGTTTTGTTCATGTCGATTAGTCTTTGATTTTCTGAACCTCGAAATTTTAGTTTGAGGTTCTTTTTTTCTTCCACGAATTTTCCGTCAACCAAAATGTCAATAAGTGACAAAATTTCTTCGGTCGCAGAGCAGTGTGAACGATGGTTTGGGTCACAAAGCTCTTCATAAGTATAACCCGAATAGCACCATATGTCTTTTTCGGGCAGTTCTTTCTTGACGCGTCGCAAAAGTTTGATGATTTCAATTTGGTTTTGCGGTTCCATTGGTTCGCCACCAAGAAGGGTGAGGCCCTTTATGTGGGGACTTTTTAGAAGTGACAAAATTTCGTCTTGCGTTGTTTGCGTGAAAGGGGTTCCATAGTCAAAATTCCACGCAATCGAATTAAAACAACCTTTGCAGTGATGTGTGCAACCGCTGACAAAAAGACTGATGCGAATGCCCAGTCCATTTGCGATATCATTCTTTTTTATTGTTGCATAATTCATTTTTTCTCCGATTTGGTAAATGACATAAGAGGGAGTGGTCCACCGCAGGATCACATAGGAAGGGGTTAGAGGTGCAGAACGCGGTCACGAATTTCTTGTGTTCTGCCTTGGTTCCAAAATTGAGAGCCGATATACCCGCAAGTTCTTCGTGCGACATTCATTTTTGATTGGTCACGAGAGTGGCAATTTGGACACTCCCAAACAAGTTTTCCGTCATCTTCAACAATTTGGATTTCGCCGTCAAACCCACAAACTTGGCAGTAGTCGCTTTTTGTGTTGAGTTCGGCATACATGATGTTGTCATAGATGAATTTCATGACTTCAAGAACTGCCGGGATGTTGTTTTGCATGTTTGGAACTTCAACATAACTTATTGCGCCTCCTGGACTCAAAGCTTGGAATTCGCTTTCAAATTTAAGTTTTTCAAACGCATCAATTTGTTCGGTGACATGAACGTGATATGAGTTTGTGATATAAGATTTGTCTGTCACCCCCTCGATTATTCCAAATTTCTTTTGCAAACATTTTGCAAATTTGTATGTCGTGCTTTCAAGAGGTGTGCCATATAGTGAATAATCAATATTTTCTTCACTTCTCCATTTTTTTGTGTAAAAATTGAGTTTTTCCATGATTTTTAACCCAAGCTCTTTTCCTTCGGGCGATGTCATTTTTTTGCCGGAAAGTGCAAGAACTGTTTCCCAAAGTCCAGCATAGCCAAGTGATATGGTTGAATATCCGCCATAGAGCAGTTTGTCAATTTTCTCGCCCGGTTGAAGTCGTGACAGTGCTCCGTGTTGCCAAAGAATTGGTGCAGCATCAGAGTGCGTGCCAAGAAGTCTTTCGTGACGAAGTCTTAGTGCTCGGTGGCAAAGGTCCATTCTTTCATCAAACACTTGCCAAAATTTATCCATGTTTTTGCCTGCGGTTAGGGCAATGTCGATGAGGTTGACGGTGACGACACCTTGATTAAATCGTCCGTAATATTTTGGTTGTCCGTTCTCATCAACGTATGGTGTTAGGAATGAACGACAACCCATGCAAGTGTAGCAGTGGCCAACTCCGTTTTTGTCAACTTTGAGTTCAAGCATTTTCTTTTCTGAAATATAGTCGGGGACCATGCGCTTTGCTGTGCAACGAGCAGCAAGTTCTGTGAGATAAAAATAAGGGCTGTCTTCGTGAATGTTTTGTTCTTCGAGAACATAAATGAGTTTTGGGAATGCAGGTGTGATATAAACACCTTTTTGGTTTTTGACACCTTGAATTCTTTGTTTGAGTGTTTCTTCAATCATCATTGCAAGGTCTTTTTTCTCGCGTTCATTTCTTGCTTCACCCAAATACATAAACACCGTGATGAATGGTGCTTGACCGTTGGTCGTCATGAGTGTGACAACTTGATATTGAATTGTTTGAATTCCTTTGTTGATTTCTTTTCTGACTTGGTTTTCAACAATCTCGTTGAGTTGTTCTTCTGAAATTTTGATGCCCAACTCTTCAAATTCTTTTGTGGTTTCACGTCTGAACTTTTGGCGCGAAACGTCAACAAATGGAGCAAGGTGTGTCAGGCTTATGCTTTGACCACCATATTGACTTGATGCGACCTGTGCAATAATTTGCGTTGCAATGTTGCATGCGGTGGCGAAAGTGTGAGGGCGCTCAATCATTGTGCCGGATATAACTGTGCCGTTTTGCAACATATCTTCAAGATTGACAAGGTCGCAGTTATGCATGTGCTGTGCAAAATAATCGGCATCGTGGAAGTGGATTTCGCCACTTTCGTGTGCTTTGACGATGTCTTTTGGTAGCAAAAATCTTTTTGTGATGTCCTTGCTGACTTCTCCCGCCATATAATCTCGTTGAACGGAGTTGACAACAGGATTTTTGTTTGAGTTTTCTTGCTTGACTTCTTCGTTGTCGCATTCAATTAGTGACAAAATTTGCTTGTCGGTTGTGTTGGCTTGGCGAATTAATTGACGCTCGTAGCGATAGGTTATGTAGTTTTTTGCAACCGAAAATGAACCCTCTTGCATTATGGCACGTTCAACCATATCTTGAATTTCCTCAACCGAAGTGGCGCGGCGTGTTTTTTTGCAGAGTTTGGTTATGTCGTCGACAATCTTTGCAATTTGCTTTTCGGTGAGTTGCTCGTTTTCGTCAACCGTAAAGTTTGCCTTGATTATGGCATTTGTGATTTTGTTTTGGTCAAAGTCGACTTCTTTGCCACTTCGTTTGATGATTTTCATATCTTTTCCCTCCCCAATTTGTTGTTTTCATTATAGATGTTTGATTTTGGCAATGTCAAACAAAAAACCACAATATCTTGTGTTTTTTTAAATTTAATTTCACAAGATTTTGTAAAAAAAGAATTTTAATAATGAATTAAAATTATGTTTCAATAACTTGTTTGCCTTGAATTGATTTGCTCTGAATTGATTTTCAAAATTGTTTGTGAATTTGTTTGGATTTTATTAGAAATTAAAAAAATTGATATTCATTTTGTAAAAAGTCGCTGATTTGTTAAACTAGATTTTGAGGTGATTATGAAAGAATGTGATTGCAAGAAGCAACAGACAAAAGTGATTCCTTTGTTGCAAAAGGAAATGGAGAAATGTGGATATGTTTCGCAAGAGGCGATTGAAAAAATTTCAGAAACAACAAAGGTGTCGTGTGCTGAAATTTATGGAGTTGTCACATTCTATTCCCAATTTCGCCTGAAACCAAAAGCAAAGCACTCAATATCAATATGCACAGGGACGGCATGTTTTGTGCTTGGTGCGGGTGTGATTTGCGACACGCTTGAAAAAAGGCTGGGAATTGGTGACGGCGGGATAACAGAGGACGGATTTGTTGAACTGCACTATGTGAGATGTCTTGGATGTTGCGGTCTTGCACCAGTTGTGAGCATTGACGGGAACATTTATTCCGCCGTCACACCGCTTTCAATCAACAAACTTGTTGACAAACTTTACGCGGAGGAGAGGGAATGAATCGAAATAAACTTGAACAAATCAAAAATCAAACCTTGCAAAAAAACATTGCACTTGCTCCACGGGAAGGTCGACATCAAATCATGGTTTGTTATTCGTCTGGGTGTGAAAGCATAAATTCAAAAGCGGTTTATGAAAAGTTCTTGGAGTTTGCGGACGGGACTATCAAGATTTGCAAAACTGGTTGTTTGGGGCTTTGTGGAATGGGTCCAAATGTTTTGGTTTACCCTGGTGAAATTTTTTACAATCGTGTGAAAAGTGAAGATGTTGAAGAAATTGTCAAGAAAACGCGAGCGGGAGAAGTTGTCACGCGACTTTTATATAAAGATAAAGACGGAGTGGAATACAAAAGCCTCAAAGATATTCCGTTTTTCAAAACTCAAACATTTATTGCACGAGCAAACATTGGGGAAATTGACCCGGAAGATATTAACGATTATATTGCGGTTGATGGGTATTCTGGACTGCTTTTTGCACTAAACAAGACGCAAGATGAAGTGATCGACATCGTTTCAAAAAGCGGAATTCGTGGACGAGGCGGAGCGGGATTTCCGACCGGCAAGAAGTGGAGTTTTGCAAAAGCGAGCGAAAGCGAAGAAAAATATGTTGTTTGCAACGCGGACGAAGGTGACCCGGGTGCTTTTATGGATAGGTCAATCATGGAGAGCAATCCGCACGCAATTATTGAGGCACTTGAAATTGCGGGATATGCAATTGGGGCAAGTCATGGCATTGTTTATGTTCGAGCCGAATATCCGCTTGCTGGGGAGCGTCTTGAAAAAGCAATTTGTGACGCAAAAAAACTTGGGCTTTTGGGTGACAATATTTTTGAAACTGATTTTTGTTTTGATATTGAAATCAAATATGGCGCGAGTGCGTTTGTTTGCGGAGAAGAAACAGCGCTTCTTCGCAGTTGCGAGGGAAAGCGTGGTGAGCCAACAAAAAAACCGCCATATCCAGCGGTGCGTGGTTATTTGGGAAAACCAACAGTTATCAATAATGTTGAAACACTTGCTTGCATTCCGCAAATTGTTTTGAAAGGTGCGGAGTGGTTTCAAAGTGTTGGGACAGAAGGATCAAAAGGAACAAAAGTTTTTGCGCTGTCGGGACATGTGAACAACACTGGACTTTTTGAACTGCCAATGGGCACAACTATTAATCAAATTGTTGATATTTGTGGCGGTGGTGTCAAAGGCGGAAAACAACTCAAAGCAGTGCTTGTTGGGGGTCCGAGTGGCGGGTGTATTCCAAAAGAACTTTGCGACACGGATATTGATTATGAAAGCCTCACAAGGTCTGGCGCCATGATGGGTTCGGGTGGAATGATTGTGCTTGGTGAGGACGCGTGCATGGTGGATATTGCCAAATTTTTCTTGTCGTTTTCGGTTGATGAGAGTTGTGGGAAATGCACACCTTGTCGAATTGGGAACAAGCGCATGCTTGAAATATTGACAAAAATAACTGAGGGCAAGGCGAATGAAAAAGACCTTGACGAACTCGAAGAAATCGCGAATTACACAAAAAACAATTCACTTTGTGGACTTGGTCAAACTTCTCCAAATCCAGTGCTTTCAACTCTCCGCTTTTTCCGAGATGAATATATTGAACATATCCATGGCAGATGTCCTGCTGGGGTTTGCAAAGGGCTTGTGAAATACGAAATCGACAAAACAAAATGCATTGGCTGCACGGCGTGTGCAAGAGTTTGTCCAACAAATGCAATCAGTGGCGCGGTGCGTCAACCGCATGAAATTTGCCAAGAAAAGTGCATAAAGTGTGGAACTTGTGCAAAAACCTGCAAGTTCTCGGCAATTAGGAAGGTGTGAGATGAAAGTGGTTATTAATGGAAAACAATATGACGCCAAAGAAGGTCAGACCATTCTTGACGTTTGCCGCGAAAATGGGATTGAAATTCCAACTCTGTGTTTTTTAAAAAACGTGTGTGAGAATTCAAGTTGCAGAGTGTGTATGGTTGAAGTGAATGGAAAACTCGTCACCGCTTGCTCGACCGCAGTTTGCGATGGCATGGAGATTGAAACTGAGTCTGAAAATGTTGTGAATTCAAGAAAAATGACTCTCAAAATGCTCGTCAGCAATCATCACAAAGATTGTGAGCATTGCGAAAAACAAGGTTATTGCAAACTTGAAGAATATTGCGATAAATATCAAGTGCAAAGCGGATTTGACGGCGGGCAAAAAAATCAATATGAGATTGACTTGTCCTCGCCTTGCATTGTGCGTGATATGAATAAGTGCATTTTGTGTGGGCGATGCGAAAAAGTTTGCGGGGATATTCAAACTGTGAACGCGCTGACAAAAATTGGCAGGGGATTTTCAACAAAGCTTGGCTGTCCGTTTGACCAAGACATGAAAAAAAGTCCGTGCGTTGGCTGTGGTCAATGCACGCTTGTGTGCCCAGTTGGAGCACTTGTTGAAAAAGACGACACGAAAAAACTGTTGGAGATGCTTGCTGACGAAAATCTTTTTGTCACTTGTCAAATTGCACCTTCTGTTCGCGTTAGTCTTGCCGAAGCGTTTGGAATGCCAATTGGGACATTTGAAGAAGGCAAAATGGTGACCGCACTAAAAATGTTGGGCTTCAAAAAAGTGTTTGATGTCAATATGGGGGCAGATTTCACAGTCAAGGAAGAGGCGGAAGAACTTGTTGAAAGAATAAAACAAAACAAAAACTTGCCGCAATTCTCTTCGTGCTGCCCGGCATGGTTTAAGTTTGTGCAAAATCACTTCAAAGCCTATGAGAGTTCACTCTCAACTTGCAAGAGTCCAACAGAAATGTTGGGCGCAATCATAAAGAACTATTACACTCAAAAATACGACATTCCAAAAGATAAAATCAGAACGGTCGGAATTATGCCCTGCACGGCAAAAAAAGGCGAAAGAGAACGAGCACAAGATGTCGACCTTGTCATCACGACAAGAGAACTTGCGCGCCTGTTGAAACAAAAGGACATAAATCTCTTGGAGTTGTCGCCAACATCTTTTGATAGCCCGCTTTCGGAATATTCTGGCGGTGGACTGCTTTTTGGTGTTTCGGGCGGCGTGACAGAGGCTACACTTCGCTATGCTTGTCATCTTTTGGGCGAAGACAAAGTTGAATTTGAAGAAGTCCGAGGAAGCACGGGTCGCAAAGAAGCAAATGTCAAAGCTGGGGCGAGAACTCTCAAACTTTGCGTGGTTAGCGGTTTGGGGAATGCAAGACGAGTGGTTGAAGACATTATGTCAGGGAAAAGTCACTATGACTTTGTTGAAGTCATGGCGTGCCCCGGTGGGTGCATCAATGGTGGCGGTCAAATCTGGCAAGACTTTTCGCGCGTGACAGAACAGGACGTCAAGGCAAAACGCTCAAAATCAATTTATGATGTTGATAAAACAAAATCCACTCGTCGCAGTTTTGAAAATAAAGATATGCAAAAAATATATGATGAGTTAATTGAACAAA
>URYH01000018.1 GCA_900552105.1 uncultured Eubacteriales bacterium | reverse complement strand
GGTTTTGTGAAATTTTGGCACAAAACCTTTTCTTTTGTCTTTTTGTTTTTTGTGTCGCATGAAACGAAAAATTTATCAAGAGTAAATGTATTTGAGTGCGTTCGCACTCAAACTCTTGACAAACCTTTCATTTCATGCATGTTGGCTAATAAGAAGAGTTAAGGCAAAGAATGCCTTAACTTTTGGAATGAAAAAAATGTTTGATTAGTCGCATCAATGCTAGGTCAAAAAGTACTTCATAAGTTGCGGTTTTTCTTTTTTCTATAATCAATGAAGTGCGAGAAGTTATTTTTGTGATTGTTATTTTTGTGATTAAAGAGTGGCAAATGTTTGTCATTTGTTTGACTTGTCGAATTTTATATTATTATAATAATAACAAGATTTATTGCAAACAATACAAAAAAGTCTTGTGCGCAATATTAATGGTGGGGAACTATGAGATATTTTAAGATCGTTTTGGCATGTTTCGGATTTATATTGGCGGTTGTGGGAATCACAGCGGGCGTTTTGTTTTTGACGGGCAAGTTCGACAAAGAGGTTGTTCAACCCGGAGACATTGCGTTTGAAATTACTGAAAAACTTACAGAGAATGACTTTGAAGTTGTTGTGAACACGACAACGGAGAATGTCACGGAAAAAGATGTCACACTTTCTCTTACCAATCAAACTGAAGCAGATGGAATGATTAGTGACGGAATTATTACAATTCCAAAAGTTGTCAAACTTGGAAAACCTTTCACTGTCAAAGTCAACAAAACCCACTATGCTGGCATGACAGAAGAATGGAATGTTGGCGGAACATCAATAATCCGTGCAAAATCAACAAACCCACTCATTCAAGAAGCAACACCTCTCACGGTTGAAGTTGATGTGCCTGTTCACTCACTTGGAGTTGAACTCGTGACGACGACTGGAACAAAAATTGGAACTGTTTCAGCACGAAATTTGAAAAATTATATGAAGACACTTGCCGAGGGTGAAGACGACAACAAAGTTGTCGAACTTGCCGTTGGCTCTGTTGTTCGTTTGCAACCGGTTTTCACACCAGCAAAAAGTGCAAAAACAACAAAGGGCGAGCCACGAAAAGTTTTGTTTGAAATTCCAACCGCATGGAAAGGCATACATATTGATTTTGTTGATGGTGAAAATGATTTGATTGAGGTTTTGAGACAAACCACAGTTGAAGACATCAAAATCAATGCATATTGCTTTAGAACAAGTGCTGATGAATATGCGGCACAGAGCAAAGGATATTCAGATGAAGAACTAATCACAATGATGAATTCAAATGGAATCAGTGGTGCAAGTTCTCAAATTTTTGGAACAAACCAAAAAATCACAAGTTTCACAAGCACAACAAATGATGAATATTTGAACCTTGCAATCAATTCTCCTATGACTTTGGTCGCAAACGGAAAGGTTGACAATGCATTTGATTTGGGACTTGGACTTGCGTCTGATACGGGAGTTGCAAAACTTGAGGATAAAATCGCAGTTATCAAACTGTTTGCTTATTGGCAAAATGGCGATGGTGCTTGGGAAGATGCTGGAGACAAACTTGAAATTGTTGGACAAACCTCTTCCAAAAAAGAAAATGGCGTCAAAGCAAAAATAAACAAAAACGATGCAAATCTTTCTTCATGGAAAGTTATTGCAAGCGAAACTGGAAAATATAAAATTGTTGCAAAACTTTCTTATGAATACTATTCGTCTTCGTCATCTGTGCCAACAACAATCAATCTTGAAATACCTTTCAACAATATTTTGGTTTCAGACCCAATTTCTTCTGATGTTGCATGGAAAAGCACGCTTCCAGCAATTAAAACTCTTGTTGTCCTTGACGGAGAGACTGCGGCAGAAAAATATTATCCAACAATAAATCTTGCAGACTTTGTTGATATCAAAAATCCGAATGCAACATACAAAGTTGTTCGTTTCTTTGCTTATTCAACGGAAGGCGAAAACCTTGCAAATGTGATTAACTGTTCGCTTTATTCTGGAAATTTTGCAGTTCCAGACAGTTCAAATCAATATGAAGTTTTTGAAATTCCAAACGGCATTTTGACAGCAAAAGATGTTGGAAATTTCAGAATTTTCTTTGCAACTGTTGTTTCAGATTATATGGGCAATCCAAAAATTCAATCTGGTGAATACTTGTTTGAAAGCTTCTCAAACACAAACACGATTAATGTTGTGAAGAGTCTTAAACAGCTTGATGCAAGCATGACAGTTAACCCTCAGGAAGACGGAAAAGATTACAACAAAAACACTGACGAAACCACTCGTGACTACATTTTCCATGTCCGTCAACAAGACGAAAAAGTGTTCACACTTAGTTTGTTTGTTAGTGACATCGAAATTTTTGAAAGAGATTATGCCGATGGCAAGATTTCAATCGACTTTTTGCTTGATGGTCAAAAATCAAAAATCTTGGAACTCACTGGCGATTATGTGATTGATATTGAATCAAAACGCATTGATTTTCAGGTTAGCGTGAAGTCGCTTCCAACCAATGAGCAACCAACTCTTGAGTGTAAAGTCACATACGACCTTGATCACAGACTTGATAAATTTGTTTCAAACAATGGAAACAAGGTTCAAATCAAAGTTCTCAATGGATTTGCTCAAGAAATTGTGTTTGATGCTGTGAAAGATGCAAATCCACGAAACTCAGCAGAAAATCCAATTCAAGTTGAAATAAAATTTAATGCGGGCTCAGATAATGTTGCAACAAACGTTGAATATGGAATCACACTCAATGAGCAAAAACTCATTCTCGAAGACTTGTCAAAAGTGACAATCAATGAAGAGGCATTAAACAAAACCTACACTTTGTCATCGAACAAGCCAGCAGTAATTGCAGTTGAAGATGATCCGGAAAAAGGACCAAAACTTTCAATTCTTGGTGCGACTGAAGACGAAGATGTGATTATTACTGCGACTGCCGCAGATGGTTCTGGACTAACTGCCAACCTTTATTTTAGAGTTTTGGCATCTCTTCAAATCACTTTAACACCAAACAAATCGGAAATTACAATGGATGGATATCAGGGCAACCAAACTAATTTCCGCACATACTTTGATGCAAAAGCAGGGGATATTGACTTGAATAATTTGTTGGAATTCAATGTCCCAATTGAAAATAATGACAAGTTTGTGTTTGCTGATGACACATTGAAAGTTGTTAGCACACTCGGACGCGATGCAAGTTTGCAACTTTACATAACTTCAAATTTTGGCTTTACAAAAGTCATTCCAATCAGAATTGTAAGCAATATCACTGCTTCAAACACATATGCGAACAACGACAATGGGCTTGACGACTCGGATTTTGTTGCTCGCGGAGAAACTCCTCCAACCGAGCGTGGAACAAGAGTTTATGCAGAAAATTCAAGAGAAATAACATTTGTTCTCACACAAGAAAAACCAACTCAAACAAACATTTCTATTTCAGTTGACGATTTTGAACTTCCAAAAAATGGTGGAATTCAGAACATTTCTTATAACAACGGAATTTTGACTGTTTGCTTTGACGCTGTAAGTCAAATGACAGAAAAAACAATCATATTCAAGAAAAATTTCTCTGAAAACGACGAATATGCGTTTGTTTATACAATGAAATTCCTTGTTTTCCCAAACATCAAGGCGTCCCTTGTGTCAAACGTGGGAACCGAAGAAAATCCTGCAAGTTATGTTTGTGGCGAAACAGTTGTTTACGATGCAAAAGACAATTCAAACGGACTCATCAAACTTGAGAGAATTATGGGTTCAAATATTATTTCAGAGCATGCGACACTTGAAGCAAGAATCAACGGCGAATGGGTGGCGTTATCTTCAAACTCTGGAGTTTTCACACTGCCAACATCTTTCCGTGCGATAGAAGGCAGCTTTGTTGAAATCAGAATCACATACGATGGTTGCGTTCTGACACCAATCAAACTCTTCTTCAAGCCGTTCTTTGACGAAAGCATTTTGCTTGATGCAAAAGTATTATATAATGGAAAGCATTATGTTCCTTTTGTTGCAACCGAGAATAATTCAATTGCACTGTCTCAAGCGGAGGGTGTTGTTTATACAATAATTAACGCAACAAGTGAACAATATTTGAGAATTAGAGCAAATCAAATTGAAAAGCTTGATAGACTTTATACAAAAATCATAGCATCAGAAAAACTTCGCATTGAGAATGGCAATGGTGTGACAGAACTTCCAATTCTTATCTTGCCAATCAAATATCCATTTGTTGTTTATGACAGCATTGAAAACGCGGAAAGTGAAGAAACATATAGAAATGTTGATCTCAAACAAGTTGTTGAGTCAGAGTCATTTTACGACACGCTTGAAGCAGGCAGTGAAGAAATCATTGACCTAAAATCAAAGATTCTTGTTGACGGGCTTGAAAGTGGCGGTGCACTTGTTAGTGTGATTAATGCAGATGGATCGGCAAATAATTATGTTAATTACGATGCACAAAATCTCACAATTTCAGCAAATTCGGTTGGAAAAGACCAAATTGTTTATGTCAAAGTGAAATGCGGTGCGGAGTTTGAAGAGGCTTTTGAATTTGTTTATAGAATAAAAGTCACTGCAAATCAGCAGATTAAAGTCTTCTATCCATACATTGAATATAATGAAGAATATAATGTTCAAAATGCTTATGAATATTTGTATTTTGGTTCAAAAAATCAAGTTTCAGTTGATTTGATGGAAGAATTTGATACTCAAAAGACACCAAACAAAAAATTGCTTGAAGAATTGTTCCCAACAACAAATGGACAAACTTATGCAAGACGTTTTGTTGTTGTTCGTGAAAAAGATGGAAAGCTTATTCCTATTGAATACAAAGATTTGCATTTTGAAATTGCAAGTGTTGGAATTGGTAAAACGGTTATTCCAGCTGACCAAGTTTCAAATTATGTGACAATCACTGAAAAGACAACGACAAATGGCGTTCTTCAAAGTGCGAACATGTTTGTTAATCGTGGGCAGTCGGTTGAGACAATAGACATCAGAATTAGGGCATTCACATCAAGTGGTGCAGAAGCATACTATCGCTTCCAAGTTAATGACAAACCAATTTCATACACAACATATTACAAAAATCAAAAAATTGATTATGACGGGTTCTCTGTTGCATCAGATGGTGCGAGCGAAATCAATCTCAATGAAAATGTTGATGTTCGAGTTGGTGAAAACCCACAGCAACCAGTTTCTCCAAATGAATATAAATTCTATTTGATTGTTCACGAAAAACTCGGAACAGATTACAGTCAATTTATTACACTTTCTGGTGGCATCATTCAAATATCAACACTCGTTAACGATGTTGAAACAACGGTCGTAATTTACAACAACAAAGGCGAGATTTCAAGGTTTAATCTTGTCCTCAAATGCACAATTGATCATGAAATTATATCCACAACTGTCAACAATGAGGGCATTTTTGATGTCGGCAAAAGTGTTGATTTCTTTAATGCAACTTCGTCTGACGGCAACTATAGCATGCAAGAAATCACGACCAGAGTATATGTGAGAAATTATCTTAATGGAACTGATATTGGATCAACATCAGCAAATAATTTGTTTGTTAATGTTGGAGGATACTCAATAAAAGATATTTCAAAACGATATAATCAATATGTTCTTATTGACAATTTAAAAGTTTACGCAGAAAATCTCATGGATACTTGGAAAGGAAAGTTCTATCTTGGTGACGATGCAAAATATGACGTTCTCACAGAAGGTGAAAAAAGTTATATTCGTTATAATGGCAGCGTTATTGAAGTTGAAGAAGTTGAACAAGAAAATGTTAAGAAGTCTGTGGTAAAGATCCCTCTTCAATCAATAACAGATGGCGACACTGTTGCATACGAAGTTGAAACAGGAGCAAAATATGTTATTATTCCTCACTTGAAATTTTCAAACGGAAATGACACTCGTGACTATGTTCTTTATGACAGAGTTTTCCATGAGGAAGAAACAGACCCAGCTAAAAAATATACAAATGAACCTTTTGTTGAAAATAGAGAAGGTAATTACACAACATATGTCAATGCATATGTTAATGGTTACATTCGTTATAAGGTCGATAGAAGTGTTGATGGCAAAGGCAAAACTGAACTCAAAGCGGCAATTCTTCGTCTCACTCACAACAATGTTCAATATGTTGCACAAGTTGACAAAGAACACTTTGATCATGAATACATCACAATTGATAATGAAAAACATTATTTCACACGTTTCTACACAATCTCATATGATGGAATTGCTGCAAACGCGAAAGATGAGGAAGGAAATGATGTGCTTAATGTTCCAAAAGTCAGATATATGCTTGGCAAAGATGAGACCACCATTGATTTGAGCAAAATAATTTTCTATACACAAGAAGGAATATCAAATAATGTTCTCAAACTTGGTGGAACAAATTATATTTCTAACATGTTCAAGTTCTATGTTGATGATGGAAGCGAAGAAAGCAGTGAGATTGAGTTTAGTAAAGACGATGCTGGAAATAATATTTGGACAATTTCATGTGAATCTAATAATAAATTTTCGCCAATCAACATTATGATTAAAGACACAACTGGGAAATATGTTGTTGGACGTCTTACAATTCTTCCAACTGTTGAAACTTCAACAAGTGAAACAGAAAACAACAAAACCATTTTTATTGAAGCTGGCGACACAACAAAAGTTGATTATGCGATTAAGACAGGCACAATTCAAGTTGGTTCGTATGCAGGAGCAATGAGCAAAAAAGATGGTGAAAACCAATTCACTGGAACAATCGAAACAGATCACCCTGGTTGGATGAATTATGTTTATGCCGTTTCATCAAATAAATATCCTAATCTATTATCTATTGATGATCATGGACAGATATCGGGACTTTCTGGACAAGCTCCTTGGGGAGATGTCACAGTTGAAGCAAAACTCAGGTATTCAAGCAGCGATAAATCTTTGATAACAACTTTGTCATTTGAAACATGGAAAAATGCAATTTTGGGCACAACATATTCTGGCTATGTCAACTCATATGCTGAACTCAATACACTTTTGGGCTCGGATTATCGCATAAACATCGCATCTTCTGGGAATGTAAATGGCGACGGCGACATAACTGATGTCGCTTATGGTGAAACAATCATAATTTCACTTGAAGCAAAATGCCCAACATGCAAAAAATGGGCTGTTGTTGGCAAAGAACATAAACATTGGTTGGAAGATGTCTCAGAGCAAATCACAGACCTCAGCATTTTTGACACCGACGCTCAAAAGGAAACTCTTTCTCAAGGTGGAACAGTTGAAATCACTGAAAATGACAAATCATTGAAGCACACTTACAAGTTGGCAGAAGGGGCAAAGCTAGAACAAGATGAAACTTCAAAAGTGTGGACACTCACAGGAACAATCACAAAAACAACATATGTTGAAGAAACTGTTGAGGAAGTTGGTCCATTCGAAAAATGGATTCCAATGCCAGTGGCAGAGCAAATTTCAGACATCAGCACGTTCACAGATGAACAAAAAGATGCTCTTTCAAAAGGTGGGGCAGTTGAAGTTGTTGACCAAAATGACTCAACAAAGAAATATGTTTACGCAGTGACAGTGGGTTCAACTCTTCAATATGTCACGAGCACAGATGAGATAACGGGCATTGAAACTGGCACATGGACACTCACAGGAACAATCACAAAAACAACATTCATAAAAGTTGTAATTGAAAATGGTGCTGCAGAAGTGACAACTGCAAGACTTGATTTGTCGTCAGGCGGATATGCAATACTTGCAACAGCATTGTTTGGCAAAGAAACAATTTTGGGATATGCAAATTGGGATGCACTTCTTGATGATTGCAATGTTGAATTTGCGGGATATGACGAGAATACTAAGACTTTTGGTGGACCAAAAGAAATCAACATCACCTTGACAACAAAAGAACCAAAACACACTGGAACTTTCTATATTGTCAATCAAGAGCATGATAACAAAACAATTCATGGAGTGGGCAATCTCCAAAATATTGATGAATCTTTGAATGATTACACAGCAACAAAAGAAATTGCCTCAGTTGTTAATGTTGGTGATTATTGGGTTCTTCCAATGGCGACAACAAAGACTTTGAAAAGTGATGCAATATTAGAAGAACTTGAAGAAGGAAAAGGCACACTCTTTGATCTTGTTGAAAGTTGGTGGGGAGTGACCGAACAAGATATTACAAATTCAAAAGATTTTGCTTCGACTCCATTTGAACTCACAACCGCTGCAAGCCTTGCAAGCAAAGAAGATCCATTCAATACAATCAAAATTTATCAGCATGGTTATGCAATCGGAAATATCCATATCTATCTCGAAGACTATGTGGGTGATCAAACCGCGGATGATTGGATGATTTATACTTCATCGGAAGAGGCGAAAGAGGCTACGGGGTCAGAAAATGCTTGGAGTCGTGTGATTGAGAGCAATGGTTCAAAAATCAACTTTGTGATTGGCGTGATTGGCAGCAATGTGTGTTTGACAACAACGCTTGAGACGAAAGAGTTCAGTGAACAAATTTCAGACATCAGCATGTTCACAGATGAACAAAAAGATGCTCTTTCCCAAAGTGAAACAGTTGAGATCACTGACGAAAATGACAAATCAAAAACATATTCTTATAAGTTGTCGGATGGCGCAACACTCAAACAAGATGAGACATCAAAAGAGTGGACGCTCACTGGCAAAGTTATAAAGACAACAAAAACAAGTGATGTCCAAATAATTTACATAACTCAAAATACCAAAATGACCGACAATAAATATTTGTTTGAAAATGGACTTTTGCTTGAATGGGATGGAACAAACATTGCTTTGAGCATGATAAATAAAGAAAGCAAAATTGAATTTGCTTTTTATGGCGTTAAGTTTGAAGCAACTGGTGGTGCTGGAGAGTCTGTTTATAAACTTGACGGGGTCGAAGTGGCATTCAACTATTTTGAAGGGCTGAAAGACATTGTTGAGCAACCAACAAATTCAAAAATTGAGGAAGGCAGCAAAACGTATAAAGCTGAAAAAACTGGCGACGTTGTTGGTTATAAAGATAAAATTGAAAAAGATATGTTCAATTTTGACAAATGGGAATATAGTGCTTCATACGTGAATGAAAACGGAAAAACAATTCAAGCAATCATCAACGGAAAATCAATTAAGATTGTTGGTTTGAGCAAAACAAACACACAACTCAAAATTACTGTTAGTGGAATATCAGAGGAGGGCGGAGATTACACATTTGTTGTTGATCTCAATCAAAATCCAGCCGTCATAATCATTGGTGGAAGCGAAAGCATAACAAGCCCAGACACTCCATTTGATGGCGGTGTGATAACTGGTGGACAAGAAAAAATTGTTGATCTTGGCGAAATATTCAAGATTATTGCAGAAGAAAGTCCTGTTAAGATAAAAAATTATGCAGGAAACACAGATGATGACTCTTTGCTTCAAGTGCTTTATGACAACTTGTATTTGTATTATTTGGTTGGCAAATTGGACGGATATTCAAGCAATGTTTTCAAAATCACAAAAGATGAAAACAGCGGACAAAACATAATTTCGATTATATTTACTGGAGCAGAAGAACAAGAATTCACAATTGTGAAAGATGCTGATGGAAAATTTTCTCTTGTCGACAAAGAGGGAAATCCTGTGGACGGCAATTTTGCCCTTGAACTCAACACAGATTTATATGAATTTTCAGCAAAAATAGCTGATGAGCCTGAAGAAAACGGTTCAACTGGTGATAATGGCAATTCACCAGAGGGCGGAACAACTCCAACAAACGAAGGTGATTCTGGAAGTGGCGAGTCTTCTGCCGAAGGTGGAGAACAGCCACAACCAACAACAATCAAAGTTCTCACAATCACGATCACACCTGTGTTCACATATAAATATCAGGTTGAAAGCAACATCAAATTGATTGATATAGTTGATACTGATTTCGCAGAAACTGGAGAACTTAAGGTTGTTGGAAAAGAAATCACATCTGAATCTGTTGTGAAATTACGTTTTTCTGTTCTTCGTGGAAAAGGAGCAGACGCAAAAGAAGTTGCATTTGCATATTATTCACTCTCGCTCAAACCAAGCGTTGGTGCAGTGGTTTCATATCCAACAATTTCGACAAGCACCAAAGATGAAAATGGAAACTTTGTTGCAGTCGGTCAAACAAGCGAATATTTCTATGCGGATGCAAGAGAGTTTGATATTAATGCAAAATCCGACATTTCAAGCGACAAAGCGCCAAGAATGGCTGTCACAAAATATGCTTATGGAACGGCAACAGTTGGAGAAGGAAAAGAAGCCATAAGTTATCCTTGCGTGGCAACATATGAAGGAGAGGGAATAGACTTAACAATAATAAAAATCGGTGAAGAAAGTGTTAAATCTATAGAGAATAAGACTTTGACAAATAATGTTTTGACAGCCACAGTTACTACAACAGAAGAAACAAAATATACCATTTCAGTCTATGTTCCAAATCCAACCATCTCATACACTGCTTCGTCGAACCAAAACATCATTAAAGGCAAGGACAAAGAGAATAACGACATTCTGACAAACAGTTGGGAAAGCGAAGGGAAATTCACTTTTGATATGACTGATGTCACAGTGTCTGAGGCAGAAGTGGTTATCAGTGCTCAAGCAACAATTGGGGACTATACTTACACGTTTGCACAATATACTTTCACAGTTTGCAAAAATCCAGTGATTTCAACGCTTGTCACAACAGACCCAACGCATCTTGACGGAAATGGTGCAGAGATTCTTCCAATCAATGGCGGAGATGCTTTGACACCTTTCGACACGGCTCGAGGTTATGTTGAAATTGATGGAATAAGATATGAAGTGA
Source organism: uncultured Eubacteriales bacterium (assembly GCA_900552105.1). Lineage (GTDB taxonomy): Bacteria > Bacillota > Clostridia > Christensenellales > UBA1242 > UMGS1470. The sequence continues at coordinate 13,996 of URYH01000018.1, read as the reverse complement.
CAAAAAATGGCGAGCAATATAAGGTTGATGTGGGCTCGAAGAGTTATTCTGTTGAAAATGGACAAATAACAATTGATGCTGGTGAAAATGCAAAAATATATAAAGTTGTTTATTATAATATTATAAACAATTCTCCAAGACTTCAATTTGTGTATAACAACTTGATTTTGAGTGATGACTATAATGAAAGTTTTACGGCAAACGATTCGACAATGGTCGACTTCGTTGTTGAGCAAACAAAAAAAGACGATGAGTATCATATTGTCAATTTCAAATACAATGGTCAAAGTGTTTCGGGAGAATACAAATATAAGAGAGTTTGGGATTTCGTCATGAATCCAACTCTTGACAGCCACACAATCGAAGGAATTTTTGACCCAGAAAATCCTAGCGAACTTCTCAACTACTACTATCTTAATGCCGGCAAAGCATACAACATTATTGAAACTTTTGGGCTTACAAAATATTTCTCGACAGAAAGTCTCACGAAAATATTTGATCTTGGTTTTGCCAACGGCGAAACAGCAGCTGGCTATGAAGGTGTGAAATTCACAGCAGACGGGAAGTCAATCAACATTTTGGGGGCACCAGAAGGTGGCATGAATTTCAGAATTAAATTCAAGCCTTATGAAAATGCGGAATTTAAAACCATTGGAATCACAATTTTGCCTTCAATTGAAATCGTTGTCAACTACAGGACTGAAACCATTTATGAAAATGACCCATATGCATATGGCTTGATTAGTTATAATCAAGTCAAGAATAATGAAACATATCCATTGATTTCCAACGCAAAAGGCACAGATTTCACCATTCGAAGAAATGGCGTGACAGCCGATGTTGTCGAGGGTGAATATACACTTGAAATTGTTGATGGAACAGATGCAACACTAAATGCAAAAATCACACAACAAGGCAACAACGCGAAGCTCACTATTGCCAACCCTCCAAGACTCAATGCAAAGCGCGTTGTAATCAAAATTTCAGATAAATATGGATATTATCAATATTTGAGATATGTTGTTGGTGCTGAAACACAGGTTGTGATTTCTTCAAATGACATAACTTTCACAACAGGTGGCAAAATTGACTGGGAAAGCAACCAATTCCCAATTTCGTTCAAGAAAAGCGGAGAAGAGACAATTCAACTTGCTTCGTTCTATACGGCACAAATCACCGATGCAACAAGCGAGAACACCAGTGATAACTATGGTTCAGACAGCTCACTCAAAATTGACACAGACGGCAATCTCTATGGGGTTCAACTTGATTCAATCATCACAAAATATAAAACCAATGAGAAACAAGAGATTGAAAGCCAATATATTCCTCATCAAAAATCTATACCTTACGATTTGTATAAACTTGTTGCAAAAGATGCAAACGGAGATAATGTTGTTCTCAAATCTTTTGACAAGTATAGCAAAGTTGAGATTTATAAAGGAAATTCAACAACTGCAGACTACACGTGGATAAAAGGAGGATCAAACCCTACAGACTGGCCGCTTGATGACAAGGGTGCACTAACACCAATTCAAGATGTATCTCAATATACTATCAAACTATTTAGTAGCAGCAGCACTTCGAGCGCTGATGGCATAATCCAATTTATACTTTTGGAAGTGAACAAAACCGACAATCTCTATTACGCGTCAAGAGAAAATCCAACAGACCACTATACATTTGCATATAACATCTCAATTGACGGAACAGACATTGTGGATGTGGATGGCAAGACAATCAATAACATCGGAAATGCTCAATATGGTTCCGCTCAATCTCTCAACACAACACTAAAAATCACTGTCACAAGCAACACCAACAATGTGAAGACGGATTTGGACAGTATTGACATTGGAATTTTGTTGAAGTTTGGAATTTATCCAGAAGTTAAACAAACAGTTGCTGGACAAATTAGTTATGACTATGTCGGACGTGGCGACAAGTTAACAGAGGTTATTAAGGGCGCCGAAATAAAACTCACTGGTGATTCTGTGCCAGTAAGTTTGACGCCAAAATATTACACAGTCCTTGGTGATGAGTCTTTGACATTGACTTCCGAACCTGCAGATAAAATGACTGGCGGAACGCTTGAAGGCAGTTATTCATATGACGGCAATACACGCGTCTTGAGTTTGAAAGCAGGATTGACAAGTGATACGGCAACGATCAACAATATTAAATATACATATGACTCAACAAACAAGACTTTGAAAATCGGATACAGGGTTGTTCCACTCACGGACGGGCAATTTGTTGACGATGTGACGGGCATAACCTACAAGGTTGACGGAACACAACTTTTGATTTCCAAAAAGATTGACAATGCAAACACTGTCACAATCAACAACATAAAGTATACGGTTGAGACATCAGGTGCCACACCAACTGTGAAATACGAAACACTTTATGAGAGCATATTTGTTGTTTGGGAGTATAATTCAAACAAATACTGGGCTCAATGGAACTACAAAGTTGTTGACAAATTCAATCAGGTGACAACAGGTGATCCGCTTGAAGCACAAGACGGAAATATCAAAGTCAAACTTGATTGGACTGGAGAAGTGGGTGGTGCAACATATAGATTTAATGCAAACACACTTCAACTGTTTAAGACTGAAGGTGTTGTCACAACAGTTCTTGGCACAGCACAATGGGTTTCGGAGTTGAATAACAACAGATACGAGATTGAGATTGACGGCACAACTTATAAGATTGTTGTTGAAAACGAAAAGATGAAATTCAAAAATGGTGAAAGTTATTATCAAGTAGGTTCAACCGCTCTTGAACTCACAGAAGAAACAACAAAAAATTCAAGTTGGGCAGACAAAATCACTCTTACAGGGCTTGACGGGGAATTGACATCTTTGAGAGTTGCAAATGAAATGATGAGAAGTGGTAATAAACTTATAACAATCAATGGTGGCAATAACTTAGAAATTAGTGACTCTTCTGGACTTCTTAGTAAAACAATAAATGTCACGATAACTTACAAAGACTCAATTGAAGGAGTTGATAAATCACTGAAATTCAACGGAAATGAAATCAAAGTCACATTTGAACATTTTGATCCAACAAAAAGCAATCAACAAAGTGCATAATTTGGACAATGAGCCTCAAAAAAATAAAAAATCCCACAGTGCGTGGGATTTTTTTGTGGCTTATTTCTTAGCAGGTTGGTTGTTTGTTGCCACCGCAGCAGCAGTTGAGAAGAAGAATGAGCCAGAGGAAGTTTCCACAGCCGCATCCACCTTCCATGCCAAATCCGTTGCCGCATCCGCAGCATTGGAGCAACATCATCAAAAAGATGAGTGAGCAAATGTCGCATCCACCGCAGCCGTTTGTGCCGAAATTACCGAATCCGAATCCCATATGTACCTCCAAAATATATTTTGAAAAAAAGAATTTATGTAATTTTATCTTTTGTGCTCCATTAATTCTTTTGTTCTAGTGCATAATATGCAGCAAAGTCAATTTGTGTTCTTTTTGCTTTTGGTGTTCTTTTTTGGAGTCAAAAAAGAACGAAAAAACCTTTGGGACGACGCAAGCCCCAAACCCCGGCGCCCTTGGCGGAGTGGGGCAAGAGGTCAACTCACTGCGGCCATAAAAAGAGGATTTGTCAAATTTGGGGACAAATCCTTTTTCTTTTTATGACCTTGTTCGTGTCATTTCGACCTCAGGCTTCAACGCCTCGACCATTGGGGAGAAATCTCATTTAAACCTTTTTTATTTGCATAAACACAAAACTAATGTCAAGTGTGAAATGAATTCGAGTGCAGTTGCACTCGAACACTTGACACACTTTTGTTGTTTATGCGGTTTGGCCAACAAGAAGAGTTAAGGCAAAGAATGCCATAACTCTTGAAAAGTTATAAAAAAATATTAAGCAGCCACTCGTGCTCGATGGCACAATGACAATGCGGAAATTGTTGCTGTTGGTGTTTTGTGGGTGCTTTTTTTCGACAAAAGAAGTCAGGATAAATTTGAATATTCAAAACACAATAATGTTGAACAAAATCACGTGCGGAAATTGTCAAGTTTTGTTTGACATTGAAATGGCTTTTGTATAGAATTTATTAGTATCAATATTACATAACCAAAACTTTGTGTTATGTAAAATCATGACAGGAGAAATATATGAAAAAAACAGCAAAATTTTTTATGGCACTTGGCTGCATGACTTTGGCTTCAGGACTTGTTTTGCCTACACTTGGAAACGTTGCCTATGCTGATCCAGACCCTGCTTACGACTATACAACAACTGTTGAACAAGCTCAAATTCAGGGCTTTGCAACTGATTATGTCATTGGCGAGGATGAAGGCAAAATCAAAGTGACAAAACCTGCAACTTGCGAAGTTCGAGTTTTGGATCCATCAAACAGAAAAGTCACGCTTGACGCGGACGGATTTGTTCCAACAATGGTTGGAGATTATCGCGTTATCTATTTCATGACAAGTGGCTCAACCGAATATGTGCTTTCAGAAAAAGTTATCAAAGTGACAAAAAGCGGATTTTACTTTGAATTCCCAGAAAACACAAACAGAATTATTCCAAGCGAAATGAACATTGAAATTTCTGACAAAATCAAGGAAAAAGGTTTTGATGGAACAATTCTTCTTCCAATGCCTGAGGTTATTTCAAGCAAGACAAAGAAAAAAGTTGACGGAGCAACAGTTGCTGTTTCAGTTCAAAAACCAAGCGGCTCAACAGCAACAGTTTCTGCTGAAAACACATTCAAGCCAGACAAAACGGGAGAATATATCTTCACTTACACATATACTCTTGCTGGTGGAACAGTTGCAGCACAAAAACAATTTTCACTCAATGTCAACACAACTTATAAAAATGACTACACATTGAATTATTCATTTAATTCAACAAAACCAACAACAGCGGTTTTGGGTGTTGAGACAAAACTGCCAACAGTTTCTGGAACAAACAAAGAAACCGGCGAAAAGGTTGATGTATACTACACAATTTCGATCACAAAAGGCGGAGTGGACAAGTCTTCAATGCTTAAAGACGGTGTTTTCACACCAACAGAAAAAGGTGATTATGTTGTTAAATACACAATCAAAAACGTTTTTGGAACAGAAGCAGAAAGTTTCTCATTCACAATCAAAGATGTAAAAGACACAAAAGATCCAGTTGTTTACTACGGCAAATTGGAAGGAGAAAAAATTGTTGACCAAAGTCACACAGTTCCTTCAAAATTTGGTCTTGAAAACATTGTTCTTCCTGCAATTTATGCAACAGACAATTCTGGTGAAGCAATCACATACAAGAGAGAAATTTATAGAATTAAAACCTACACACTTGATCAAGGAACAATTGGAAGCGAAGACAGCAAAAAACCAGTGATTCTCAACTACAACGAAAACACTTTTGCTGACAAAGCAAACATTTCAAACTATGTTATTTTCAACTATTACGACAACAATCTCAATGTTGACGGAAAAGAAGAAGCATTCAAGAGTGGAATTTACACAATTTCTTATACCGCGATTGACTCTTCAAAAAATGACACAACAAAATCATACACAATGGAACTTGTTGATGCATACACTCCTTCAACACCAGAAATTGATTTTGGAACCGTTCTTCCAAAACAAGTTAAACTTGGCGAAGAAATTTCATTTGAAAAACCAACAGCAACAGACAGCAATGACGACAGAATGGTTGTTAGAACTTCCTTTAAGCAAGCAGGTGAAACTGATTGGACAGAACTCACAGAACTTGAAGCAGGCAAATATACAATCAAAACAACAAAAGCGGGCTCTCTTGAAATCAGAGTTGAAACCAAAAACGATGATGGTGCAATCGGCACAATGACAAAAACAATTGAAGTTCTCGACATCACAGACACAACTCTTCCAAGTCTTGTTGGCACACCAGAAGATTATGACGATATGAATGATATCAACGATCAATTCAGCGAAATCACACTTCCAACAATGACATTCACTGACGACAAAGTTGATTATCTTTCAGTTGTTATCAAAGTTTATGACAAAGACGGAAAATCTGTTGCAGTTTCTGGCAAAAAACTTGAAAAAGTCACTGGCGGACTCAAAGTTAGCGGCGCAAAATTCAAAGCATCAAAATCGGGAAATTACAGAGTTTCATATGTTGTCACAGACATTGCAGGAAACACATTCCTCTATACATTTAAAACAAATGAAGTTCGTGCAACAGTCGCTCCAACAATTGTAAAACCAATCTTTGATGACAGCGTTCAAACTCTTGAACTTGGCGAAAGTCTCACTCTTCCAATCCCAAGCATCAAAAATGGAGATGGCGAAGAAGTTAACGACCCAGACTACACGGTTGAAGTTGTTTCAGCAGAAGGCGAATACGAACCAATTATTCTTGGCAAGTTCAGACCACTTACAACTGGAAAATTTGTTATTCAATACACAGTTCGTGACGGATCTCTTGAAACAAAATCTGCACTCTACACAATTGATGTTGTGAACACTCTTGCTCCAACAATTGCAAATGAATTCAAAGAATTTGAAAAACTTGAAAAAAATGCTTCAATGAGCATTCCAAGGGTTAATGTTTCAACAAATGGCGTAAACGATGTTGATTGGTCAAAATCAAAAATCGAAGTTCTCTACAACGGATCAGTTTACAAAACACTCGAACTTGACAAAACTTATGACACACAAGATGCGGAAAACGAGGCTTATAACTACACATTCAGACGTGACGGAACTTATACAATCAAATATACAGTTGTTGACACAGTTGGAAACACTGCAACAAAGAGTTTTGCTGTTAAAGTTGGCGACACAGAAAAACCAACACTTGAACTTGATTCTTCAATTGATTTCTCAGACAGAAAAACAGGCTCAATTCTTGTTATTGACCCAGCAAAAATCACAGTCAAGGATAATGTTGACACAGGAATTAACCTTTTTGATGACCTCAAAATTGTTGTCAAAAACACAACAACAGGCGAAGAAGTTTCAAACAAATTCACAAATTCAACAAGAGTTGAAGGTTATGAATACAATCTGTCAGAAGTTGGAACCTATCAAGTCACATTCACTCTCACTGATGAAGCTGGCAATGTCACAACACTCGTAAAAGAATTCGCGGTCACGGCAGAAGGCGCAGACAAAGAATTCCCAACCGAAGTTCTTGGAATCATTCTCCTTGTTCTTGCAATCTTGATTTTGGGTGGAGTTGTTGCATATTTCATCATCACAAGAAAGAAAGTTAAATCTCCAGAACAAATCAAAAAAATGCAAGAAAAGAAAGATGCAAAAAAGAAAAAATAATAAAAATTGCATCAAAAACTAAAAAATAATAAAAAAATCTGCTTTCTAGCAGATTTTTTTATGTTGTGAAAATGATTGTTGTAATATAACAAGTTTTATGCTATTATTGATTTTGAGGTATTTATGAAAACAAAAGCGGTTATTTTTGATTTTGACGGAACTCTCACACGCGGTGGAGAAGGCAGTTGCAGTTGGGCAAGAGTTTGGAAGGCGCTTGATGATGAGGAGACTGACAACAAATTTTATGGAATGTTCGCACGTGGAGAGATTGATGACCCAACTTGGATGAGGCTCATTGAAGAGCGATATAAAGAACTCAAGATGCCAAAAAGTTTGCTTGATGGCTTGGCAGAAAAAATTGAACTCATGCAAGGTCTTGAAAAAACATTAAAGCATTTTTATGACAATGGTGTGAAAGTTTACGTTGTGTCGGGTGGAGTCAAAAATTTGATTGACATCAAACTTGAGCCTTTCAAAAAATTCATAACAAGAATTGAGGGGTATCAATTCAATTTCAAAAATGGGATTTTTTGCGGGTTTAAGGAAACAAAAGATTGCCTTGATGACAAGCATAAATATGTTGATGTCATAAAGCAAGAAAACAACATTGTTGGAGATGACATATTGTTTGTTGGCAACGGTGCAAATGACCAAACAGTCTATCTTTCTGGTGCAAGAACACTTTGCATAAATCCAGATGATGCTGACTACAAAAACTCAAAATATTGGAATTTTTATATTGAAAAGTGTGAAAATTTGTTTGAAATCACAGAATTTCTTGAAAAGTGCAAACCTTTGAAAGAAATTCAGAAATAGTCATTTTTCTCGAAGAGGATTTCGCAACACAATCTTTGTCGAGATATGGATATTGTTTCAACTTTTCGACATTATCAACAAAAATGGATTTTCACAAACTGTTTGCATAATCTTATTATCCCCGATTTTCAAAATTTTGTGACTTGACGAAAAAATAAAATATGATATAGTTATTATGTGTATAAAAGTAATAAACCATATAATATAACCAACAAGTTAAAATCTCGCAGAGAGATATTTGATGGAATCGAGCCAAAGTTTTGGATTGTTATTGATGGAGTTGATTATCTCTATAAATATAACCCAGATTTTGTTGATGTCACATTTGGCGAAGTGTTTGTTAGTGCTTTGTGCCAAGCGCTTGGAATTAAATGTGTTGATTCGACTTTTGCTTGCGGAACAGTTCGCGGGGACAAGACAAAAGGTTGTTTGGTTAAATCATATATTGAAAAAGACATATATGAAACAATTCCGCTCATGAGAGTCACAAACAAACTAAATGACGCATGGGACACAATTGATGATGACTATATGAAAGAGTGCACGCCACAAAATATTTTGGAAGACTTGCAAAATTATTTGAAAGATAAAAATTGCGATATTGATGAAAGCGTTTTGCAAGACCTCAAGGTGATGGCGCTTTTTGACTATGTCACCGCTCAAGTTGATAGACATGAAAAAAATGTTGAGTTTTTGGTCACAAAACATGATGGACAACTTTGTTTGAGGCTTGCACCGATGTTTGATAATGGCAGATGTTTTGGTTTTGCGTCATCAAAGGCTTTGGATGCGAACAGAAAAACAGAAAATTTCGTGACAGGTCAAAGGGCCGTTCTTGTTATGGACCAAAATTTATGCAAAAATGATGATTCAGTTTGTGGCTGTGCATATGGCATTGCAAAAGAACTTCTTCATAATCCTGAATTGAATGCACTGTTTCAAAAAATGGCCAAGTTTGATGTCAGGCGTTTTTTACATGACTTTATGGAAGAAACTGGAGAACGAATAAGTGTGTTGCGCGAAGCACAAGTTGTTGAAACGTGGGCGCATAAAATTGAAAAAATCAAACATGCCATGGAGCAATATAAAAGCCCCGAAATTCGCGACCAAATTAAAATTGAAATTGAAAGAAATAGGCGTGCGGAATTTATCCATAAAAACAGTTTGTATCAAACAGATTTTTACATAAACTTTTATTACGACAAGTTGAATAAAAAATGCAAAAATCCGCTTTCTGATTATCTCAAACAAGATGAAGATTATCGAATGCAACTAAAAAAGTGGGAAAATCTTGAAAGTGATGACTTAAAAACGCTTGATAGTTTTTCTTTGCTCAAACCAAGATGTGATCGAGATTCAAAGCATAAATATCAAGAAAAAATCATTGAAGAACAATTCAAACGCAAATGTGAGATCAAAAAATATAAACAGAGCGAACTTTTTATTGATTATTTTGCACTTGAGTGTTTGCAGCGCTTGAGAGATAAGCAACTTGGAAAACTGTTTAAGTCGGATAATGAAATCATTGATGAGATTTCTCAAGATCGGCGAGATTTTGCTGAAAGACTGCGCGATTGGGTGACATATGGCGATGATTTGCTAACAAAACCAACCCTTGCAGATTTTGGAATTGATCGAGCAAAAAAATATGATGATGTCGTTGTTGAAAAATATATTTTCGACTTTGAAATCGAGGGCAGACAATCGAATAAAAAATATGAAGAATGGATAAAAATGAACAACAAAACAGATTTGGTTAATAAAATCAGAAACGACTTGGCAAAAGGATTATAGTTGATTTAAAGAGATGGAAACACAAATGACGAAAAGTTCGCAAGACATAAGCAAATTTTTAGAATCAAGAGTAAATACTCATCAAGGCATTGAGCCAAAATTTTGGATTAAAATTGGTGGCGAAGATTTTTTGTATAAATTTTTTGATAAAGATTTGCGAATTGATCGTCCCAAAAAAGAAATGAGAATTTTTAATGAAGTGCTTGTTAGCATTTTGTGTAAAAAACTCGGAATTGACTGCGTTGATGTTTCGTTTGCACAGGCGGAGATTGATGGTTTTGACCAAAGCAAAAAATCCACTCAAACAAAAGGTTGCTTGGTTCGTTCATATCTCAAAGAAGAAAACTCGGAGACGCAATCACTTGATGATATTGGAGATTTTTATTGCAACTCCAAAAAGTTGAATTATTATGAGCTTGATAATCCGCAAACGGCGAGTGAAGCAATTTGTTATTATGCCAAACAAAAAGGTTGCGTGCTTGATGACGACATTTCTGACAAGTTGAAAACCATTGCTCTTTTTGATTATGTGACAGCGCAAGGGGATCGACATGGACAAAATATTGAAATAATAACCTATGTCAAAAACGGAGACAGACATCTCAAACTTGCACCACTTTTTGACAATGGCAGATGTTTTGGTAGTGTGGATTTGGAAAGAGGACGTGTTCTTCCACGAGATGCGCAAGGTTTGTTCAATATGAATTGCGTAATAAATTCAAAATCTGATGAGTTTTTGTCAACGGCTTTTGGCATTGCTTATGAAATAATGAACAATAAAAATTTGAAAGAATTGTTCAATAAAATGCAAAAAATCAACATAAATCAAGAAATAAACGACTTGATTGAGAAGTCTGGCGAAGAACTTTCTTTGCAGGCAAGAAGTTTTATTATACATATATGGCAGACAAGGATTGAACAACTTGAACTTGCATTGACAAAACTCGGCGACCCAAAAATTATGCGAACGGTTGAAGACAAGTTGAATAATTATGAACGGTTTGACTATATATTGAGAAACGATTTGCTCGCGTTCGATTCATATCTCAACTATCGTTGTGCAAAAGAATGCGGGAATTGTGTTTCGCTTTTTGAATATATCAAACAAGATGAAGAATATCGCAAAAAACTTCGTGCGTGGCAAAATCTTGAAAGTGATGACTTGCCAAAGAGAAGTCAATATCCGTTATTAAATCAAACATTCTCAAATGATTTGAAAAGAGATATGCGAATTAAAATTGATTGCGAACGAGAGAGAAGGCGCGAGTTTATGCAACGATACATTCACTATGATATGAAGGAAAAATATCCACAACTTTATGCAAGTAATTCAGAAAATCAACGCATTTGGCAAATTTTTACCCTAAAAAAGTTAAATTGGATAAAATATGGCCAAGATTATTGCAAAATGCCAACCGTTGAACAGGCAATTGCAATATATAAAAACAAAAGACAAAATTCCAATAAAAATGTGCAGTATGATGTTGGAAGAGAGAAATAATAGGCTTATATGTCAAATTTTGTTTGGTTGATAATATGTTATGAATTAATAAAATTGAAAGGGGAATAAAAATGAAAGTGGTTTTATGTTTTAAACAACTCCAGCTTGGAGAATTGAGTTTTCAAAATGGCCTTTATGAATACAATTCTAATTTAAATGGGGAAAATGAATTCAAAAATTATTTAAACTCAGCAAACTATGGATTGTTTTCGTCAAACGGCAAAAAAAGTGCCATGCTGTTCGAGCCTTTTGCAAAAATTGTCAAAGATATAAAACAAAGACCAGACCTAATGAAATTTTGCTCACTTGATGAAAACTCTTCTGATTATGAAATCCTTTGCGCATATGCAAAAACAAACCAATTCGACGCAGGTTTCCATTTGAAATTGCAAAAATAAAAAGAACTCAGTTGAGTTCTTTTTTGTTTTCGCCAAACACATATTTTGCACAAAGTTCGTTTGCGCGGTCTTTGAGCATCATTGATATTTCTTTTTCGCTCATTCCGCTCGCAAGAAGGGGTTGGACATATTCAGGTTTTCCAATAATGAGCTTTTTTGCTTTGTTGTGAAAATAAACTGGATAGATTGGGACGTCAATGCCAGTTCTCTTGTAATACATTTTTGCGAGAGTTACGAACCCCGCAAAATATTCAGTTAGAACCTCCATATATCCTTTTGATGAATCTTCTGGGAAAAGAAGCACTGCTTTGTTGCTGTCCAAAATTTTGATGCTGCGCTTTATTGTCCCAATCATTCTTGCGTCTGGGTAGGTGGGAATGAGTTGCATTCCAGAATAGAAAGGTTTTGTCAAAACTGCTGCGATGGTTGAATACCAAAAAGAAACAAATTTATTAAAGTGTTTTTTGTCTTGGCAATATGTGTGATACAAATAGTTCCAACGCTCCTTGTAGTTTCCGCACATTTGATATGTTCCCCAAGGAATGAATGCTTTTGGAAAATATAACTCCAAAACAATTGGTCCGCTTGCTGCACTGTGATTGGAAACATATATTGCTTTGTCTTCAAGTTTTTCGTTGAGATTGATTATCTCGGGTTTTCGCTTAAAAATTTTCAAAAAACCCTTATATATTTTGAACCAAAGTCTTCTTCCCTTTGGAACAATATATTTGCTGCTGTCTTTCATGTTTCATCCTTTTATATAATAGTTATATTTATTATTTACTTTATTTATATATAATAATAAAGCGATTTGTGTAATAAAACTATCTCAAAATAGCATTCTTTTGTCAACGAAAAAAGCAAAAGTTATTAATCATTTTTTGGACACAATGAAAGTTTAAGAGAAAATATTGAGAAAATCACAAAAAATTTTTGCTTAAGATTGAATCCCGAATAGCCTAAAAATTAGTGTTTTTTGGGCAGTTTTGCAAACACAAGGTGGGGTGTTGATACCTTTTAAAAAAAACTTTAAAAAAAATGTAAAAAAATGAAAAAAATTTTGAAAAAGTTGTTGACAACAGATTTTCATAGTGGTATTCTAACCTAGCATTCGCAAAAATGCAGTCGCTGATGCGACTATTAGTTCTTTGAAAACTGCATAATAAATTATCTTGAAAATACAATTTGTATTTATAGATGAGTCTAATATCAAATATCAAATTGATATATTGTTTTATAACATTATATTAATTTTCAGTAACGTAAAATGTAATATGTATTCTTCAATACAATGCGACAATTTACGCTGAGTTAACAAGATTAACAAAGTGAAAATGCTAAGAAAAATCACACGTATATGATTATAGATTAAGCTACAAAGAGCATATGGTGGATGCCTTGGCACTAGGCGCCGATGAAGGACGTGATAAGCTGCGATAAGCTGCGGGGAGTTGCACGTAAACTGTTATCCGCAGATTTCCGAATGTGGCAACACACTATGAGTAATGTCATAGTATCATACTTACGAATAAAATAGTGGTATGAGGGGAACCCAGGGAACTGAAACATCTAAGTACCTGGAGGAAAAGAAAGTAAAACAACGATTGCGAAAGTAGTGGCGAGCGAAATTGCAAGAGCCCAAACCAAGAGTGGTAACATTCTTGGGGTTAGGACCCAATAATTGACTCAAATCGATAGGAGAACATGGCTGGAAAGCTGGACAAAACAGGGTAATAGTCCCGTATCCGAAATTGAAATGAGCATGTGGGTATCCAGAGTAGCACAGGACACGAGAAATCCGGTGTGAATGTGGGAGGACCATCTCCTAAGGCTAAATACGACCTAGTGACCGATAGCGAATAGTACCGTGAGGGAACGGTGAAAAGAACCCCGGGAGGGGAGTGAAAAAGAACCTGAAACCGTATGTTTACAAGCAGAGGAAGAGCTATTTTATATGCTCGACCTCGTACCTTTTGTAGAATGGGCCGGCGAGTTACGTGGTGCAGCGAGGTTAAGTGATTAAGTCACGGAGCCGAAGCGAAAGCGAGTCTGAAAATGGCGAAAGTTGCATAGCGTAGACCCGAAACCAGATGATCTATCCATGAGCAGGATGAAGCAGTGGTAACACACTGTGGAGGTCCGAACACACGCCTGTTGAAATAGTCGGTGATGACTTGTGGATAGCGGAGAAATTCCAATC
>URYH01000017.1 GCA_900552105.1 uncultured Eubacteriales bacterium | reverse complement strand
AAATAAATTAAAATAAAATATTATTTTTTTCAATTTGGTGTTTAATAATTTCGAGTGCTTTTGTTTCAAGTCGTGAAATATACGACCGCGAAATTCCCAGTTTCTTTGCCACTTCACGCTGAGTGAGTGCTGGTCCCCCTCCAATTCCATATCGAAGAACAATAATTTCATATTCTCGTTCTGACAAACTGTCTTTCATGAGTCGATTGAGTTTGTCGGTCAAAATATTTTGCTCAACTGCATCTTCAACCTCATCATCAACACCAGGAATGACGTCCATCAATTCAATTTCGTTTCCGTCCTTGTCTTCACCCAAATATTCTTGAAGAGACATGACAACTTTGTGCTTTTTCCCAACACGAATAAGCATCAATATTTCGTTTTCAATACACCTTGCTGCATAGGTCGAAAGTTGCGTGTTCTTGTCATATTCAAAAGTATTTATTGCTTTTATAAGGCCTATTGTTCCAACAGAAATAAGGTCGTCAGCCTCCCCCGCCCCTGCATATTTTTTTACGATGTGTGCCACAAGTCGCAGATTGTGATTAATCAAGTTGTTTTTTGCCTGAATATCACCTTTTTTAAACTTCTCAAATTCTTTTCTTTCTTCTTCAGGCGACAAGGGTTTTGGGAAGCCTGAAGCAGAGTTCACAAAAGAAGAAAAGAGCATTATTTTGTTTAGAAAATAAGCAAAACTTTCAAATATCATAGAACACGCTCCCATTGTTCTATGTATATGCGAACTTTGTCGAAATTTGACCAAAAAAAAGATGACGATCAACATCATCTTTTGCTTTTCTAAAACAAGCTGTCTGCAAAAACCTTTGGGTCAAAGAGTTCCAAATCTTCCATGCTTTCTCCCGTTCCAACAAACACAACGGGAACATTATAGTCTTTTTGAATGGATATCACAACTCCACCCTTTGCCGTTCCGTCAAGTTTTGTGAGAATAATTCCATCAATCCTCACAAATTCATCAAACGCTTTGATTTGATTGAGTGCATTTTGTCCCGTTGTTGCATCGAGTACGATAAGATTATATCTATTTGCTTCGGGGTATTCACGAGTAATAACCCTGTCAATTTTTTTGAGCTCTTCCATGAGATTTGTTTTTGTGTGAAGTCGCCCTGCTGTGTCAACAATCAGCACATCGGTCTTTTTTGCTTTTGCACTTGTTATTCCGTCAAACACAACCGCCGCAGCATCTGCCCCTTCATTATGACGCACAATTTTGACATTTGCTCGCTTTGCCCAATTTGAAAGTTGGTCAGCAGCAGCAGCGCGAAATGTGTCGCCAGCAACAAGTGTCACGTCTTTTTTTTGCGACTTAAAATAGTTGGCTAGTTTTCCGATGGTTGTTGTTTTTCCAACCCCGTTGACTCCAACAATGGTTATCACGCAGGGGTATTCAAACTTATAATTTTTTGCATCAACAAACATTTCAGAAACAATAAGTTTGAGTGCGTCACGGACTTCGTCAGCAGTCCTAATTTTGTTTTTTCTTGCATATAGTCTCAAATTTTCAACAATTTCAAGACTGGACGAAACACCAACATCACTTGAAATCAACAATTCTTCAAGTTCTTCATAAAAATCTTCATTAAGTTCGCCATGAGAAAGCATTGCATCAAGGCGTCTAGCAAAATATTCTTTTGTTTTCTTAAAGGCATTTTTTATTGATTTGATAAGTCCCATTAACTCGCCTCCTCAACGTGTTTCACTGCTTCACTAAGTTTTACAGAAACAATTTTTGAAACACCCTTTTCTTCCATTGTCACGCCATACAAACTGTCCGCAAGTTCCATTGTTGGTTTTCTATGAGTGATAACAATGAATTGAGTTTCTTTGCTGAAACGGCGAAGATATTGAGCAAATCTATCAACATTCGCATCGTCAAGTGCGGCTTCAATTTCGTCAAGCAAACAGAATGGCATTGGACGAAGTTTCAAAATCGCAAACAAAATCGCAATCGCAGTGAGTGCTTTTTCTCCACCAGAAAGAAGTGTTATGCTTTGAAGTTTCTTTCCAGGAGGTTCGGCAACAATTTCAATTCCTGCCTCCAAAAGATTGTCACTACCCGTGAGTTCAAGTCTTGCATTTCCGCCACCGAAAAGTTCTTTGAAAGTTTGCTTGAAGTTTGCATTGATTTGATTAAATTGGGTTTCAAATCTTGTTATCATTTCATTTGACAATTCTTTTATGATTTTAACCAAATCTTCTTCAGATTTTTCAAGATCGTCACACTGTGTTTTCATGTCGTCATAACGAACTGAGGTTTCTTTGTATTCTTCAATTGCATTAACGTTGACATATCCAAGGCGGCTTATATCTTTTTTGCACTTGTTGCATTCAATCATACCTTGATTGATATCAAAATCAGGACGCTTAAATTCTTGGCAAGTTTGATATGTGAGCCCATATTCCTCATAAATTCGTTCTTGCATTGCTTCAATATCAGTGTCAACTTTTGCCAGTTGCATCTCTTCATTGTGTTTTTTCTCAGTGAGAACAGAAATTTGCGACATGAGATTTGTTTTTGCTTCATCGAGTTCTTTGATTGAATTTTGCAATGCCATTTTTTTGTCATCAAGTCCTGCAAGTTGACTTCTGACATTTTGCAACTTCTCTTTGTCTTCTTGTGATGTTTGTGCTTCAATTTGTGCTTGAATGATTGAATTTGCCCCATCAATGGTTTGTTGATTTCGAATGAGTTCACGTTTGAGATTTTCGAGATTGGTGTTTTCGTCTTCAATCTCATATGCAAGACGTTCACAATCAGTTGAAAGAGATGATATTGTCGTTTCGAGTTCGGCAATTTTAACCTTTGATTCAGTAATTTTTTGAATTAAATCGTCTCTTTCCGAACGCAAAGAAGCAAACTTCTCTTGGCGAAGGTTTGTGCTTTCTGTCGCTTTCTTTCTGTTTGTTGCTTCAACATTTTCAAGTCCCGCAACAGAATTTAGTTCGTCATTGATAAATTTAATTTTGTTTTCTGTCAAAGTTTTCAAATTATCTTCTTGAGCAAGTTCTTCTTTGAGAGAATAAAGTTGGAATTCAATATTATCAAGTTTTTCACTAACTTTTGCAAAGTTAATTTCTGCTTCGTTGCGAAGTCTGGTCGCAGAAACAAGTTTGCCTTGCAATGCCGACACTTCAAGTGTGCTTGACCCGATATACTTTTGTTTTTTGTCAATATCAGCTTTAAGTTTTTCAATTTGTTCAGCAAGAGTGTTAATTTCTCTTTCGCGTGAAATAAGGTTAACTGCCTCGCTTCTCTTGCTTCCGCCAGTGAGTGAACCTTGTGGGTTAACGATATCCCCGTCAAGTGTCACAATTTTGAATGCAAATCTTGTGTTTTGTGCAAGCTTGACAGCAATGTCAAGGTCTTCAACAACAACTGTTGCACCAAGAAGATTTGATATAACAGGAGCAATTTTTTTGTCAAAACTAATGAGTTCACTTGCAACACCAAAACAACCATCAATTGATAAATATTTTCTATCTTCTTGCGAAATGTTCCTTGGCTTCATTGATGAGATTGGCATAAATGTTGCACGACCAAATTGATTTTCTTTCAAAAATCTAATCAGGTCTTTTGCACCATTTTCATCAAATGTGACGATATTTTGAACGGCATTTCCAAGAGCCATTTCAATTGCAGTTTCAAAATTTGCCGGAACCTTGATGAGTGAAGCCAAAACACCAACCATCTTGTTTTTTATGCCAATGTTTCTTTCGCTTTCTTTGAGAAGTTTTTTGACACTTCCAGCATATCCTTCATATTCCGCTTGCATTTCCAAAAGGAGTTTGCGTCTGTTTTCATAAACCTGAATTTTTGCAAAATTTGAATTTTTTTCATTTTCAACATCTTTGATGTTTGAATTGAGAATGTTCATTTGAAGCTCAATGTCCGCACAATCTTTTTCTGAACTTTCTTTTTGTGCTCTCATTGCTTCAACTTCTTCACGACTTGATGAGGCGAGTTCTTCGTTGCTCTTTATCTTTTCATTGATTGCAGAAATTCTTGATGTGATTGCCTCAATGTTTTCTTCACTTGCCTTTCTTTCGGCTTCAAGTCTTGATGATTTTGATTTGATGTCAGTGAGTTTGTCAAGAGCATCAATCATCTCTTTTTGTGAACTTTCCGCCTCATCTTCATAAAGCGTGAGTTCGTCAACAATGGTGAGATACCTGTCATAAATCTTTTTTTGCTCACTATTTTTGTCAATAAGATTTTTTTGCTCCACCTTGACGCGTTCGAGTTTGTTTTCGCGTTCAGCGGTGAGTTTGAGAATGTTGTTGTTGCAATTGGTTATATCAAGATTGATTTTGTCGTTATGTTCTGATAACAAATTTATCCTTTCTTTAACGATTTTTATTTCACTCGCCTGCTTTTCGATATTAACCGAAAGATGCAAAATTTGTTCGTGCAATTCATCCATGAGTTTATCAATGTTTGACACCTCTGCCATGCTTGCATTATACCCGTCTGTTGCCTTGTTGAGTTCGTCTTGTCGAAGTGCAAGTTGTTCGGAAATTCCGCTCAACTTTTGCATTATCTTTGCTTTTTGGTCACTGGCATTGTCATATTGGTAAACATAAATATTTGTTTCCAAATCTTTGAGTTGGTCACGAAGTTCCAAATATTTTTTTGCGGTTTCGGATTGCTTTTTGAGTGGTTCCAAGTGTCTTTCAATTTCGCTCAAAATGTCTTTAATTCTTGTCAAATTATCTCGCACACGTTCAAGTTTTCGCTCTGACTCAACCTTTTTTGACTTAAACTTTGCAATTCCTGCTGCTTCTTCGAAAATACCACGTCTATTTTCCGGTTTTGATGAAATGATTTCTTCAACCTTGCCTTGTCCAATAATTGAATAACCATCACGTCCGATTCCCGAATCGTGCAACAAATCAACAATATCGCGAAGTCTGCATGGAACACGGTTAATCAAGTATTCACTTTCTCCGCTTCGATATAGTTTTCTCGTGATTGCGAGTTCGTCATAGTCGTAATTAAAAAACCTGTCTTGGTTGTTAAAAGACAATGTGACTTCTGCATAACTCAAACTCTTTCTTTTTTCTGTTCCATTAAAGATAACATCTTGCATGCTTGATCCACGCAAAAGTTTTGAGCTTTGTTCTCCCAAAACCCAACGAATCGCATCAGCAACATTACTTTTTCCGCAACCATTTGGTCCAACAATTGCTGTCACACCACTATCAAATTTGATTTCAAGTCTATCAGCAAAAGATTTGAATCCCGCCACGTCCAATGATTTAAAATACATTTTTTCCTCTCAATAATTTTCTAAATAAATATATCACAAAACTGCAAGTTTTTCAACATTTAATTTGCCTGTTCAAGCGATTTTGCATTCTTTATCATTTCTTCAATATTTTGGTTCAAATTGTTGCTCAAAAGTTTTTCAATTTGTTCACAACAAGCAAGAATTGCCCCACGTTTTGATGCCCCATGTGCTTTGACAACAATTTTTCGTGCACCCAAAAAGATTGAACCGCCAATTGCATTATAATCAAACTTTTTCTTGATTCCCATGAGTGTATCTTTCAAGAATAGTGCACCAAGTTTTGCTTTTAAGCTTGTCTTCACAGCATGTTTTATTTCACCCATAATCTGCCCTGCCATGCTTTCGAGACCTTTGAGCAAAATGTTGCCAGCAAAACCATCAGTGACAACAACATCATAGTTGCCGCTGAGGACATCGCGTGCTTCCATGTTCCCAACAAAATTGATGTCCAAGGTTTTTAGAAGTGGAAAAACAGCATGAGTGAGCTCATTGCCTTTTTTGTCTTCTGTCCCAACATTAAGAAGTGCAACCCTTGGCTTTTCAATTCCCTCCATCGCTGTCATATATGCCGACCCCATGAGTGCAAAATGACAAAGATTGATCGGCTTGCAATCCATGTTTGCACCGCTATCAATCAACATAACTTTTCCACCATTATTGGTTGGAAAAACTGGTGCGAGAGATGGGCGCGAAACTCCAGGGACTCTGCCAATCTTCAAAATTGCTCCCGTCAAAATTGCTCCTGTGCTTCCACAACTAATCATTCCACAATCATCTTTTTCAGATTTAAGTCTATCAAATGCCATGACCATTGACGATTGCTTTTTTGTTTTAATAGCCATGGTTGGAGATTCGGTATTCTCAATTTCATCAGGAGAATCAACAACTTCAAACCTTGACATATCAACTTTTGCGTGGGTCAAAATTTCTTCAATTTTTTGTTTGTCACCAAATAGCACAAAATCGGTTGTTTTATTTTTTTTGCTCGCAAGGATTGCACCTTCAACAAGTTCAATTGGCGAATAATCGCCACCTTTTGTATCAATCAAAATTTTCATAAATAACTCCACTTTCCATTATGCCAAAAAAATATTAAAAATGCAATAGAATAACCCTGGCAAATCCATATTTGCTGTGCAAAATTTTGATAAATTGCAAATAAATTTGTTTTGCTCCATATTGAAACAAAATTAAATAAAAAAACACACATAAAAATAAAAAAACAACTCGTTTATGAAACAAGTTGCTTTTGTTTTTTAATTATTACTTATTTTCTTTTTTTTCAGTTTCAATAACTTTTTTGCCATCATAATATCCACATTTTGGACAAACAACATGTGATCTGATTTTTTCGTGGCATTGTGGACATTCAACAAGGGTTGGAGCTGCAACTTTGAAGTTTGCGCTGTTTCTTGTGTTTCTTCTTGCTTTTGAAACCTTATTCTTTGGGACTGCCATATTACCTCCTGCTCAAATTCTCTTAACCCTTACGGTTTTTTGAAATAACGAAAACCATTATATAAACTAAATTGGTTTTTGTCAACACAATTTTGTCTATAAATGAATTTATTTTGTAAGACTCAATGTGTCGCGTGCAATAACAAGTTCTTCGTTGGTTGGAATTCTAAAAATTTTCACTTTTGAATCGCTTGTGGACAAAACTTCGTTTGTTCCGCGTGGACAATGAGAGTTCTTTTCTTTGTCAAGAACAATTCCCATTGCATCAAGGTTGTTTGTTGCAAGTTCACGAACCACAGCATCGTTTTCTCCAACTCCACCCGTAAAGACAAGTGCATCAACCCCATTGAGAAGTGCAAAATAAGCACCGATGTATTTTTTGATGCGATGTCCGAGCATTGAGTAAACAAGTTTTGCGCGTTCATTCCCCTTTTCTGCTTCTTCTTCGTTATCTCTCAT
This sequence comes from uncultured Eubacteriales bacterium, assembly GCA_900552105.1. GTDB lineage: Bacteria > Bacillota > Clostridia > Christensenellales > UBA1242 > UMGS1470. The sequence continues at coordinate 20,648 of URYH01000017.1, read as the reverse complement.
GTCAGGTGAAACACCATTGATTCCCAAAACACCACATTTCTTGTTCAAGAATGTGACACATTCTGAAATTGTTTTGAGGTTATATTTTTCTGCAAGGACTTCAAGAACAGATGCGTCAACATCACCCGAGCGTGTGCCCATCAAAAGACCTTCGAGTGGAGTGTAGCCCATTGATGTGTCAATTGAGCGACCATCACGAACAGCAGCCATGCTTGAGCCATTTCCCAAATGAATTGTGATAATTTTGCAATCTTTCAAGTCTTTTCCAAGAAGTTTTGCCGCCTCATTTGAAACATATTTATGACTTGTTCCATGGAAACCATAACGGCGAACTTTGTTTTCGGTGTATGCCTCGTATGGAACTGCATACAAAAATGCTTCTTTTGGCATTTTTGAGTGGAATGCGGTGTCAAAAACTGCAACATTTTTGACGTTTGGCATGACTTTTTGGCAAGCTTTGATGCCCATGATATTTGCAGGCATGTGCAATGGACCAAGTGGTTTGAGGCTTTCAAGATTTTTCATAACCTCATCATCAACAAGAACTGAATCTGTATAAATCTCACCGCCATGCAAAACTCTGTGTCCAACAGCGCCAATTTCGTCCAAAGACTTGATTGCGCCATGTTCTTTATCCAAAAGGCAAGAAAGAACGAGTTCAATCGCCTCATTGTGAGTTGGCATAAATTTGTCAATTTTAATTTCGCCTTTTTGTGTTTTGTGCTTAATAAATGAACTTTCAAGTCCAATTTTTTCGCAGTTTCCTTTTGCGATAACACTTTCGTCTTTCATATCAATAAGTTGATATTTGAGTGAACTACTTCCAGCATTAATAACTAATATTTTCATTTGTTTTCTCCTCCAGTTTGCATGACAGTTAGTGCTGTCACCATAATTATATCTTCAACCGTGCAACCACGGGAAAGATCGTTAACAGGTTTGTTTAGTCCCAAAACAATCGGTCCAAAAGATTTCAAATTGCCAAATCTTTCAATCGCCTTATAGCAAATGTTGCCACTTTGCAGTTCAGGGAAAACAAGGACATTTGCTCTGCCTTTCAGCGGACTTTCTGGACATTTGATTTCTGCCACTTTTGGACAAATTGCCGCGTCAAGTTGGATTTCTCCATCACAAACAAGGTCTGGCCTCTTGTTTTTGAGAAGTTCAGTTGCCTGTGCAACTTTTTTTGTTTCACTCGTCACTGCACTTCCATGAGTTGAAAATGAAAGCATTGCAACTTTCGGAGAAATATCACAAACATTTTTTGCAAAATCTGCCATGTTTGAAGCCACTTGCATGAGTTCGTTTGCACTTGGGTCAACATTAAGTCCAGAGTCGCCGATAACCAAAGTTTTTTCTTTTCCCAAAACACGATTTTTGCCGAAAATAATGTTGCACGAAGAAACATACCCTTCATCTTTTCCCTTGATGAGTTGAAGAGCGGGTCTAAGGCTGTCGCTTGTTGCAGTTTCAGCACCTGCCACCATTCCGTCTGCAATCCCCATTTCAACAAGCATCGTCGCAAAATATATTGGGTCATATGATAGTTCTTTTGCTTTTTTTCGGGTGATGCCTTTTGCTTGTCTTTTTTCAAAAATCAAATCTTCAATCTCTTGCCTTATGTCTGAAGTTTTTGGATTGATTATTGTGATGTTTTTGAGATTTTTATATTTGAGAATCAAATTGCTCTCATCTCCAACAAAAATGACATTCGCAATCTTTTTGTCACGAATTATTTTTCCTGCTTCAACAATCCTTTCACTAAATGATGCTTCCGGAAAAACAATTGTCTTGTTTAGTTTGCGTGCCACTTTATAAATTTTTTTGGGGTTAAACATTTTCGCTCTCCTCAATTTGTTTTATTCTTTTTTTGATTTTGCTTATATATTTTTTTGCTTTAATTTCGCCCTTTTTCATTGCTTTGGCCGCGCTATCTTTGTTAAACGAAAAGTTGAGTATCCCGTCAAGTTTTGGAGTGATTGTGATGTTTTCTTTGTCTTCAAGCAATTTCTGCTGTTGACGCATAACAACGTTTAATATATTGGTTAACATGCTGACAGCGTTTCTTTTGTATTTATGTCCGTCATAATTACCTGTTGCATCAACGCAAATAATTAGATTGCATCCCATCTTTTTGAGAATTTTGTGTGGAAGGTTATCAGCCACACCTCCGTCAACAAGCATCATCCCGTCTTTTTCAAGAGGTCGAAAGAGTGCTGGAACTGCCATGCTCGCGTAAATTGCATCACATAAATCTCCCTTCCTAATTTGCACTTCTTTGCCAGAATTAAGGTCAAAACTCACACTTGTGAATTTGATTGGACATTCTTCAACCTTTTTTACACAAATCATTTTGGAAATAATTTTTTTAACTTTTTCGCCTTTCAGAAGCGAGTGACGATACATGGAAAAAAAGTTTAGGTCAGCAATCTTAATCATGCTGAGTTCATCAGCAAATTTTGCAACTTCATTTATATCTGCACCGCTTGCATGAATTCCGCCAACAACTGCTCCCATTGATGTGCCAGCAATGGCATAAGGTTTGATGCCGTTTTCTTCCAAAACTTTCAGCACACCAACATGGCAAAATCCTCTTACGCCACCACCTCCAAGTGCTAGTCCAATCCTTACTTTTGACATAATAACCCTTTTCCAAACATAGTTTAGTTTATACAATTTGATTAACTAATATATATATTAATTAAATAAAACAAGGATGTCAACGAGGCACAATGAAAATAACAAAAATTTTTTTCCCAATAATCATTTTTGCTTTTATTATTCTTCTCCTTTGCTCCCCCGCAAAATTCATGGCTGTTGCTCTTGACGGAGCTCTTGTGTGGGCGACGATTTTGTTGCCATCGCTTTTTCCTTTCATATTCTTTTCAAGACTATTCACGACTTTCGAAGTCACTCAAAACCTTTCAAAACCATTTTCTCGCGCAACCCAAAAACTCTATCATTGCCCGTCAGATTCGGCATATGTTTTTTTGTTGAGCGTGCTTTGCGGTTATCCGATTGGCGCAAAACTCATATCCGACCTCTATCAAGATGGGAAAATATCAAAAGGACAAGCATATCGAAGTGTTTCGTTCGTATCAAACTGTGGACCAATGTTTATTATTGGAAGCGTTGGCGTTGGGATGCTCCATTCCCAAATGGCTGGAATAATCATTTTGATTTGCCATATTTTGAGTTCACTTCTCAATGGCTTGATATATCGAAAATCGTGGAAAAAGTTTAACTCTGAGCGACTTCCCGCAGCTTCTGAAAAAAATGCACAAACAAGCGTATCTGACATAGTGTTTTCTTCAATCAATTCAGTGCTTATGGTTGGCGGATATGTCATTATATTTTTCATTGTTGCCGAAGTTTTTACTTCACTAAAAATATTTTCTCCACTTTGTCTTTTGCTTAAAAAAATTGGCATAAACCCACAAATTTCAGAAGGCATTTTGTGTGGACTTTTGGAAATAACAAAAGGGTCAAAAATGCTTTCAACAGCCTCGTCAAATCTTCAAGTGATTGTGCCAGCGTGTTGTTTTTTGATTACATTTGGGGGTTTCTCAACCTTTATGCAATCCTACACTTTCCTCGAAAAAACTGGAATGAAAAAAAGTGCGTTGTTGATTCAAAAAACAACACAGGCGCTCATTGCGACTGCGCTCTGTGTTGTTGTTTCACTAATTATGTTTTAGCCAAGATTTGAATAGAAATCTGCGATTGTATCTTTGAGTTCTTTATAAATAAATCTGATGCTCTTGATTCCACCGCCAACATAATCAAATCCAATAAGAAGTGCGTTGAGAAGTTTGAAGTCTTCAAGTTCGCAAGCGCGCTTGATCCCTTGAAGCATGATGCTAGCATTATCTTTCACATCTGGCTTGAGATGATAGTCATATTGAATTGTTGCCAAAATTTCGTTGACAATCTTTGTTATGTCATCAAAAATTGTGAGTTTTGGTTCTTGATTTTCAATTTGATTTTGCATGTTGTTTTGTTTAAGTTGTTCTTCCATTTCTTGCTCCTTTTTTTCTTCCTCAAATCTCTTTTGTGCCTCAATCTTTTCTTTGTGGTCTTGCAGAGGGTCGTTTTTCTGAATTTTTTGAACGCGCTCTTCAATCACAAGTGGAAGTTCAAACATATCACTGATTGCATTTCTGAAAGGTTTTATGACTTCATTTGCAAAGTTTTCGTATTCAGATATTTTTCCGTCCTCAACAGAGAAATAATCTTTCAAAAATGACTGAAAATCAATTTTGTGTTTTGAGATGTCAACCAAAATGCAAAATACCATTGGAAGAATTTTGTATTTTTCATCAGGCATCTTGAAATATCCTGGTTTTGTTGGAAGTTTGATTTTTGCTCTAATAAATTCTCTTTCAAAATTAAAATTCGCCATACATTCCGAAAGCAAGTTATAAACTTCTTTGCTTTCGGTGATATCTTTGAGAATTTTTGAAATTTTTGAATCCGCCAAAATAAATTTGCCGTCAATCAATTCGTTGCAACTCAAAATCACATTCATTATTAAATTTTTTTCATCATTTGCAATAGTCATTTTTTCCTCGCAGTTTGATAATAACACACAAAAAGAAAAAATAAAAGTATTTATTAAAATAAATTTGGAAAAAGCATGACAACCAAACCTTGCTTTGTTATAATAAACACAATGGAACACAAAGAACAGACTTTTGAACGCGACCAAACAACTGGAAAGTTGATTTTGCTATGGGTTATGGAAAAAATGGAGATTCCTCTCACGGAGAACTCCATTCTTGACATTTGCACAAGCAAAAATAATTGGCTAAACTACATGGAGTGCAAAGAACTCATGTGGGAATTGCTTAATTCCGGTTTTCTCTACAAAACAGAAGAAGCAGAAAACGAAGAACGCTACACAATTACTTATGAGGGTCGCAACTGTCTTTCTCATTTCTACAAAAGAATTCCACTCAGCATGCGCGAAAAAATCACAGATTATGTCAAACTCAATCGAATGAGCGTCAAAAGGTCGCAAGAATATTTGTCTGACTACACAAAAAACACAGACGGTTCATTCACTGTTTGCTTGCGCATACGCTCTCAACTTGTCAACCAACCAATGTTTGAACTCAAACTCAAAGCTCCTTCTCGCAATGCTGCAATGAACGCTTGCAAAAAGTGGCAAGAAATTGCACCAAACATTTATGAAAATATATATGAAACATTAATCGAAGAATAGTTTTTCTGCATAACAAAAAGTCGAGATGGTTCCCGACTTTTTTCATTTTTTAATCAACTTTATAAATCAGCAAGTGCTTGTTGTGTTTTTGTGAGAAGAACCTGGTTGCGTTCAAGTTTTTCACGTTCTTTTGCAACAAGTTCCCCTGGTGCACGAGAAATAAAGTTTTGGTTATTCAACATTCCTTCACTTCTTGCAATTTCTTTTTTCAGAGTTTCAATTTCTTTTTCAAGTCGTGCTTGCTCTTTTGCTGTGTCAACAAGTTCATTCATTGGTATATAAATGTTTGCAATATCTCCCAAAATTTTGATATGTTTGTCAGCAATTTCATCTTCACACGAAACAACTTTCACAAAGTTTCCATAACCAAGTTTTGAAATCACATCAAGAGACTTTTCAACAAGATCATTTTCGCTCAAAACTTCAACAAAAATCGCTGTTCTTTTGTTGTCTGCAACATTCATTTCAGAACGTAAATTTCTGATTGATTTGATGATTGAAATAACTTTTTCAAACTTCGCACCGTCTTTGAAATTAAGTTTTTCTGTGTATTCTGGATATTTCTCAATCATGATGCTCTCATTGTGACCAGGAAGTTCTTGATAAATATATTCTGTCACAAAAGGAATGAATGGATGAATGAGTTTTAGAACGCCTTCAAGCACATAAACCAAAACATTCATGGTTTTGTTTTTAATAGTTTTGTCTTGGCTATAAATGTTGTTCTTTGACGCCTCAATATACCAATCGCAGAATTTTGACCAAATAAAATCAATCAAACTTGAAATTGCAATGCCTTGTTCATATTTATCCATATGACGAGTGACATGTTTGACGAGTTTGTTATACTCCGACAAAATCCACTTGTCCGCATAGTTTTGAACACATTTTGAAATATCTTGCTTTTCATATTCATCAAGATTCATAAGAACAAATTTTGAAGCATTGAAAAGTTTGTTGATAAAGATTTTTGAACTTTCTGCTTTGCTTTCAGTATATTTGACATCTGCGCCCATGCTCATCCCATGGACAAGTGACATGCGAAGTGCATCGGCACCATATTTTTCAATGAGTTCAATTGGATCAACACCATTGCCCAAGGACTTGCTCATCTTTCTGCCAATTCCGTCACGAACCAAGCCGTTGATAACGCAATGTTCAAAAGGAACATCACCCATAAATTCAAGCCCCGAGAAAACCATTTTTGAAACCCAGAAAGCAATAATGTCATAACCCGTGACAAGTGTGCTTGTTGGATAATAAGTTTTCAGGTCTTTTGTTTGATTTGGATATCCAAGAGTTGAGAAAGGCCAAAGAGCAGATGAGAACCATGTATCAAGAACATCAGGATCTTGAACAATATTGTGACTTCCGCATTTTGAACATACATGAACATCGTTTTCTTCAACCATAAGATTTCCACAATCTTCACAAGTGTAAGCCGGAATTCTGTGCCCAAGCCAAATTTGACGTGAAATGCACCAATCTTTTATGTTTGCAAGCCAATTGATATATTGTTTTTCAAAACGTTTTGGAAAAAATTTAAGTTTGCCATTCTTCACAACATCAATCGCAGGTTTTGCCAAGTCTTCCATCTTTACAAACCATTGAGTGGAAATTTTTGGTTCTGTGATTGTGTGACAACGTTGGCAAGTTCCAACCTTGTTTTTATATTTTGTGATTTTGACAAGATAACCTTCTTGTTCAAGTTTTTTAACAACTTGTTTTCGTGCTTCAAAACGGTCAAGTCCAGCAAACTCACCTGCCGCCTCCGTCAAAATTCCGTCATCACCAATGCAAGATATGACTTCCAAATTATGACGAAGACCAAGTTCATAGTCATTTGGGTCATGAGCTGGTGTGATTTTGACTGCACCTGTTCCAAAATCCATTTCAGAATATTCATCAGCAACAACTGGAATTGGGCGATTAACAAGTGGCAAAATAACATTTTTTCCAACAATGTCTTTGTAGCGAGGGTCACGAGGATTGACTGCAACAGCAGTGTCACCAAACATCGTTTCCGGTCTTGTTGTCGCAACAACAATTTCGCCTGTCCCATCTTCGTATGGATAGCGAATTGACCACAAAGATGTGTTTTGGTCCACATATTCATTTTCAATATCAGAAATCGCACTTTTGCAATGAGGACACCAGTTGACAATTCTCTTTCCTTTATATATCAAGCCTTTATTATAGTATGAAACAAAAACATGTTTAACAGCACGATTGAGGTTTTCATCCATTGTGAACGCTTTTCTGTCCCAATCACAAGACACTCCAAGCCCTTGAAGTTGTTCGCAAATTCTGTTGCCGTATTTTTCATACCAATCCCAGCCAAGTTTGACAAACTCTTCTCTGCCAATTTCTTCTTTTGTTTTTCCTTCATTTGTGATTGCTTCAACAACTTTTGCTTCGGTTGCAATTGCCGCGTGGTCAGTTCCAGGAAGCCAAAGTGTGTCAAAACCTTTCATTCTCTTATATCTGACGAGAATGTCTTGAATTGTGTCATTGAGTGCGTGTCCAATGTGAAGTTGCCCAGTGACATTTGGTGGTGGCATAACAACAGAAAAATGCGGTTTTTTTGAATCCGCATCGGCGTGAAAATATTTTTTGTTTAACCAACTTTGATAAATATTTTTTTCGAACTCTTTTGGTTCATAATTCTTTTGCATCTTTTCTCCCCTTTTTCAAAAAAAACATAGGAAGCAGTTCCTATGTTCATTTTCTCACAAATTTGACAATTTAAATTTTGATTATCATAACAATCAGAGCCACCAGAATCATAACAAGAGCGAGTCCTTTGAGTGCAAGATACAATTTGTCAGCCTCGTCAATGTCTTGCTTTTTTCTGGCAATTCTTGTGATTTTCTTTGCCAAAAGTGTGAGTGCAAGTCCCACGGCTGCCAAAATTATTCCGGCGATAACGTTTGCTCTTGAAATAACGTCAACAAAATTTTCTAATAACAACATCTTGTTTTCTCCTTGATGTTTTTGATTATAACAAAACAAAAACCAAATTTCAAGTGTTTTTTATTATTTTTATTCAGTTTGTTTGAATTGCAAAAATTTCGACAATATATAATAAATTTATTGAAAATATACAAAATAAAGATATGAAGTCAAAATTAGTATTATTGCTTCTGATTTCAATTTTTGCGTCAAGTGTTTTGGCAAGTTTTTTGCCGTCGTTTCTAAGCACAACAAAACATGAAAATATGTCCATTGAAGAACAAGCACGATATAATGACGCAAAAGAACTTGAACCATATTCAACGACTCACTATGACAACAACGTTGTTCAAGTTGAAAAACTTAATTGGTTTTCAGTCGTAAATTCACTATTTGAAAAATTTACAGATGCCCGAGTTGTTGATGTTGAAACAAAAAAAGAATATCGTGTCAGACGCGTTGGAGGATATAATCATGCCGATGTTGAAGCCCTCACAGCGGCTGATACAGCGATATTCAAAAGTTTGTATAATGGGACATGGAGTTGGGCAAGACGTGCCGTTTGGGTTGAAGTTAACAAAATTTGGATTGCCGCCTCAATCAATGGAATGCCCCACTCATATTCTTATATTACCAACAACAACGAAAATGGTCATACGTGTATACATTTTCTCATGAGCAGAACTCATGGCACAGATAATCTCGACCCTGCCCACCAAAATGCAGTCAAAACTGCATATGAAAGACAAAATGAACTTGTTGACTATTTGCTAAAACGCTAGTCAGTATAAATCATGCGTCTGCAGTGTTCACATTCAAGATAGCCTTGTTCTTTGAGTTTTGCCTGAGCGGCATATGAAAGTTCCATCATGCACCCCCCACAACTCTTGTCCATGAGAGGAACAAGAACTGGAAAAATTCTGTCTTGGCGAATTGATTTATATTTTGACAAAACTCTTGGCTCAACTTCTTTTTCAAGAGTTTTTAGTTCAGAATAAATTTTATCAAGTTGAGGTTTGATGTCGGCCTCTTCTTTTTCATACATTGCTTTTTGTTCGTTATATTTGTTTCTTGCTGAACCATATCTCTTTTTTGTTTGTTCAAAGTCATTGAGAGCGGAGTTAACTTGTTCAGCAACTGTCATGAGTTTTTTCTCAAGTGCGTTGAGATTGTTTGAAATAACTGCGATTTTTTCAAAGATTTTGTCAACATTTTCAGCGGATTCTTTGTCGAGATCAACTTTTGTCAACTTATCAAGAAGATCACAATTTTCTTTATACTTGTTTTTGAGTTGATTGTATGAGTGCAACAAATTGCCCGCTTGATTTTCAAGAGCTGCAGTGTGATTTTTTGCATCTTTAACAACTGCAAGCATTTGAGAGTAAACTTTTTTGTGTTCACTATCACCCAATTTTCTTTCAAGTTTGATTGCTTGGGCATCACATTTTTGATATTGCATAAGTTTGTCAAATTTCATATCTTTTCTCCTTAATCTTCAACTTGAAGCAATCGTTTGCTGCGGCTTGGTTGTCTGAGTTTTCTGAGTGCTTTTGCTTCAATTTGTCTTATTCTTTCACGCGTGACATTAAATTCGCGTCCGACTTCTTCAAGTGTCCTTGGGTGACCGTCATCAAGGCCATAACGCAAGCGAATAACTTTTTGTTCACGAGGTGTCAATGTTTCGATAACTGCAAGAAGTTGCTCTTTAAGAAGAGTTTGCTCTGTCACTTCCATTGGAGAAAGTGCATTTTCGTCTTCAACAATGTCTTGAATTTTGCTGTCTTGTTCTTCGCCAATGCTTGATTCCAATGAAATTGGGTCTTGTGCAATTCTTTGCACTTCAGACACCTTGTCTTCGGTCACACCCATTGCTTCGGCAATTTCAGCGGTTGTTGGGTCGCGTCCAAGTTTTTGCAAAAGTTGACGAGTTGTTCGGTTGAGTTTGTTGATTGTCTCAACCATATGCACTGGAATTCTGATTGTTCTTGCTTGATCGGCAATGGCACGTGTTATGCTTTGACGAATCCACCAAGTTGCATAAGTTGAAAAACGGAATCCTTTTGTGTAATCAAATTTTTCAACCGCTTTGAGAAGCCCGATGTTTCCTTCTTGAATGAGATCCAAAAATTGCATACTTGTTTTTCCGACATAACGTTTTGCGATTGAAACAACAAGACGAAGGTTGCTTTCTGAGAGTTTGTTCTTTGCATACATATCCCCGTCAAGCATACGTTTTGCAAGGTCAATTTCTTCTTCGCCAGTAAGCAATGGCACTTTGCCGATATCTTTTAGATACATTTTGACAGCATCGTCAACATTAACTTCGGCGATGATGTCTTCCATACTTTCTTTTTCAACATCTTGCTCTTTTGCTTTAATAATTTTTATGCCCAATTTTTCAAGTTCTTCAATAAATGCTTGAATTTCGTCAGCCGATTGCTCATATTTGAGCATTTTAAAATAGATGTCTTCTTCATTGATTGAGCCTTTTTTTAGACCGACATCTTTTATTCTTGTAAGTTCAACTTCAAGTTTTTCTTTAACCATTATTCCTCCACCTTCTTTTTCTTTAGTTCTTTGAGAACATCGTTAAGTTTTTCTGCAATTTCTCGTCGTTTTGTCAAATCTTTTTCTTCTTTATAAAGGTTTGCAAGTTCTTGCTGTTTGAGTTTTAGCGTTTGCTCTTTGATTTGCCACAAGCACTCGGCATAATATTTTTCTTCATCAACCTTGTCTTTTGAAAAGTCAAAGTTAATCAAGTCTTTGAGTGTTTGTGAACTGTCAACATCAAACATATCAAACAGTGTCGTGATGTGAAATTCTTTGTTTTCTTGAATTGATTTTTTCAAAACTGAATACAACTTTTTCAGGTCTGGATTTGTCAATCCTTCTTCAATCACAGCACTGAGTTTTGCATACGGTTTTTTGTGCAAAAGTGCTGCAAGAACAAATTTTACTGCTTTAATATTTCCATCTTCTCGAAAAGTTAAAACTTTTTCTTCGTTTTTCTCTTCTCTTGGCACTCCCGCGAGTTTGGAATCACGCCTCAAAACATCAATTGGAACATTGGTTTTTTTCTTTATTATTTCAAGATAAGGCTCTTTTTCGCTTTCAAATTCAATCGTGCCAATGATATTAATTGCTTCTTTTATGTAGTTTTGTTTTTCGCTCGCGATATTAAGATTATATTTTTCTTCGCAAACTTTGAGCCGATAATCAGTGATTGGAAGTGCATTCTCAATTTCTTTTTTAAGCCTGTCCACACCATACTTTTTGATTATCTCGTCAGGGTCGAGATTTTCTGGAAGTGAAACAACTTTTGTGTTCAATCCTGCTTCTTGCAAAATGTCAAGACTTCGTTTTGTTGCTTTTTGCCCTGCCGCATCTCCGTCAAAACAAACAAAAACATTATCCGCAAGACGTTTAAGTTGTTTTGCATGGAATGGCGTTAGTGCTGTTCCCATACAAGCCACAGCATTTCGGAAACCCGCTTTATGCATTGCAACAACGTCCATTTGACCTTCAACAATAATGATTGAGTCAACGCTTTGCTCTTGTTTGAGTTTTTTGACGAGATTAATCGCGTAAACAACATTGCTTTTGTCAAAAACACAGGTGTTTGGAGAATTCTTGTATTTTGCAAAATCACTTTTGACCAAAATTCTTGCGGTAAATCCAATGCAATCGCCATGAATGTTGATGATTGGGAAAATCAGACGTTCTCCAAACACATCATAAGCTCGTCCATTTTTTTCTTCGGCAATCCCCGCTTGTTTCATATCTTCAATTGAATATCCTTTTGACAAAAGATAATCAATCATTTCGTTCCAGTTTTGACTATAACCAAGTTCAAAATCTTTGAGTTCGCGGTTGGTCAGCCCTCTCATTTTTATGTAGTCTTGAGCAATTTTGGCTGTTGGCTTCAACAAGTTTTCTTTGTAGTGCTCTTTTGCATCATAAAGCAAGCGAAGCGTTATATCTCTTCTTTTCTTTCTCTCTTCAATTTCTTTGTCACCATGAAAAGAAGGTATTTCCATTCCAGCGTTATCAGCCAAAATTTTGACCGCATCCATAAAATCAACCGATTCAAATTTTTCAACAAAGGTGATGACATCACCGCTTTCGCCACAACCAAAACAATGATAGTATTGTTCGAGTTCATTAACAGAAAAAGATGGCGTCTTTTCGTGATGAAATGGACACCTTCCCCACCAGTTTCTTCCTTTCTTATCAAGTTTTATGTATTTGGATATGGTTGAAACAATTTCATTGCGAGCCTTCAAAGTTTCAAGCCAATCAACATCATAGCCTCTGTCTGCCACTTTTTCTCCAAAAAATTAATGTCAATATTCTTATACAACAAAAAAACAATAATCCTTTTATTTTTTTCAATATTTTTTCAAAAAATTTTTAATAGGTGCAACAAAAAACAAAAAACTGCATTTTATTGCAGTCTTTCATCATTATCATTCCAATCAGCAATGCTGTCTTCCATTTCATTTGATTATCCACTATTCCTCCTAACATATGAATTCAAAAACAAGTATAACATACACCTGCCGTGTGTCAAAGTTATAAAGAATTTTTAACAAATTTATTATTTCTCTCAACAACTTCTCGTAGTGCTTTGTCTGAAGCAAAATAAGTATATTCGCCAGGGACTCCAAGTTCTTCAAAAATCTGGCAATCCTGTGCTCTTTCTTCCATGTCAAGCTTATTAAGACTAGTCAAAATTGTTTTTACATTTTCGTCTACTGAATGAGTTGTTTCATAATCTTTTAATGCAACATCGTTGACAAGGTATAATTCATAATCATTCAAAACAGAATTTGATATTTCAACTTTTGTGTTAAATCTGCAATGCTGAAACAAATCCAAATTTTCACCAATAACTTTGAGAAGATAGAATTTGTCACGATCATACGGAACACGCAATTTTGCAAATTCGCATTTAACGTCTTTAATACGATCCTCGTCATATTGATTTTCGAATTTTCCTTGCTCTTTTGCTTCATTAATTTCTTCAAATGTTTCGTTTATTGAATAGAGATAATTAAGCAAAACTTCAGCTGTGTCTTGAATAATGCATGTTTGCCTCAATTCAATTTCTTCAATCTTATTTTTTCCTGCATGTTTCTTTGCTTTTTCAAGTCTTGTTAATAGTTTAAATCTCTTTTTTGTGAAATTTTCAATGTAAGCACGAAATTCTGTTTCAAACAGATAATCATTTTCAGGATTATTGTAATAAGTTTTGAGTGCGTTTGTGGACGCTCCCGCAAGAAGTGCCGCCGCTGCAATGCTTGAAAGGACGATTTTTGATGTCACGTCTGAAACAAACAAAGAAGCAACAGATGCACCAAATCCCATAAAAATTTCTGTGCTAGCAAAAGCATTTGGAAGTTTTTTTATTGCAAACTTTGCTTCTTGCAAAACACGTTTTTCAATATGTTCAGGTTCAACAAGTTTGATTTTTCTATTGTTTAATGTAATTTCCATACTCACCTATCTTGTTTGGGCTTCATTTTCTTTTGTTTTGTTGTTTTTTTCAACAAAATAAGGGTCTTTCATAAGTTCTTCGCGAGTTGAATATTTTGGTTCAACAACAATTCTTCCATTGTCTTCCAAACCATATTTTGTTCCATCTGGCGAACCATATTTAACAAGTTTCATAGTGCCTCCAAAAATAATTATATGATAAAAGAAAACATCTTATTTGTCAATATCGAAATTTGTCAAAAAAAGAAAGCAAAGAATGCTTTCTTTAATCTCGACCGCCAACGTTTCTCATATTCTTCAAATCTTTGACAAAGTCATCATATTTCTCCGGATAATATTCCTTCAAAAAGCCACTTATTGAATATGCTCGATAATTATCAAATTTTAAATCAAAATTCTTTTGAACATAAAAATCTTTTGAACATGTATCAAGTCTATCCAAAATTTCATTTTCGATTATGTTGTTTTCACCAGCAAAATGCTTGATGTTTGAAGTGAGCACTGGGATGTTTTTCATAATTGAAGATGTGACAATAATGCAATCATTATTTTCTTCTTCAAATAAATCTTTTTGGAATTGAGGATAATAAATATTGCTGCCTCTGAGCAAAGTGTATATCAAACGGAATATTTTGCCATTTTTTTCCATATCTGCCATTGTTGCGATATCAAAGCGTCTTAACATATGAAAAACTTCACCGCCATATGACGAAACGCCACTCAGAAGTTCATTCAAGACGCGCTCTGGGACAGAAAAATTTATTTCTCTATCTCTTCCCTTATTCAAATCCTCATCAAGGAGATTTGTAAGTGCTTTAATTTCGCAAAAATGTTTTGGATTTGTAACCATGGCATATTGCGTTGACGATTTCAAATATTTGTTGAGATCAATCAATATATTTGTATCAAGCATGAATTGAATGTTTCGTTGTTCCATTGTGCCCTCTCAATTTATTATCTCATATTTTTGAAAATTGTCAATACAAAATATCGCAAAGAAATTATGATGTTATAACAATAAAAAAAAGCCTCGTCAAAGCGAGACTTTAAACAAATTAGTTTCTTGGATTTTTGATGTTTGCTTGAGCTGCAGCAAGTCGTGCAATTGGAACACGGAATGGAGAGCAAGAAACATAATCAAGACCAATTTTGTGGCAGAATTCAATTGAACTTGGATCTCCTCCATGTTCACCGCAAATTCCCGCATGAAGTGTTGGGCGAGTTGCTTTTCCAAGTTTCATAGCCATCTCCATGAGTTTGCCAACACCATTTGTGTCAAGACGAGCAAATGGATCTGATTCAAAGATTTTGTTTTCATAGTATGAAGGCAAGAATTTTCCTGCATCATCTCTTGAAAAACCAAATGTCATTTGAGTGAGGTCATTTGTTCCAAAGCAGAAGAATTCCGCTTCTTTTGCAATTTCGTCAGCAGTGAGAGCTGCACGAGGGATTTCAATCATTGTGCCAACTTGATATTTAAGATTTGATTTTGCTTGTTTAATGACTTCATCAGCGGTGTCAACAACAACTTTTTTGACATATTCAAGTTCTTTTATTTCGCAAATCAAAGGTATCATGATTTCAGGAACAACATTCCATTCTGGGTGTCTGTTTTGAACATTGATTGCAGCTTTAATAACTGCCTTTGTTTGCATAACAGCAATTTCTGGATATGTGACTGCAAGACGGCAACCACGGTGACCCATCATTGGGTTGACTTCATGAAGGTCAGAAATGAGTTGCTTGATTTGAGCAACAGATTTATTTTGTGTTTTTGCAAGAAGTTCGATTTCTTCTTCGGTTGTTGGAACAAATTCATGAAGAGGTGGATCCAAGAATCTGATTGTGACAGATCTGCCCTCCAATGCTTCCATAAGGCCTTCAAAGTCTTTTTGTTGCATTGGTTCAATCTTGTCGAGTGCAAGTTTTCTTTGTTCAACAGTGTCAGCACAAATCATTTCACGGAATGCACCAATTCTGTCTGGGTCAAAGAACATATGCTCTGTTCTTGTGAGTCCAATTCCCTCTGCCCCGAGTTCAACCGCTCTTTTTGCGTCAACTGGAGTGTCAGCATTTGTTCTGACTCCGAGTGCTTTATATTTATCTGCAAGTTTCATGATTCTTCCAAAATATCCGCTGTTTGGATCTGCTGGAACAGTCTTGATTACGCAGTCATAAATTTTTCCTGTTGAGCCATCAAGTGAAAGTCCATCACCTTCGTGGAAAGTTTTTCCAGCGAGTGTGAAGCATTTGTTTTCTTCATCCATTTTGATGTCGCCACAACCTGAAACGCAGCAAGTTCCCATTCCACGAGCAACAACAGCAGCGTGAGATGTTTGTCCACCACGAACAGTCAAAATTCCTTGAGCAAATTTCATGCCTTCAATGTCTTCTGGGCTTGTTTCAAGTCTAACAAGAACAACTTTTTGTTTTTGTTTTCCAAGACGGACAGCATCTTCTGCTGTGAACACGATTGTTCCCGCAGCAGCACCAGGAGAAGCAGCGATACCCTTTCCAACAACATTATTTTTGTCAGCAGCTTTGAGTGCAGCGGCATCAAATGTTGGGTGCAAAAGCATATCAAGAGTTTTTGCATCAATTTGCATGAGTGCTTCTTTTTCAGTAATCATGCCCTCATCAATGAGGTCGCAAGCAATTCTGATTGCAGCAGCAGCTGTTCTTTTTCCGTTTCTTGTTTGAAGCATATAAAGATGTTTGTCTTCAATTGTAAATTCCATGTCTTGCATGTCTTTGTAGTGATTTTCCAAAGTGTTGCAAATATCTTGGAATTGAGTATATACCTCAGGCATAATTTCAGCCATTTTTTGGATAGGCATTGGTGTTCTAACACCAGCAACAACGTCTTCGCCTTGTGCATTCATCAAGAACTCACCCATAAGGCCTTTTTCGCCAGTTGCAGGATTACGTGTGAATGCAACACCTGTTCCACTTGTTTCGCCCATATTTCCAAAAGCCATCATTTGAACGTTGACCGCTGTTCCCCATGAGTAAGGAATGTCGTGGTCCATACGATAGATGTTTGCTCTTGGGTTGTCCCATGAACGGAAAACGGCTTTGATTGCTTCAAAGAGTTGAACTTTTGGATCACTTGGGAAATCTTCGCCAATTTGTTTTTTGTATTCAGCTTTGAATGAGTTTGCAAGTTCTTTCAAATCCTCTGCTGTGAGGTCAAGATCTTGTGTGACTCCGCGTCTTTCTTTGAGTTGGTCAATAAGTTTTTCGAAATAGCTTTTTCCAACTTCCATAACAACGTCAGAAAACATTTGAATAAATCTTCTATAGCAGTCCCATGCCCAACGTGGGTTTCCGCTTTTTCTTGAAAGAGTTTCAACAACTTCTTCATTAAGTCCAAGATTGAGGATTGTGTCCATCATTCCAGGCATTGAAGCACGAGCACCACTTCGAACTGAAACAAGAAGAGGATTTTCTTTGTCGCCAAATTTCTTTCCCGTGATTTTTTCCATTTTTGAGATGTAATCCATAATCTCTGCTCTGATTGAGTCATTGATTTGTCTACCATCTTCATAATACTGTGTGCAAGCTTCTGTTGAAATTGTAAAACCTTGTGGAACTGGAAGTCCAAGTTTTGTCATTTCAGCAAGGTTTGCACCTTTTCCGCCAAGAAGTGCACGCATATCTGCATTTCCTTCACTAAACAAATAAACATATTTTTTTGCTGACATATATTTCTCCTTTGTCTAAAATCAACTTTTTAAGTTTAGTAAATGCACAAAAAAAAGGCAACAAAATGAAGCCTTTTTGAAATATTTTTTTAATTGAGAATTGAACCACGATAAGAAAATCTGCTCTGCAAAATGATTTGATAAATTTTGAGCATATCAGCAAGCACATCGCTTGAAATTTTTATTGTATTTATTGAATCAATTTCGCACTTGCTCAAAATCTTGATTGCATTGTGGCAAGCGGCGGATATTGGCACATTGAAAAATGTTCTGCAATTTTGACAAACCACCTCACATGTGTCCGCATTGAGATAGATTTGTCCCGCAAATGGTGAGCCACATGATGCACAATTGACAACATTTATTTTATAACCAATCTGGGCAAATGCTTTTGTCAAAAATGTGCATATAATCAGTTTTTCATCAGTTTCAGAATATGTAAGTTCTCGCAAAGTTTTTAGCGTCAACAAGAAAAAATCTGAATTGGTTTGATATTTCTCCAAAAAAACTGTGATTAGCCCAAGCACTTTGCAGCCCACAAGATATCTATCGTAATTTTGTGTCAAATCAAAAAAACTCTCAACAAGGTTTGCACTCGTCACAACTTGAATTTGATTTTGACCACTCAAAACAAATTCGCCAAAACAAAATGGTTCTTTGGCGAATTTAAATTTTGCGTTTGCATTTTTAACACCTTTCAGCACAACTGTTTTAAGCCCTTCTTCCAATGTGAAAAGTTCAACAAGCTTGTCCTTTTCCTTGTAATCTCTTGAGCCAAGCACAATTGCACTAACTTTATCTTCGTTCACTCTCACCTTCCCGAATCTTGCTCCAAATCCAGGTTTTTGCCAAACTCAACTTCTTTGAAAAGTTGATAGTATCCGACCCTGCCTGTTTTTTCAAAAAGGGACCAACAAATTCTTGAAGTATCATACTTGAAATCTCTTGTCATAAGTCCCTCCTTTTTATAGTTTTAGTATACTCTATTATATGAAAAACAATCAAACAAATTTCGCCTGTTTTCAAATATTTTCAATATAGCCAAAATCTTTAAGAGCATTTTGCACATCTTTCCAGCCTTTTTTCACTCTAACCCAAATTTTTAACAAAACTTTCTTTCCAACAAGTTTTTCAATCTCCTCGCGAGCAAGAGAACCAATTTGTTTTGCCATCTCGCCATGTTTTCCAATGATGATTGATTTGTGAGATTCGCGTTCGCAGTATATCTCAACTTCAACTTCAAGCAAATTGCCCTTGTCTTCGTATTGCGAAACAACAACAGCAATTCCATGAGGAATTTCTTCACTGAGAAGAATGAGTGTTTTTTCACGAACAATTTCAGAAATTAAGAACTTGATTGATTTGTCCGTATAGTCATCTTTGTCAAAATGATAAACACTTTCGTTCTCATATTCTGGCAAATTTTTGATAATTACATCTTTGAGGACATCAACATTGTTTCCAGATAGCGCAGATATTGGAACAATTTCATCACACACTCCAAGGCGTGTTAGCTTGTCGAGAAGCGGATAAACTTTTTCAAACCCAGACCTATCCGTTTTGTTTACTGCAACAATGAGTTTGTCCGTTTTTTCTTTCAAATTTTTGATGTATTCAAACTCGTCTTCTTTTATTGCTTTTGTTGAATCCAAAACATAAACAATCATGTCAACATCGCTTGTCGCTGTGCGAACTGATTTCATCATAAACTTATCCAGCCCGTTTTTTGCAGCATGAATTCCGGGAGTGTCAACAAACACAATTTGATAGTTGTCCCCGTTTGCTATGCCCAAAATGTTGTTCCTCGTTGTCTGCGGTTTTGAAGAAATGATTGACACCTTTTGCCCAACAAAAGAGTTGAGCAATGTGCTTTTGCCAGCATTTGGACGACCAATAATTGAAACATAACCAAATTTAACCATTATCACCTCGTTTGAGACCTTTTCTGATAAGAACAAGTTCTGCAACGCTTTGCATCAGTTCTTCATCATCTTTTTCAATATGGTCATAGCCCAAAAGATGCAAGAATCCATGCAACGCCAAAAAGCAAATTTCCCTTTCTTTGCTGTGTCCATATTCCACTGCTTGACTTGCCGCAATCGCCTCACAAATCGCAATGCTGCCAATCATGAGCCTGTTGTTTTCAAGTTCGCCCGCATAATCATTCGGGTTTATGCTTTTCCCCATTCTGATTTCATACATTGGAAAAGACAAAACATCTGTCGATTTGTCAATATTGCGGTTCTCGCGATTTAGTCTTCTGATTTCGTTGACATCAACAAACGAAATTTCAACCTCCAAATTTTTTGGTTGTCCCAAAACTTGGCATGCACATTTAAGAACAGATTTAATTTTGTGCTTCAACCAAAAAGATATGTTTCCTGAATAGATTATTTTCATAACACTCCTAGAACGACATGACGATTTTGCCTTCGACAATATATTGGACGAATTTTTTATCACCTTCGCCACAAATATTTTGCCGTTCGTTTGTTATTATAACACCGTTTGGGAGTTGTTGAAAAACATTTTGCTTGGCTTTTTCAAGATAATTTTGTTTCTCCGCGTCAAAATCGACTTGCTTAATAACTTCTTTGAGTTCATAAATCGTCTTTTTCTTATATTTGAGTGGCAAAATATTATTGTGCGACAAATCTTGTTCGTTTTCGATTTCTTCAAAATTTTCAAAGGAAGATTTTTCATCATGTTTATAGATTTCAAGCCCAAACAACGTCAACGAATATATTGTTTGTGATTTGCCAGTTCTCTCAAATGTCACGACTTGGTCTGAATGAGAAATTGTGCTGTCAAAAAAACATGATATTTCAATTTTTCCTCTTGGCACAACATATTCTTTGTCGCCTTTTGAATCAAGAACATATGGCAAAATCAAGTCACTTCCCACTTTGACGAAATCCCCAACCTTCACCGCTGCTGTTCCTTGATAAATCTCAACGCTCGAAACATAACCCCGACATGAACTTTTCGCCGAAAGTTCAGCAAGATTTTTGTCCGTTTCTGTGTTGGTTAATTTTTCTTTGATATCAACAACCACATAACACCCTCTTTTGATGACGCTAACAAAACTTATTGTATCAAATTCATTTCGCAGCTGCCTTTCAATCTCCGAACAATCAATTTCGCCTTTTCGATATGCTTTTTGTTTCAAATTTTGTTCAACATACTCAGAAATTTTTTTATCGTCAAGTGTCGTGCAGCCATCAACTTTTACAAAATAAGAAAAATTATTTAAAATTACCAAAAAACTTAAA
>URYH01000016.1 GCA_900552105.1 uncultured Eubacteriales bacterium | reverse complement strand
ATTTTCTGTTGACATAAGCATTTTTAATTTTATAATTATTATGGAGGAACTATGAAAAAATCTTTAAAGGAAAAGAGAACAAAATACACAACAAATACATACATGAAGGAAATAACAAAGTATGACGCGCTAATAATAAATGAAGAGCCAGAATATGCTGTGGTTGTAAAAAAATATATTGAAATGACAAAACCGTTTTCAATTAATGGGAAAGTTCTTCTCGAAAATGGTTCTTATCTTGTTGAAGTAACACCAAAAAATGAAAATTACAACTTGAGATTTTACATCAATCAAAACTTTGAATTGGTTGACTATTATATTGACATAACACTTGAAAATGGCGTTAAAAATATGGTTCCATACTATATTGATTTGTATCTTGATATAGTGCACTATCCATCAGAAAATAAAATTGCCTTTTATGACGAAGACGAACTTTTGGATGCACTACATCAAGGCAAAATTTCAAAACATGATTATAATTTTGCTTATCATGTTGGAAACAAACTTATGGAAGAACTAAACGCAGGAAAAAATAAATATTTCAATCTTGATGTTGTATCGTTTGCAAAAAGGTGTAAATAGATATAACCCTTGGACATTAAAACAGATTAAAAAAAATCTCACATTAATTGTGAGATTTTTTTGTTTGGTGGGAATTACAGGGCTCGAACCTGTGACCCCCAGCTTGTTAGGCTGATGCTCATCCCAACTGAGCTAAATTCCCAAGCGATTTTTACTTTATCAAATTTATTTTCCTTTGTCAATAAAAATTGTTATTTTTTACTAAAATAACTTTCAAGTTCTGTCAAAAAGAGTTTGGTTGAATTTGATGTCACCCTGTCTTTCATTTTTAGGGCACAAACATCGCGTGGATAAATTTCAAAATCCGTGTCAAGGACTTTGATGTTTTTTGTTTTCAAATCGTTTTTAATAAAAGTTTTGGTTGAAAAGCCAATCATATCTTTTGTGTTTGAAATAAAATCAAGAATTATGCCAAAACTTTCTGTTTCAAGACTAGGTGTGATTTTAACTTTGTTTTCAGTGCAAAGTTTATCAAAAAACACACGATTGCTTGAAGGCAACTTTTGCAAAATCATTTGATAGTTTTTGAGTTCGTTTTTTGGAAGAAAATTATTTTCAAATTCGGAGTTAACAACAAAGCAATCTTCAATTTTTGTTATTGTGATTTTGTCAAAATCTTCAATCACAGGAACAGGTTCGGCCATCAATGCAATATCAATATCGCCACGCTTGAGATTGTTGATTTGTTCTGTGCTGATTCCGTCAATAATTGAGATTTTTATATTTGGATATTTTTTCCTAAATTCAAAAATAAAAGGCAACATCAGCCCTCTCATAATGGTTGAACCAGAACCAATTCTTATTTCACCATGAGCAAAGTCATTCATTTCTGCAAGCAAATTTATCCCTTGTTCAATATCATTGAGTGCTTTCTTAAAACTATCGTAAAGCACTTCGCCATTTGTTGTTGGCTTCATTCCTTTTGGGGTTCGCAAAAAAAGTTCTGTGTCTAAAATCTCTTCCAGCCTCTTTATGCTTTGTGTGATTGCTGGTTGTGAAACAAACAATTTTTCACTCGCCTTTGATATGCTGCCCGTTTCGTAAACGCAAACAAATGCTTTTGTTAAGTTTAAATCGAAGTTTATATTACTCACATTTATACCTCATATAAAAATTTGATATTTTACTTATATCACATCGTGTAATAAAATACAACCATATTAAAAAATAAAGGAGAAAAATATGGCAATTATAGTAAATTTATTAGGAACACCAGGAGCGGGAAAAAGCACAGGATGCGCGTACATCTTTTCGAAACTAAAACTTGCGGGTTACAATGTCGAAATGATAACAGAATTCGCGAAAGACAAAGTTTGGGAAGAAAATCAAGCAGCACTCGATGACCAACTATATATATTTGGTAAACAACATTACAGAATTAGTCGCTGCCAAGACAAGGTTGATGTTATCGTCACCGACTCACCTCTCGTTAATTCAATTCTCTACAACAAAAACAAAACGCTTGGCGAAGATTTCAATAATCTCGTTGCAAAAATTTTTAAATCATATTCAAACATGACATATTTGATAAACAGAACAAAAGCATATAATCCAGTTGGAAGATATCAAACAGAAAGTCAAGCAGATGCCTTAAAAACACCAATAATTTCATTATTAACAAAATATGACATTCCATATAAAGAGCGAAATGGAGAACTTCAATCATACGACATGATTGTCAACGATGTCATAATCACACTAAAACACCTAAAAGCCATTAGAAATAAAAACGCAAGCAATAAACATAACAATGAACAAAATACTTCAATTAGCGAAAGAATATTCTATTTTGATTAGCATTGCTTTTGTCACTTTTCGACATCTTTCCCCTTTTCAATCATATTCTTATAATTATACTAATTTAAAGGAGAAGAATGATGATAAAAGATTTGGTTGAAATAATCGAAAAAAAAGAAAATTTAATTCACGAACATTCAGTTGAGACAGGAAAAAATGCTTCGCTTGCAGGCAGTGAATTTGAATGGCATATAAAAACAATTTTTCCACTTGACAAGCAAATTGTTGTCCTTGCCAATGATTTGAGCGGCTCGAAATTTACTCATGTAAAACAAGTATTTAATGACCAAAAATTGACCTTCATGTGCCATTGCTACAAAGCTCAAAAAGCAAATAAAGAAAAAGCATAGGACGTGACAAATAGTCACGTCTTATGTAATATTTGATGAAATTCAAAATAAAAAAATTTAACATAAAAATCTGTTGACAAGCGCCCTTTTGTTTGCTATATTATATATCGTTTTGATGGGAGTTTAGCTCAGCTGGGAGAGCATCTGCCTTACAAGCAGAGGGTCATAGGTTCGAGCCCTATAATTCCCACCATCTGCGGGAGTGGCTCAGTGGTAGAGCATTGCCTTGCCAAGGCAAGGGTCGCGAGTTCGAATCTCGTCTTCCGCTCCAAACAAAAGAGAAACAAAAATCTGTTTCTCTTTTTTGTTTTATTGCATATAAATTATTGACAAGCTTTGTTTTTTTTGATAACATAATCAAGTCTTTGGTACCATGGCCAAGCGGTAAGGCAAAGGTCTGCAAAACCTTTATTCCCCGGTTCAAATCCGGGTGGTACCTCCACTTTCCACCTTGTGTGGATTTTTTTATAACAAAAAAACTCCAAGCGATGCTCGGGGCTTTTTTGTTAAGGATAATTCCTCAATGGTTTTGAAAACTATTTGCTGTTTTTTGCTTCGTTCTTTGTTGAACGTGAGCTTGAAGATGTTCTTGATTCACTAGATGATTCAACTCTTGATTTTGAGTTTGAACTTTTTGATGCGTGATCGAGACTCTTCTTTGCAGTTTTGTTTGCATTTTTGCCAAACATAGTTTTCACCTCCTATTACGCAGATACACCTCTGCAATAATATTGTGGGCAAAAACCATGAAAAAATACATTAATTTTCAGATTCTTCTTCATCGAGAAGTTTGTAGTATTCGTTAAACACTTTTTCGCCGATTTCGTCATTATCCTCAATCACAAGGCGTGACTCACCTTTTTTGTCTTTTGTGATTTTGAAAACAAACGCTTCATCCTCTTCAACACCTTCCATTTTGTCCATTGGTTTGAGAATTACATATGTTTCATTGTCCATTGGAATGATTGCAACTTGTTCAAAATTGTATGAATCTCCATTGTCATCTGCAAGAACAATTGGATCAAAATTGTTTTCGTCAAACAAAACATCCAAAAGGTCCATTTTTTCTTCTGTCATTTTCTCTTGTTTTTCAACTTCTTTTTTTGCCATAATAAACTCCTTATTTTTTTGAATTGAGATAACTTTCCAAAATGATAGCGGCTGCAACTTTATCAATATTTTGCTTTCTATCCTTTCTTTTCATGCCGCCTTCAAGCAAAAGCTCTTCGGCAGAGACTGATGAAAGTCTCTCGTCTTGGAACACAAATTCCACATTTGTTTTTGTCTTCAAAACATCAACAAACTCACGCGTTTTTTGCGCCCTTTCGCCTTCGGTTCCATCCATGTTGAGTGGAAGACCAACGACAACTGTTTTTACTGAATTATCATTTATCAAAGTGCAAATATGGTCCAAGTCTTGATCAAGACTCTTTCTCACATATGTTTCAAACGGAGAAGCAATCAACCGCATTAAATCAGTCATTGCAACGCCAATTCGAACTTCGCCATAATCAAGAGCCATAACTTTGTAATAATCCATATAAAACCTATAATATATTTTACACATTGAGCAAATTTAGTCAAATGAATGAACGTAACCAACAAAAAAAAGATGATTTCGTTTGAAACCATCTCAAAAATATATTTATTTTTTGCTTACTTGGTTTTTTAATTGTTTCATGGTGTTTTTGACCGCTTTTTCGCCTTTGTTTACCATTTTTTCAACCTCTTGGTTGTTTTTTACAAGAATCGCTCCGGCGATCAGTCCAAGTGCCATGCCAATGATTAATCCTTCTTTCATATTTCCTCCCATGCTTATTATTTGCAAAATGGGATAATTTATGAAAAATTAATCTTCTTCTTCGTCTCTTTTTTCGCCTTTTTCAGCTTTTTCTTTTCTCTTGTAATAATCTTCAACTGCCGCATGAATTGCTTCTTCTGCGAGAATTGAGCAGTGAATTTTTATTGGAGGAAGTCCGCCGAGAATATCAATGACATCGCTGTTTTTGACAGCCAAAGCTTCTTCAATTGTTTTGCCTTTGATGAGGTCAATTGCTGTGTTTGTTGAAGCAATTGCAGCCGCACATCCAAAAGTTTTGAATTTTGCGTCTTCAATAATTCCGTCATCATTGATTTTGAGATATATCTTCATGATATCGCCGCATTTTGCATTTCCAACCTTACCAACACCGTTTGCACCACGCAGCGAACCAGCGTTTGTTGGATTTGTAAATGCTTCCATAACTTTGTTATTATACATTTTTCTTTCCCCTCCCTGCTTTTGTTAGTGGTGAAATGCTTCTGAGTTTTTCAACAACTTCAACCAGGTTTTCAACAACGTAATCAACATCTTCTTTTGAAATTGATTTTGGGAATGAAAATCTGATGGAGCCTTGAGCAATTGCGTCATCAATGCCCATTGCTTTGAGGACGTGAGATGGTTCAAGTGTTCCAGATGTGCAAGCTGAACCTGTTGAAACGCAAATTCCGCGCATATCAAGCATAAGCAAAATTGATTCACCTTCAATCATTTCAAATGAAATGTTTACTGTTCCTTGAATTTTTTGATATGGATGTCCATTAACGTGAATATAAGGGATTTTTTCTTCAACTTGTTGCAAGAAATAGTGTCTGATTGCTTTGAGTTTTTGTGCATTGATGAACAAATCTCTGTTTGCAATTTCGCAAGCTTTTCCGAATCCTGCAATTGCTGGAACATTGAGTGTTCCGCCACGTTTTCTGCGTTCTTGGTTTCCACCTGCAATCAAAGGATTGATTTTTACTCCATTTCTGATATAGAGCGCACCAACACCCTTTGGTCCATAAATTTTGTGTGAACTGATGCTCATTGCATCAATTTGCATATCCTGAACATCAAGTTTAACAGCTCCCAATGCTTGAACGGCGTCAACATGATAGTAGATGTTTTTTTCTTTTGCTGTCATTCCGATTGCTTTGATGTTTTGGATTGTTCCAACTTCATTATTAACAGCCATGATTGAAATCAAAATGGTGTCTTTTCTGATGTTGTGCATAAGTTCTGCGATTGAAACAACTCCATATTCATCAACAGGGAGATATGTAACTTCAAAACCTTCGCTCTCAAGTTCTTTGCAAGCTTCCAAAACAGCATGATGCTCGATTTGGCTTGTGATGATATGTTTGCCCTTTTCTTTGTTTGCATGAGCAATGCCTTTGATTGCCCAGTTGTCTGCTTCTGTTCCGCCAGAAGTAAAATAGATTTCGTTTGAATGCTCTGCATTAATTGCTTTTGCGATTCTGTCCCTTGCTCTGTCAACAACACCGGCAGCTTCGCGCCCATATGAATGGAGTGAACTTGGATTGCCAAAAATTGTGTTAAAACATGGCATCATTTCATTGATAACCTCATTCGAAACACAAGTTGTTGCAGCATTATCTAGATATACTTTTCTCATATTTGTTCCTTTTTTTAATTTCACCATATGATAGCACCAAAATATAATCAAGTCAAGACAGAAATTACTTGTTTTTGTCAATAATTTGGTTGATTTTTTCTGAATTTATGAGTCCAATTGATTTATCAACAAGAATGCCATCTTTAAAAAACAACACTGTTGGAACGCTCATAATTCCATAACTTTTTGCAAGGTCATAGTTCTCGTCAACATCAACCTTCAAAAATTTTGCATCATCTCGCGTTTCTGAAACATCTTCAAGAATCGGTGCAAGCATTCTGCAAGGTCCACACCAAGTTGCAAAAAAGTCAACAATTGTGAGTCCTTTTGAAATTTCTTGATTAAATTGGTTTTCATTTTCAATGTGTTTAATCATTATTCACCTCCAAATTTTCTTCGACGGCAACTTGTTCTCTTTCGTCTTTAACTTCCTCAGTTGCCATCTCCACATTTTCAGTTTTCTCAATTTGAGCAGATTTTATCACTTCAACAACCTCAAATTTTGGTTTGTTAATCGCTCCAAGAATGCCAATCACAATGAGAGAAATCAATGTTCCAACAAGAAATAAACTTGCGGCAAAAACAAGTTGATAGATGACTGACGAAAATTTTAGCGCAAACAAAAAGCCTGCAAGCAAAAATACAAGTGGTGCAAAATACATTATTTTGATAAATAAATCAAGGCTTTTCTTTTGGATATTGAGTTTTACAATATCTCCCATTTTTGCATTTGCTGTATTTTTTGCAACGAGTGTTGCAACATTATCGTTATACTTAAATTCAATTGATTCGTCCGTGACATCTTTTTTGTCAACAAGCAAAATTGCGTTACTTTTTGATATGATTTCAACTTTTGCTTCGCAACTCAAATTTTGTGTCTTCATTTTTCCTCCAACAAAGAATTAATTACAAATCCTGCAATCACACACCCACACATTGCGGGAAAATATGATATGCTGCCGATTGTTGTCGTGTCAGTTTTAACTCTGTCTTGTTTTGAATATACAACAGTTTGGTGATTTATTCCAAGACGCCTCAGTCCCAACCGAATTTTTTTTGCAAGGCCATCGTTTTCGGTTTTTGAAATATCAACAACTTCAAATTTTGGAATTGCAAAACGATTTCCGCTACCCAACGCACAAACAAGCCTCAAGCCTTTATCCTGACAAGTTTTTATCAGCAAAATTTTGTTTTCAACATCATCAATTGCATCAACCACAAAATCAAATTTTTTCGAAAGAATTTTCTCAATATTTTCGCTCGAAATTTTTTGACAAATTGCAGTGACCTCAATGTTTGGATTTATGTCGTGTATTCTAGTTTTGATAGCTTCAACTTTGTTTTGCCCAACTGTGGAATGAAGCGCAACAATTTGACGATTTATATTGGTTATGTCAACCTTGTCAAAATCAACAAGTGTGAGCCTTCCGACCCCGCATCTTGCGAGCATTTCGCAAACATATCCGCCAACTCCACCAACTCCAACAACCAAAACTGATTTTTGAGATAAAGTTTTGACACCGTTTTCGCCGATTAAAATTTCTGTTCTTTGATTTTGCATATTTCTCCTACAAAACATATTTTTTGAGGTCAAATTTTTTCTTTGCGTCTTTCAATGTGTTTTGAACAAAGTTTTTGTCAATAACAACTTCAAGCATTGGATGAAGTCCATTTGCGTTGTATGAAACATCTTCCAAAACTTTTTCCATAACAGCATGAAGACGTCTTGCACCAATATTTTCACTTGTTTCATTTTCTTGTTCGCTGATTTCAGCAATTTCAGTCAGTGCGTCATTGGTGAAATTGATGTCGATGTTATCAACTTTGAGCAACTCTTTATATTGCAAAGTGATTGCATTTTTTGGCAAGGTCAAAATTTTGATGAAATCGTCCTTTGTCAAATTGTCAAGTTCAACTTTGATTGGAAAACGACCTTGAAGTTCGGGTATCATGTCTTCCATTTTTGACACATGGAAAGCACCTGCCGCAATAAATAGTATATAATCTGTTTTTATTGTGCCATATTTTGTGTTAACTGTGCAGCCTTCGACAATTGGAAGAATGTCACGTTGAACACCTTCACGAGAAACATTTGGTCCATTTGATTGACCCTTGTCCAAAATTTTGTCCATTTCGTCAATAAAAATTATGCCACTTTCTTCCGCGCGTCTGATTGCTTCTGCATTGACTTTGTCGTTGTCAATGAGTTTGTCACATTCAATTTCAATAAGTGTTTTTCTTGCGTTTTTAACGCTCATCTTTTTTCTTCTCTTGCGCTTTGGAAATATTCCTTCAAACATTCCGCCAATGTTGATTTCAGCAATTGCTCCATCCATTAGTCCCATTGGTTTTGGAGATTCCTCAACATCAAGTTCGATAACAAAATCTTCATATTTACCGTTTGAGTAATCAGCAATAATTTCATTTTTGAGTGCAGTCAAATCACCTTCTGTTGCTGTCGATTTTTTAACAAAGAAAATAGCATCAATTATTGTTTTGTCAACAGAAGCTTTTGCTTTTTCTTTGACCTGCTCTGTCATTTCGTCTTTAACCATTCTGATTGAAACATCAACAAGGTCTCTGATCATGCTTTCAACATCACGACCAACATAACCGACTTCGGTATATTTTGTTGCTTCAACTTTGATAAAAGGTGCTTTTATTAATTTTGCAAGTCGTCTTGCAATCTCTGTTTTTCCAACACCAGTTGGACCTTTCATGATAATGTTTTTTGGCGTGATTTCTTCACGAAGTTCTGGGGCAAGTTTGCTTCTGCGATAACGGTTTCTGATTGCTATTGCAACCGCTTTTTTTGCGTTTGTCTGACCAATAATATATTTATCAAGTTCCTCAACGATTTGTTTTGGCGATAATTCCATTTCCATAGTTCCCTCCTACATCTCAATGACTGTTATATTGTGGTTTGTGAAAACACAAATTTCGCCAGCAATATAAAGCGCCTTTTCAACAATTTCTTTTGCACTGAGATTTGTGTTGTCAATCAATGCTTTTGCTGCGGCAAGCGCATAGTTCCCGCCACTTCCAATTGCACATACTCCGTCTTGTGGTTCAATAACCTCACCAGTTCCAGTAAGAATCAAAATTTTTTCTTTGTCACAAACAATCATCATTGCTTCAAGTTTGCGAAGAACTTTGTCGCTTCTCCAAAGTTGAGCAAGTTCCACAGCACTGCGCATGAGATTTCCTGAAAATTTGTTGAGCATTTCCTCAAATCTCTCTGAAAGCGAAAATGCATCGGCAACACTTCCAGCAAAACCAATCGCGACCTTGTCGTTATAGATTTTTCTCACTTTGACTGCGTTATTTTTGAAAATAACTGAATTTGACATTGTCACTTGCCCATCTCCTGCAATGGCAATTTTTCCGTCACGCATAACAGCGCAAATTGTTGTTCCTCTAAGATTTTCCATGTTCACTCCTTAAATATTTGTTTCATTTCTTGCATAGAAATGTCATACATAATTTTTCTTGCCTCCGCTTTGTCTTTTGGCAATTTTTGATTGCATGCAATCACGCCAAAATTTGCATTCATCGGTTGAAAATTATTTCCTTCATAACTAGTTATATAATTAATTATCCCTCCAAGGCAAGTGGTTTGAGGGAGTTTGAGCAAATTTTCACCTTTAATATATTTGAATATATTAATTGCCGCCAAAAGTCCACTTGCAATACTTTCAACATAGCCTTCAACGCCTGAAAGTTGTCCACCAACAAACACATTGGGTGCATTCTTGATTTGAAGATATTCATTCAAAACAAGTGGCGCAAAAACATATGAGTTTCTGTGCATGACACCATACTGCAAAAATTCCGCATTTTTGAGTGCTGGAATCAACCCAAACACTCGTTTTTGTTCACCAAATTTTAGATTTGTTTGAAATCCAACCATGTTGAGCATTGTGCCCTCTCGATTTTCTTTTCGCAGTTGCAAAACGGCATATGCTCGCTTGCCAGTTCGTGGGTCATTGAGTCCAACAGGTTTGAGTGGTCCATATCGAAGAGAATCAGCACCACGACGTGCCATAACTTCAACAGGCATGCAACTTTCAAACACTTTTCCGTTCTTTTCAAACTCTTTGAGTTCGATTGTTTCAGCATGAATGAGTGCATCATAAAATGTCTCATATTCTTCTTTGTTCATTGGACAATTCAAGTAGTCGCCGTCCGTTTCTCCCTTGTCATAGCGATTTCCCCAAAACGCAAAGTTCATATCAATCGAGTCAGCCGAAAGAATTGGTGCTTTTGCATCAAAAAAGAATGACGATTTGACGCCAGAAATTCGCTCAATTTCGGTCATGAGTTCTTTTGATGTCAATGGCCCAGTTGCAATGATTGTGGGCTTTGACACATCAATATTTGTCACGTTCTCTGAAATTACATTAATGTTTTTATCAGAGAGAATGAGATTTGTCACTTGCTCCGAAAACTTTTCGCGATCCACCGCAAGTGCTCCACCCGCATCAACCGCATTTTCTTTTGCGATTTCAAGAAGGCGAGAACCCATGATTTCAAGTTCGCCTTTCAGCATTCCGCTTGCCGTGGTTGGCAATTTGCTTTTTAGCGAATTCGAACAAACGATTTCTGCAAAACAATCGTTTTTATGTGCGGGAGTTTTTTGAGTTGGTTTCATGTCATAAAGATTGACTTTTGCTCCCATTTTAGACAAATAAAGGCTGGCCTCGCAACCAGCAAGCCCCGCCCCTATTATATTTACAACAATTTCTTTATTCAACATAGTCACACTCTGAATTTGAGCATTTCACTTTGTCCCCAGCGGCATACACCAAATGGCTTTTGCAGTTTGGACATAATTTTCCTGTTGGACGATCCCATGAAACAAAGTCACAATTTGGATATCCAGAGCAAGCATAGAATATTTTTCCGTGTTTGCTTTTTCTTGTCACAACATCTTTGCCACATTTTGGACAAACTCCAACAACTTTGGAATAGTTTTTCTTTTCGGGTTCAAGTTTTTTCATATTATTGCATTTAGGGAAATTTGAGCAGCCCAAAAATTTGCCATATCGACCTTCTCGGACAACCATTTTTGCACCACATTTGTCGCAAACAATGTCCGTTTCTTGTGGTGGAACTTTAATTTTTACAGCGGTCACATCGGCTTTTTTGAGAATTGGAGCAAAAAAGTTCCAAAATGTTTCAATGAGGTCTTGCCATTTTTCTGTTCCTTCCGCAATGTTGTCGAGTTGATTTTCCATGCGTGCAGTAAAAGCAATATTCATGATTGGTTTGAAATTCTTTTCAAGATAGTCAGTCACACAACACCCAAGTTCTGTTGGAACAAAGAATTTGCCTTCTCTTTTGACATATTCACGGCTAACCAAAATTGCAATGGTTGGTGCATATGTTGCGGGACGACCAATACCCTTTTCTTCCATTGCTTTAACAAGTGTTCCATCATTATAGCGTTGAGGCGGTTTTGTGAACTTTTGCTCGGTTTTGACTTCTTTGAGGTCAAGTTTGTCACCTTCAACAAGTGGAGGAATTTTTGAAAATTCTTCTTTTTCATCTTCGACTGATGTTGCTTTGTAGCAAGCAGTAAATCCAGCAAATGCAACGGTTTTTCCTGTCGCTTTAAATCCATATTTTGAACAATTGATGTCAACAATCACATTATGATAAACCGCTTCTGCCATTTGAGATGCCAAAAATCTGTCATAAATGAGCTTATATAGTTTATATGCATCAGGTGTCAATGAATCTTTGACCGCCTCGGGCGTGCGATTGATGTTGATTGGTCTGATTGCTTCGTGGGCGTCTTGTGCATTCTTTTTTGACTCATATTTTGGAATTCTTGATGGAACGTAATCCTTTCCAAACTTGTTTTCAATAAATGCTCTCGCCTTCATGCTTGCTTCTTCCGACACACGAACAGAATCTGTTCTTATGTAGGTTATGAGTGCAACTTTGCCTTCGCCTTTGAGTTCAACACCTTCATACAAAACTTGTGCGAGTTTGCTCGTTTTTGATGTATCAAATCCAAGTTTGCTCGAAGCATCTTGTTGCATTGTGCTTGTTGTGAAAGGTGCATTTGGTTTTGATTTTGTTGTTGTTTTCTTGATGCTTTCAACAATGTAATTTTGATTGTTGATGTCAGCAAGAATTTGGTCAACCTCTTCCTTGTTTTTTGGCTTGATTTTCTTTTTGTCACACGTTGTTAGATTTGCCTTAAAGTTGAGTTTATCGCCAGTTTTGTTGAGTATTGACGACACAATCCAATATTCTTCTGGAACAAAGTTCTGAATTTCTCTTTCTCTCTCAACAACAAGTTTGAGCGCAACAGACTGAACACGACCTGCCGAAAGTTTTGGTTTGATTTTTTTGCAAATGATTGGAGAAACTTTGTAGCCAACAATTCTGTCCAAAACCCTTCGAGCCTGCTGTGCGTCAACAAGTTGCATATTGATTGCTCTTGGGTGGTCAACTGCATTTTTAACAACGTCCTCCGAAATTTCGTTGAACTCAATCCTGCATTTTGAATTTGGGTCAAGTCCCAAAATGTTGGCGATATGCCATGAAATTGCTTCTCCTTCGCGGTCTGGGTCGGTTGCGAGCAAAACACAATCTGCTTTTTTTGCTTTTGTTTGAAGTTCATTAATGACATCTTTTTTGTCAGGCATAACTTCATATTTTGGTTCAAAATTATTATTAAAGTCAATTGCCATTTCTTTTGCTGGCAAATCTCTTATATGTCCTTTGGTTGCAACAACATCATAGCCACTGCCCAAATATTTTTTTAATGTATCTCTTTTTCCTGGTCCTTCAATGACAACTAATTTCATTCATACCTCTCATTTAGAGCGAGAATTTATTTCCCGGCAACTTTTTGATTATCCCACTAATTTGCATTGATGTCAAACAACTATTTAGAGTTTTTGTGTCAAGGTTTGTTTTTTCTTGCAAAGTTTCAAAATCAGTTTCACCATCTTCAAGCATTCCACGAATAAGCATTTGATCAAGTGAAAGTTGTGGTGCTTTCGGCATTTTGATTGGGTTTTGAGCAATTTCGTAATAATCCAAAATATCTTGTGGGTCGGTTGCACACGCGACATGTTGAGTTTTTATCATGTTGTTTGTTCCCTCACTCATTGGCGAGTTGACGTTGCCTGGAATTGCAAAAACTTCACGACCCGTTTCCAACGCATAGTTCTTTGTGTGAAGTGCTCCGCTTGTCTTGCCTGCCTCTGGAATGAGAACACATTTGCTTAATCCTGCGATAATACGATTGCGCTTGATAAAATCATAGTTCTTGGCGTTGTGGCTTGGTGGATACTCACTAACAAGCAACCCGTTTTCTTCAATCTTCTTTGAAAGTTCAAGGTTGGAAGCCGGATAGATGTGATTAAATCCCCCTCCCAAAACTGCAATTGTTGGTTCATTGTTTTCAAGTGCTGTTCGATGCGCAATTGAATCAATTCCGTCCGCCATTCCGCTAACCAACAAAAAACCATTTTTGCAAAGCACTTTACAAAATTTTTCTGTTATATCTCGTCCATAAAATGTTGGCCTTCTTGTTCCAACAACAGCGAGTCCATTATTTGCTTCAAGAAGTTTGAGATTGCCTTTGCAAAACAAAATGAAAGGCGGACATTCAACTTGAAGCAATTTTTTTGGATAATTTGCTGATGCCTGTGTCACAACCTCAATGTTCATGTTTTTGAGATTATTAATGTATGATTGCAAGAAATTTTCATCGCGTGCAAAAAGCATTTTGTTGTAATTCTGCACACCGCCAACAATTTCCTGCACAAGTTCTGCCTTTGTTTCAAGTTTGTCAAAAATATCTTCGACATCACCAAACAACTCAATGAGTTTCTGCACCCTTTCATAGTGTAGAAAAACAAAAGAAGTAAACCACAAATATGTTTTTTCTGCTTTGTTCATTTTATACCCAATATTTCCCATCCAAATTTCTGTATCCAATCGCTTCGGCAAGATGCATGACATCAATATCTTTTTTGCCATCAAGGTCGGCAATTGTTCTTGCCACACGCAAAATTCTGTCATGAGCGCGAGCACTGAGTTTTAGGTTTTCAAAAGCCATTTTGAGAAGTTGCTCGCCGTCTGAGTCGAGTTTGCAAAATTCTTTTGTCTGCTTCACATTCATTTTTGCATTGCAAAAGTTGTGAGCATTTTTGAATCTCTCGTGTTGTATTTTTCTTGCAAAATCAACACGCTTTTTGATGTCTGCACTATGTTCGCCCTCTGACTTGTCAGAAAGCTCATCATAGGTTATGTTGTCGACCTCAATGTGCATATCAATTCTATCCATCAAAGGACCCGATAGTTTGTTCAAATATTTTTGAATTTGGCTTGGTGTGCAACGACAAGTGTTGTCTTTGCTTCCATAATTCCCGCAAGGACATGGATTCATGCTTGCAATAAGCGTGAACGACGCGGGATAAACAACGGTTTGATTGATTCGCGACACTGTGATTTCTCCGTCTTCAAGCGGCTGACGAAGGCTTTCAAGCGTTTGTCTTGAATATTCTGGTGCTTCATCCAAAAACAAAACTCCGTTGTGTGCAAGACTAATTTCGCCAGGCTTTGCATTCTTGTTTCCGCCAGTCAAAGCAACAGTCGAAGCAGTGTGATGCGGAGAACGGAAAGGACGCGAAAAAACAAGCCCTTGTTTTGAGTCCAATATCCCTGCAACCGAGTGAATTTTTGTCACTTCGAGTGCCTCTTCGAAAGACATTTCGGGAAGAATTGACGGAAAACATTTTGCAAGCAATGTTTTTCCACTCCCAGGAGGTCCAATCATCAAAACATTATGTCCACCTGCTGCTGCGATTTCAAGTGCTCTTTTTGCGCTAGACTGCCCTTTCACGCTTGCAAAATCCAAAGGATATTCAATCTTTTTCTGCTCCTGTTCAAAGTTTGCAACTTCCAACGGGCTTCTAATTTCAATTCCGTCCAAAAAATCAACAACATCACGCAAACCGCTCATCGCATAAACTTCAATTCCAGAAATAAAACTTGCTTCTTTTGCATTTGCTTCTGGGATAATAAATTTTTTATATCCTTCACTTCTTGCTGAAATCAAAATGGGCAAAACACCATTAACCTTACGCAAACTTCCGTCAAGCGAAAGTTCTCCCAAAAACACATAACCTTTTGCCTTGTCTTTTTGAATTTGTTTGCTCGCAAGAAGAAGACCAACTGCAATCGGCAAATCAAAACTCGACCCCTCTTTTCTCTGGTCAGCGGGAGCAAGATTGATTGTTGCCTTGTCCTCAGGATATTTGAAACCACTGTTCTTTATTGCGGATTTAACTCTTTCTTTTGCTTCTTTAACCGATGTGTCGCCAAGTCCAACAATATCAATTCCAGGAAGTCCATTATGTAGGTCAGTTTCAACAAACACTTCAAAACCATCAATTCCAGAAAGCCCATATGATATAACTTTTGAAAGCATATTCACCTCTTTTTTCATTATATTGATGTTTGCTCAAATAAACAAACGAAAAGACAAAAAAAGAATAAAAAAGAAGGCTCAACTGCCTTCTTCTTGTTTTTATTCTCTGTCAGATTTGATCTTCGCTGCTTTTCCAGTGAGTTCTCTAACATAATAGAGTTTTGCACGTCTTGGTTTTCCAACTCTAACCACTTCAACGTGATCAATGATTGGTGAATGAACAGGGAATGTTCTTTCAACGCCAACACCGTATGAAATACGACGAACTGTGAATGTTTCGCGAACGCTGCCGTTTCTCTTTGCGATAACAACGCCTTCATATGCTTGAATTCTTTGCTTGTCGCCTTCTTTGATTTTAACAAAAACTCTAACAGTGTCTCCAACGTGAATTTGTGGAGCATTTGGATTTAAGTTTTCTTTCTCAATGATGTCAACCATATTCATATGACTTTTCCTCCTTATCAATATTAACCTGACGTTCTTATCTGACTAGAAAGCGGACCGTCCGAAGTCACGAATCTAATATATCATAGTCACCGCCCTCAATGCAAGGGTTTTGCAAAAAAAATTTTGTCAAAATGCATTTTTTATCAGCGTGATGTCATCATCAATAATTTCCATAACATCAAAGCGATAATGCTCGTATTTTCTCGCGCTATTTTTTATGTAGAATGAGGCAACCAAGCGGATTTTTTGTTGTTTTTTTCTTGTCACCGCTTCTCGTGGCAACCCAAATTTTTCACTTGTTCTCGTTTTGACCTCACAGAACACCAAAGTTGTTCCGTCAAGATAGATGAGGTCAATTTCGCCTGCAAAGTTTTTGTAATTTGCCTCAACAATCTCAAATCCTTGCTGTTTTGCATAATATTGTGCTTTGGCTTCGCCAACTTTTCCTAGGATTATATGTTTCATATCAACTCACAAAATGTTTTATAAATGTTTTTCTGTGCATATCCGATGGCCCAAACTCTTTCAAAAGTGCAATATGTTCTTTTGTTCCATAACCTTTGTGTTTTGCAAAGTGATATTCAGGATAGAACTCATCATATTTTTCCATAAGTCTGTCACGGCTGACTTTTGCAAGAATTGATGCGGCGGAAATGGAATAACTTTTGGCATCACCGTGAACGATTGGCAGACATTTACAATCAACATCAAGCCCAGTCACTGCGTCAACAAGCAACAAATCAATCGGAACAGAAATATGCTCAACTGCCTTTTTCATTCCAAGTTTTGTCGCCTGCAAAATGTTTATTTTGTCAATGGTTTTTTCGTCAACAAATTCAATAGAATACGATAGAGCTTTTTCCTTTATTTTTTCAAATAATTCCTCTCGTTTTTTTTCAGAGAGTTTTTTGCTGTCATTAACACCTTCAATAATGTCTTCTTCACCGAGTGGCATAACAACACACGCAACACAAACTGGCCCCGCGAGTGGTCCTCGCCCAGCCTCATCAATTCCCGCAATAAAATTGCAGCCTTCACTTTCTGCTTTTCTTTCGTATTCGAGCATATCAAATCCTTTCGAGCGTAATTTTTCCAAGACGCGTTTTTCTGAAATCGTCAACAATTGTTTTTGCTGTTCGTTCATAATCAACTTCGCCGCCTCTGAGCATAAATTTTTTTGCCGCAGCAATGTCTTCATATATTTCCAAAGCGGTTTTGTCTTGCGTGTCCACATTATAACGCAAACTCAAAGCATTTGGATATAGTTTTTGCAACTTTTCAATCAGGACAAGGGCAAGTTCGCCAACATCAAAAACTTCATCACGAATTGACCCAACAAGAGCCAAATTCTCGCCTTGCCATTCCTCCGAAAAACTTGGCCACAATGTGCCGGGAGTGTCAAGGACTTCAAAAGTTGGAGTGACTCTAACCCATTGTTTTCCTTTTGTGACACCAGGTTTGTTGCCCGTCACAGCACGCCCTGCTCCACACAAATTATTCACAAGTGTGCTTTTCCCTGAATTTGGAACACCCAGCACCATGCAACGAAGAATTGCTGTGAGTCCTTTTGCTCGATACTTGTCAATTTTTGCTAAACAAAGTGTTTTTGCAACTGACTCAATTTTTGAAATAATTCCACTTTGTGTGCAATTCAAAGCCAAACAAGTTGAATTTGACGAACAAAAATATTTGCGAAATTGGTCTGTCACACTGTCGTCAGCAAGGTCAATTTTGTTCAAAACATAAATTATTGGCTTTCCGCCAACAAGTTCTTGAAATTTTGGATTGACAGAAGCCAAAGGTGCACGCGCGTCAAGAACATAAATAACAAAATCAACAGTCTTGATTTCTTTTTCCATTGTGCGAAGTGCTTTTGTCATGTGACCAGGGAACCAATTAATCTTCATTTTCGCCTCCCAAAATATCTGGTCTTCTCATTTTCGTGATTGCAAAAGATTTTTCTTTTCTCCACTTGTCGATTTCACCATGATTTCCGCTGAGCAAAACTTCTGGCACAGAAAGTCCCATAAACTCTTGCGGTTTAGTATATTGCGGATATTCAAGAAGTCCTGCACCTGAAAAACTTTCATTTTCAAGCGACTCGGCACTAATCACTCCATCACAAAGCCTCGCAATGCCATCAACCATCGCCATTGCTGGAATTTCCCCACCTGTGAGCACAAAATCTCCAATCGAAATTTCTTCGTCAACGCAAAGGTCAATCACTCTTTGGTCAACCCCCTCATAATGTCCGCACAAAATGACAAGGTGTTCTAGTCTTGAAAACTCATAAGCCACGTTTTGTGAAAAAGTTCTGCCACGAGGACTGGTGTAGACGACATGCGAAGTTGGTGTTTTGACTGACATAATGGCGTCGTAAATTGGTTGTGGTGTCATAACCATTCCAGCCCCACCACCATAAGGCGTGTCATCACATTTTTTGTGTTTGTCGAGCGTGAAATCGCGAATGTCAATAATGTTAATTTCAATTTTTCCGCTTTGTTGTGCTCTGCCCAAAATGCTTGTTCGAAGAGCGGAGAACATTTCTGGAAATAATGTCAAAATGTCAATCTTCATATCTTCATCTCCTCATAAAGAGTTTTGTCAACATATGCGACATTTGACGCAAGGTCAATATCAACAAACACTGCTTTTAGGAATGGAAGTTGATAAGTTCTTCCATTCGTAGATAAAATGTTGATGACATCGGCACTTCCAAATTGGTCAATATCAATAATTTTGCCAACACACTGCTTTGTGCCCGCATAAACAATATCAAGCCCCATGAGATCTTCAAGGAGATATGAATTTTCGTCAAGTTTGCCAAAATCATCACGAGAAACAAACAAATCTTTGTTTCTTAGTTTTTCGGCATCGTTTCGCGTTTTTATATTTGAAAAAGTGACATATGCATAACCAAATCTCACATCAATTTTTTCCACATCAAAAACCACTTTTTCGCGTCCAACAAAAAAGTGCTTAAAAGACGAAAATCTTTCAAGTTTATCCAGCATTGGTTTGACTTTAACCTCGCCTTTTATTCCCTGAGGTTTCAAAATTTTTCCGACAAGAATTTGATTTTTCATATTCACCCAATAATTTGAAAAAAGGGTCAACATTTTGCTGACCCACAAAGATTACTCTTTTGTTTCGCTCCCAATCTTAACAGCATATTTTTTGCCAGTTCCATTTGAAGCAGAACGAATGATTGCACGAATGCTTTGTGCAATTCTTCCATTTTTGCCAATAACTTTTCCAAGTTCGTCTTCGTTGACGACAACATGGATAACTGTTATATCGCCGTCTTCATATGATGAGACTTTTACTTCATCAGGAGTTTGAACAAGATTTTTTACAATGTATTCAACAATCTCTTCCATTTTTACTCCTTATTATTTTCTGTTTTCGATTGCGCCAGCTTTAACAAGCAATGCTTTTGCTGTGTCTGTTGGTTGTGCGCCATTGGCAATCCATTTTTGTGCTTTTTCAACATCAATTTTGATTTCAGCTGGATCTGTCAAAGGATTGTAGGTGCCGATGTTATCAATAAATCTGCCATCGCGTGGTGAACGAGAATCAGCAACAACAACTCTATAGAATGGTGCTTTTTTATCTCCAAGTCTTGTTAATCTAATCTTTACTGCCATGTTTTTCTCCTTTTATTGTATATATTTTAACACTTTCGTGAAAAAACCAAATTAAAATAATCCTCTCAAGCCACGTTTGTTT
This sequence comes from uncultured Eubacteriales bacterium, assembly GCA_900552105.1. Lineage (GTDB taxonomy): Bacteria > Bacillota > Clostridia > Christensenellales > UBA1242 > UMGS1470. Next base: position 11,075 of record URYH01000016.1, on the reverse strand, counting down.
TTGAGTTGCTTCATCATGTCTTTGCTTTGTTCAAATTGTTTGAGAAGTGCATTGACATCTTGAATTGTCGTGCCACTTCCTGCGGCAATTCTCTTTTTGTTGCTCGACTTGATAAGGTCTGGATTTCTTCTCTCTTTTGGTGTCATTGATTGAATGATTGCCTTGTTCTTTTTGAGTTGGTTTTCATCAATATCAACACCTTTAAGTTTTGAGCCAAGCCCAGGAATCATTTCAATAATGTCTTTTAGACTGCCCATTTTTTTGAGATTTTGAAGCTGAGAGAGATAATCTTCAAAATCAAATGAATTTTCGCGAAATTTTTTTTCAAGTTTGAGCGCCTCTTCTTCACTCACAGCATTTTGTGCTTTTTCGATGAGTGTAAGAACGTCACCCATTCCCAAAATTCGCGATGCGATGCGGTCAGGATAAAATGGTTCCAAATCTCCAATCTTTTCTCCAATTCCACAGAATTTGATTGGTTTTGACGTGATTGCCTTGATTGAAAGTGCCGCCCCGCCACGTGTGTCACCATCAAGTTTTGTGATCACAACGCCCGAAATATCAAGTCTGTCATTGAACGACTTTGCAACATTAACCGCGTCTTGTCCTGTCATTGCATCAACAACAAGCAAAATTTCGGTTGGTTGAACAGTTTTTTTGATATTTTCAAGTTCTTCCATCAATTCTTCATTGATGTGAAGTCGTCCCGCTGTGTCAATAATGACTGTGTCAAAACCTTGTTTTGTTGCATAATCAATTGCTTCTTTTGAAGTTTTGACTGGGTTTTGAGTTCCACGTTCAAAAACTTCCGCATTTGCCGCTTTGCCAACAACTTTGAGTTGTTCGATTGCTGCTGGTCGATAAATATCGCACGCAACAAGCAAAGGTCTTTTGCCACTTTTTTTGAGATGAGCGGCAAGTTTTGCACACATCGTTGTTTTTCCTGCACCTTGAAGTCCACACATCATAATGATTGTTGGAGGTTTTGGCGAAACTTGAAGTTTTTGGTTTGGACTCGACATGAGTGCAACAAGTTCTTCATTGACAATCTTTATGACTTGTTGACTTGGTGTCAGACTTTGAAGAACCTCGTCTCCAAGTGCCTTTTCTGAAACTTTGCTGCAGAATTCTTTGGCAACCATAAAGTTGACATCGGCTTCAAGCAAAGCAACGCGGACTTCACGCATTGCCTCTTTGATTTCAAGAGCAGTGAGTTTTCCACGATTTGCAAGTTTGCTAAAAACATGATTAAGTTTTTCCGAAAGTCCAGAAAAAAGTGCCATTAAATCTCCTTGATTTTGTTTTCAATTTCATCAACAAATTGATGCTTTGAAATTTGGTTTGTTTTGAATTTATTGATTATTTCTTGCAAACCCTCAACCTTTTCAACAAGTTTGAACTTATCTTCAAACTCCAAAAGTTTGTCTTCGCTTTTCTTGATTGTGTCAAGAACTGCTTGTCTTGAAATTGAAAGGTTTTGTGCAATTTCACTGAGCGTTTTGTCTTCAAAATAATACTCGGTCATAACAAGTTTTTGGTTTTCACTCAAAACCGCCGAATATTCGTCAAACAATCGTGAAATCTTTAAATTTTTTTCCAAACTCATAACAAATCCTGTAAAGCAATTTGACTTTACAAACAAACTTTATCATATCAAAAAACGTTTGTCAACACTTTTATATAAGTTTTAGAATTATTAGGTTGGTTTTTCCGAATTCTTTTGGTTTTATCACGAGATGTCCATCTTTTATATCAATAAAGTTTTTTAGCTCAACAATTTCTTCTTTTTTTTCTTCGAGCAAGTCAACTCCGAATTGCTTTTGATATTTTTTTAGGTCAATCCCCTCACGAGTTCGAAGGGCAAGCATAACAAATTCTTCTTTTGCCTCATCTTGCGACACAACATGAGTGCGATGTGCGTTTTTTTGCGATAAATATTTTTCAAAACAAGACGAGTTGGCAATTCGCTTTCCATCAACAAAAGAATGTGCAGCAAGTCCAAATCCCAAATACTCGCCCAGTGTCCAATAAACTTGATTATGTTTGCATTCAGAACCTCGCTTTGCAAAGTTGGATATTTCATAGCGCAAAAACCCAATGTCTGCCAAATACTTCACAACATCATTATATAAATCAACTGAATTGTCATCGGACATAATGTATTTTTTCTTGTCTTTCAGCGCACAAAGTGGAGTATGTTTTTCAACCATAAGCATATAAGTTGAAATATGTGTGATTCCCGCATTGACAAGAATGTTAATTTCATCAAAAAGACTTTGTTGTGTCTGCCCAGCAAGTCCAATCAATAAATCAGCACTAATGTTTTGAAACCCTGCTTTTTTTGCGTCGCAAATTGCACGCAATGCGATTGCATGGTTGTGTTTGCGACCAAGAAAATGAAGCAAGTTGTCATCAAGCGACTGCACGCCAAAACTAATGCGATTAAATCCTGCACCCTTGTAATCTTTGAGTTTGTCAAAAGTTGCAGAGTTTGGGTTGCATTCAATTGAAATTTCAGCGTTTTTTGATACATTAAAGTTTTGTCTTATCATTTCAAGAGTTTTGGTGATAAATTTGGATTCAACAAAACTTGGTGTTCCACCACCAAAAAATATGGTTTGAACAATTTTGCCACATTGCCCTTTTGCTCTTTGTGAAATTTCGCTCCAAAGTGTTTTGAAATAGTCTTCAACTTGTTTTTTGTTTGGCACAAAAGACGAAAATGCACAATAAATGCATTTGCTTTCACAAAACGGAATATGAACATATATTGAAAGATTAGTCATTGTTATCAAGTTTGAGAATGGACATAAATGCTTCGCTTGGAAGTTCAACAGAGCCAACTTTTCTCATTCTCTTTTTGCCTTCTTTTTGTTTTTCAAGAAGTTTTCTTTTTCTTGAAATATCGCCACCATAACATTTTGCAAGAACATCTTTTCGCATTGCCTTGACTGTTTCACGGGCAATAATTTTGTTGCCAATGCATGCCTGAATAGGCACTTCAAAAAGTTGACGCGGAATAACCTCTTTAAGTTTTTCAGCAATAGCCCTTCCCCTTGCATAAGCCTTGTCTTTGTGAACAATAAGACTCAGTGCATCACACACTTCATTATTAAGCAAAATATCAAGTTTAACAAGGTCACTAGGCATAAATCCAACAAGTTCATAATCCATGCTTGCATAACCCTTTGTTCGAGATTTGAGTGCATCAAAAAAGTCATAAACAATTTCATTGAGTGGCAAAGTATACTTCATTTGCACTCTTGTTTTGTCAAGATATTGCATATCTTTATAAATTCCACGCTTGTCAGAAATGAGGTCCATAATCGCCCCAACATACTCAGGCGGTGTAAAGATTGACATATCGACCATCGGCTCTTCAATTCGGTCAATTTCAGAAGGCGGAGGCAAAAGTGTTGGGTTCGAAACTTCAAGCATTTCGCCGTTTGTTTTATAAACATGATAGGAAACCCCAGGAGCAGTCGTGATGATGTCAAGTCCAAACTCTCTTTCAAGTCTTTCCGTGATGATTTCCATGTGCAAAAGCCCCAAGAATCCGCATCGAAAACCAAAGCCCAAGGCAACAGAACTTTCTGGTGTGAAAATCAAAGATGCATCATTAAGTTTGAGTTTTTCAAGTGCATCTTTAAGGTCTTGATACTTTGAACCGTCAACCAAGAACACACCACAAAAGACAACAGGTTGAACATTTTTATATCCCGGCAAAGACTGTTCGCATGGTTGGACTGCATTTGTTATCGTGTCGCCAACCTTTGTGTCAGAAACATTTTTTATGCTTGCAGCAATATATCCAACCTCGCCCGCAGTGAGAGAGTCTTGCATTTTCATGGAAGGCGCAAAAACACCAACCTCTGTGACATCATAAACTTTGCCAGTCGTCCACATTTTGATTTTATCGCCGACTGCAACCTTTCCGTCAACAATCCGAACCATGCTGACCGCACCCTTGAAATTGTCATAAAAACTATCAAAAATTAGTGCTCGAAGTGGTTTTTGTTCGTCACCTTTTGGGCATGGAAATTCTGTTATAATTTTTTCCAAAACGCTTTCAATGTTGATTCCATCTTTTGCTGAAATGCATGGAACATCATTTGCAGGAAGTCCGATTATGTCTTCAATTTCTTTTTTGCAATTTTCGACATCTGCACTCGGCAAGTCAATTTTGTTGATTACGGGCAAAATTTCAAGATTGTTTTCAACCGCAAGATAAAGGTTTGCAAGCGTTTGTGCTTGCACGCCTTGAGTTGCGTCAATAATGAGAATTGCACCCTCACACGCAGCAAGAGAGCGCGAAACTTCATATGTGAAGTCAACATGCCCCGGAGTGTCAATGAGATTAAGCAAATACTCTTCGCCTTGATACTCATAAAACATTCTCGTCGGCGTGAGTTTGATTGTGATACCTCGCTCTTTTTCAATGTCCATGCTGTCGAGAAGTTGACTTGTCATGTCGCGCTTTGCGACAGTGTTTGTTTTTTCAATCAAACGATCGGCAAGTGTGCTCTTGCCGTGGTCAATGTGTGCAACAATACAAAAATTTCTAATATGTTTTTGGTCCAATTCATACCTCAAATACTTTGAAATAATATCAAATTTTTAACAATATTGCAAATATTTTAAATAATGTAATAAATTGTTGGCATATTTTTGAATTTCATGTTATATTAGTTGAGTTAAAGGGGTAAAATATGGATTTATTTCACACTTGGCTGGTTGAAAAATATATTGCTCACCGAGGGCTTCACGATAATAATTCTGCAGAAAATTCACTTTCTGCTTTCAAAAACGCAATCGAAAAAGACTATGCAATCGAACTTGATGTTCATCAAATTTCAGACGGAACTCTCGTTGTTTTTCATGACAACACTCTTTCCCGCATGACAGGAAAAGATGGTTATCTTCAAAGCCTCACAAAAAAAGACCTCAAAAACTACAAACTCGGTGGAACAGAAGATTGCATTCCAACACTTGACGAAGTTCTCAAACTTGTTGCTGGTCGCGTTCCTCTCCTCATTGAGGTCAAAAACGAAACAAAAATTGGAAGTCTTGAACAAAAACTTTACGACACATTAAAAAAATATAATGGCGAATATGCAATTCAATCTTTCAACCCATATGTTTTGATATGGTTCAAAGAAAACGCACCCGAAGTTATTCGTGGTCAACTTGCAAGCAAGTTCAAGCATGTCAAATTATCATGGATAAAAAAATTTGTTCTCAAACGTTTCAAACTCAACAGACAGAGTCAACCTCACTTCATCTCCTACGATGCTGACGACCTTCCATCACGTTTTATTCGCAAATACAAAAATCTCCCACTTCTCGCTTGGACCGTTCGAAGCCAAAACGATTATCTCAATGTAATCAAATATTCAGACAATATAATTTTTGAAGGTTTTGAACCAAAAATCTAAAATTTAAGTTGAGCATATTGCTCAACTTTTTTATTTGAAGTTGACTACACCAACAATAATAGTTTATTATTCTTTATAGGAGTAGTTATGAAACAAAAATCGTTTACCCAAAAATTATTTGCTTGGATATTTGGAATATTTGCAACAATCATCATTCTTGCACTTGCAGGAATGTTGTATATCAGCGTTCGCTATAAAATCAATCCCATCATCGCATATAATCAAATCAAACAAATCAACCAAACAGGTGACGCAAACGCGCTCGCACCAAACAGTTTTGGCACGATTGACATGGAATCAGCAAAAACAAGTTTTGATGACAAATTGCCCGGCTACATAAAATTTGATGAACAAAATGGCTATGTTTTTTCAGATAATGTTGCAACAGCAATAAGTGGAGACATCAATCTCACAGACAAACAAGTTGGTGCAATTTTTAACAATATATATTGCTCAAAAGATAAAGCTGAAATCCAAACAAGTTCAACACAAAACCTAAAAGAATATGGTTTTAAAATCTTGCAAACATCTTTTTCAAATTTGGTTGGCGAAGCGGAAAATTTGTCAATAGATATAAATATCGTTGCAAAAATTGAAACAGCAAAACTAAAAGAAAAAATGAACCAATTTCCCCACACTCTAATCAAAAAGCACCTTCCCGACCACCTATACATTTCAACAACTTCAACACTTTCTAAAAATATCAACCCAATGACAAATTCTGTCACAAGCAAAGACTTCAAAATCAACAACCTTTCAGAACAACAATCTCAAAATTTTTTAACAATGATAAATGCTGTGGATTTTGGGAACAGCCAGCAACTGTCAAAAGCAATTGGCGAATTATTTGCCCGCCTTGTGATTGGAGATAATGAAAATTTGGGTCTATGCAACGAGCTGATTGATTATGGTGTCGCAGATTATAATTTTGTGAAAGTTGACAACAAAGTTCAATTTGTTATTTCAACAAAAGCAATCTCTCCAACTCAACCAACCCACACTCACTCAATGCAACAAAAAACAACAAAAATGCTAATGTGCACCGGCAAAGTCATCAACTATTTTCATTGTTCTGTTTGTAAAAAAAATTTCCTCGAAGAAGAAGGAATAACTGAATTTTCGTTTTCATCAACTTCGCACTCGCCGACACAAAAGTTTGATAATCAAAATCATTGGACGGAGTGTGTTTTGTGCGGTGAAATTGTTGATGCAAAACAAAAGCACAACGCAGATAGATATAAAACAACAAGGACCGAACACTACAAAGTTTGCGATGTTTGCAAAAAAGAATTTGGGCGAGAAGCACATAATTTGGTTAATGACGTGTGCACAATTTGTGATTACACCGAAAACATGATGATAAAATGTAACACTGATTATGCCTATAACATTTTGGGAACATTTGCAAAAAAAGATAAATATCAAGCATTCTATAACCAGATTAACTCAGTTGTTGTTAATTTTCATAATGACAGCACAAGGAATGCAGACAAGCAAGATAAATTTTATAATTATTATGTTGACGAATTTAATTTGAATTACAAAGACTTTGGTCTAACCACAAACGAAGCGTTTAGAATATGGTCATTCTACAAAGCCGACCACCCACTCATTTATTGGCTTTCAAACACAATGATATACACAGACAAAGAACTTGGACTTCGTGTTGATGCCGACTACATAAATGGTTCTGTTCGCAACTCTCTGACACAAAAACTTTATGCAAAAATTCAAGAATATTTGACTCTTGTCGAAAATGAAACATCACCATATCAAATTGCATTTGCTTTCCATGACAAAATCATTGAAGACATCGACTACGCAAAAAATGCATCTGGCGAACCGGAAGAAGCACCTTGGGCTCACAATATTGTTGGCGTATTCGAAAAGAAATCTGCTGTATGCGAAGGATATGCGGAAGCATTTGGAGTCTTGCTCAATGCATGCAAAATCAACAATATTTATGTCAGCGGAAAAAGCGAAGGGCAAAATCATGCATGGAACTTGGTCGACCTTGGTGGCGGCAACTGGTATTGGTATGACCTGACATGGGACGACCAGCCAGAATCTGAATTTGGTATCATCTATGACTATATGTGTGTTGAAGGTGCAACATTCAAAAATCATGTCGTTGACGAAATTATTGTCACAATGCAAGAAGAAGGGTTTGACTATTCCTATGCCCTGCCCACTCCAAGCACAACAAAATACACTTCATCTGATTTGCAATATGGTGATTATTTTTCAAAAGGTAAATTCAATTATGAAGTGTGTGGATACAATCGTTTGCAACTCGTTTCAACAACAGGACTAACAAATATTGTTGATTTAAGCAACACAATAGAACATCAAGGCAGAGTCTTCAACTTGCACATAATCGGAAAAGATGCTTTTGCAAACAACAGGCACATTCAGTCAATTTCCATTCCAACCAATGTAAAATACATTTGTAATTTTGCATTTTACGGCACAACATCACTAAACAAAATTGAATTTAAGGACACAAAGAACAACTGGTTGAGAAAATGTTCATTCACAAAAGAAATGATTGATGTTGCAAGACTTAAAAACCAACAAAATAATGTTTCTTTACTCAACGAATACTATCAAAACAAATACCAATATATTTGGGAAAAACGCGTTGCATAACCCCACAAAAAAACCATGATTTCTCATGGTTTTTTTGTTATGCTCTTTCTCGTGTGTTATTCATTTGATAATATTCATCGCTCAATGCTTTGAGATTTGTTGCATTGATAAGACTTCTAATATATCTTGCTCGAACCTTGTTTTCTTCAACAGGGATTGCGCCCTGTGCTGTTCTTTTGTTGACTCTGTCAACATTGATTTCTGGAAGGTCAGTAAAAACATATATTGAGATGATTTTATATCCTTTTTTCTTTGCTCGTTTAATCATATCAAGCTTGCTTTCGTGTGAGAGAACTGTTTCAAAAATAAATGTTTTATTCTCGTCAACCAAACGATTGAATTCATTCGTCGCATAAAGCATGCTCAACCTTTCACGTTCGTTTTGGTCTTTAACATCTTTGAACTTTGTTTGAGCATAAATGCCAGCATTAACAAACTTGTCGCCAAAAATTTGGTAATTGATAAAATTTGTGACAAGCGTGCTTTTGCCACTTCCGTTGGGTCCTGCAATAATATAAACAACAGGCTTTTTTGAGGGTATTGCCTCTTTTTGACTTTGCGCAAGCAAAATGTCAAAAATAGTGTCAAAATCATAATATTTAAATCTTGAATTGATATTCAAAAAGAAATCTTTGAGTGGTGTGTTAGTCATTTTGTTCTCCCATAAATTTTTTGCGTTTTAAGTTTTTTTCACGTCCATTGTTGCTTGGTGTGTAATAAATTCTGTCTTTTAATGAATCTGGCAAATATTGTTGTTTGACATATCCCCCATAGTTGTGTGGATATTTATATTTCACTTTTTTTGTGTCAAGATTTGACGGATGATTGAGTAAGTAAAATGGAATGTTGTCATCTTTGTTATTTTTTGCATCATCTGCTGCCTTATTCATTGCAACGAGGACTGAATTTGATTTTTCCGCTTCACACACATAAATTATTGCATGAGATAGCGTCAAAAGACATTCCGGCACACCCAAGTTTTCCACTGAATACAATGCCATCGTTGCCATCAAAAGTGCATTGCTGTCTGCCATTCCCACATCTTCACTTGCGTGTGCAATAAGTCGCCTTGCTATAATACGTGGGTCAACCCCGCCCTGAATAAGTCTTTGCATATAGTATAATGCCGCATCAGCATCGCTTCCGCGCAGGCTTTTGCAAAACGCACTCAAAATGTCATAAAACAAATCTTCGTCAAGCGACATTGCTCGGCTTTGAGTTGATTGCTCTGCAATTTCAAGCGTAATTTCAATTTCACCGTTTTGATTTTTTGGCGTGGACTTGACCGCAAGTTCCAAAGAATTGAGTGCATTTCTCACATCTCCGCCACTTGCATAACAAAATTGGTCAAGTGCATCATTTGATATTTTTAAGTTGAGATTTCCATAACCATTTTGTTTGTCTTTGATTGCCCTATCAAGTGCTTTCAAAATGTCATTTTTTTCAAGCGATTTGAACTCAAAGATTTTGCATCGAGACACAATCGCACGAGTCATTGACATATAAGGATTCTCTGTTGTTGAGCCAATAAACACAATCGTTCCTTCTTCAACAGCAGACAAAATGCAATCACTTTGAGCCTTGCTCCAACGATGACACTCGTCAAGCAAAAGATATGTCTGAATTCCGAACATTGCTTTTTCGCGTTTTGCTTCATCAATAATCTTTTTTGCGTCTGCAACACCGCTTGAGACTGCGTTTAGGCACGCAAACTTACCTTTGCAAACATTTGCAATAATACGTGCCAAAGTCGTTTTCCCAACGCCGGGCGGACCATAAAAAATGCAACTTGGCACCATACCACATTCAATGGCTCGCCTAAGCAACATGTTTTTCCCAACAATATGTTCTTGACCAACAAACTCGTCGAGCGTTTTTGGTCGCATCCTTTCCGACAGTGGAATGTTTGAATTTATGTCAATCATTTTTTCTCCATAAACCAATATACAATAAATGGAAATCTTTTCAAAACAATTAACTAATATTCAACAAAAATTTCAGGCGTTGTGATGCCATGAAAACAAAAACTTGTGAAGTTTCGATAGCACACACCATCAATTGAAATTTGACAAATATTCGAATTGCTTTTTTTTCTTGTAATCAAGAACTTTTTGTTTTCAAATTCGACTGTTAAAACAAAATCTTCATCAATTTTTGGCTTTGAAAAATTCACTCTGTCGTCCTTTATTTTGACACCAAGAAAACTTTCAATAAAAATGTTTTGTGCAGTGCTCAAATCAATTTCCCCACTCTTCAAACAAAACATAAAATCTTGAAGACTTGAATATTCTTTTTGTGAGGTTTGACATAAAACAAAATTATATTTTTTGTAATAACTTTGTTCACAATTTTCAAATGCCGCTTGAAGTCTTTTGTTTAACCTTTCATCAGTCGTTGACCACGATAATTTTGAATTATTATTTTTTATTTCAATATTATTAATATTGTTTTTGGTGGAATAAATAATTAAATTATTATTTATTTGATTTTTTGACAATATTAGTTTTGAACCATTTTGAATTGCACCTTGAATACTTATTGTTAATTCTGGATTACTTAATGGCGATATTAACCATCCATTTTTCCCACTATCTTTTATTAACCAGTTTTGCCCATCTATTCCTTTATAATCTGATTGTATTATTTCTGTTCCTTCTTTTATACTATTTCCTTTTGCTGTCAAACTTTTTCCTGTATGCATTGCCGTTATTTTATAATATCCTTCTTGATATTCAAAATAGAACTTTTGAGCTGTAGCATTTCCATAATTCCATATATCTACTTTTGCACCATTTGCTTTATCGCTTCCTGCTACTTCTAATGTTTTATTACTATCAACTCCTACTGCTATTTTGTATATTCCATTACTTTGTAATTTTTCTGTTTTCTTTATTGAAGAATAACCTTTTAAACTATAATCAGAAGTTTCTTGAATTTCTTCATTTACTATATTAGTATCCTTTTCTAATTCTTTGTTTTCTTCTACTATAT
>URYH01000015.1 GCA_900552105.1 uncultured Eubacteriales bacterium | reverse complement strand
ATCTCCAAGAATCTTTGTCCTATTGTCGATATGCTGAAACACCAAACATTTTTCTCCTCATTGTGAAATGAAATATAGTCAAAATCAAGTTTTGGTGTCATTTTTTTTGCTACTCAAAGGTACGCCTTTGTGTAGTAACTTAATTAAAACTATAAATCAAGTCTATTATAACATATTGTTACGAAATATGGGCATAATTTTATAAGATTTTTAATTTTTTTACATTTCTAAGCAATTTTGCCCTTGAAATCTGTTTTTTAGGACGACTACACAAAGGCGTACCTTTATATAGATTTTTTGGCAGCGTTGTTTGAGTGGAAAATCTATTTTAAAATGTATACTGGAGGTGTATTTTTTTATGATTTATGGTTATGTACGTGTATCATCTACCACACAAAATGTTGAAAGACAAACAGAAGAAATGGCAAGGCTAGAAATTCCAAATGAAAATGTTTTTATAGACAAGCAAAGCGGCAAGGATTTCAATCGTGAAAATTATCAAATTTTAAGGTCTAAAATAAAAAAAGGCGACCTACTGATTATTAAATCAATAGACCGTCTTGGTCGTAATTATAAAATGATTTTAGATGAATGGTATTATATCACTAAGGTTGTTGAGTGCGATGTTTTTGTTATTGATATGCCACTCTTGGACACTCGTTCTACCCCACAAAATTTGGTTGGTAGATTTATTGCTGATATTGTGTTGCAAATACTTTCTTTCGTTGCTGAAACTGAAAGAGAAAACATCAAGTCAAGGCAAGCAGAAGGCATACGAATTGCCAAGGAAAAAGGTATCCACATGGGGCGACCAAAACTCGTTTTACCCGACAATTTTGATTATGTTCTGCAACTATACCTAGCAAAGGAAATAACTTGCAACAATGCCGCAAAAATGGCTAATATGCCCATTTCAACTTTCTTTAAGTATCTTAATTTAGAACGAAAAAAGTTTACTGCTTAAAAACATAAAAGTGCCCATTTTTAGGCACTTTTTTAGCAGGTAAAGGGACTCGCAGTCAAGTGAAAACTTGACTCCGCTGACGGACCAGGAGCGACGGGCGCCAGCAACACCGTGGAGGTTCCAAACGCATTCGCGTTTGCTGGGCAGAGCCAAATGAGTCACTATCCGCAACAAAAAAACTCGCCAACAAGCGAGATTTTTATTGGTGCGGGTAAAGGGACTCGAACCCCCACGATCTCTCACTAGATCCTAAGTCTAGCGCGTCTACCAATTCCGCCATACCCGCAAACATATTGTAGAATATATGTTTTGTGGGTTTTTGTCAAGTGTTTGAGTTATGAAAAAAGAGCAGTTCCCTGCCCTTTTGTTTTTTATGTTGATGTCCTTTTGTCGTTTATGTTATCCATGGCAATAACAAGTGCAACAACAAACGGCATATCTTCTTCGCTCGCCTCAACTCGAAATCTATCAAAAACATCAAATTCTCGTTTTATTGTCGCAATTCTTTCACCATTCTTCATGACTTCCAAATTCCAATTCATGAAGTTTCCGTCAATTGAGATTTCGTCTTCAGAATTTTCAACAATAAACTTTTTGCCTTTGACACGAATTTGATTTTTTAGAGTGCAAATTTTGTTTTTGTGTCCGTCAAAAATGAATGCTCGATGCAAGAACCAGTTGAACCATTTGTTGCGGACAACATAAAGGAGATTTTTGTTCATATCATATATTTTTTTCTTGCGGGTTGGGCTAAAAAGTCTCAACTTTCCTTTAACCCTAAAAACATCTTTCCCCGCTTCGTCTTTCACAGTTGAACTCCCCGTGAGAGAAAACACTTTGTTTCTAACAATAACAATCATATCAACCTCCAATAAATTTGCTTATGAGAACACCAGCAAGAGTTGCCACAAAAGCAATAATCATAATGATTCGCAGTGCAAGCATAATTTTTCTGCGTTTTTTGATTTTTGGATTATCTTCAATCTCGTTCGCAATTTCAACAACTTCGCCACTGCACTTATACTCAACCGCATTGCCGTCCGCACTTGACGCAAGTTTCCCTTCAAGGTTTGTGACATCGTTATCAAGCGGGATATTTGCTTCAAACGATATTGTTTGAGTTGACTTGCTATATCGCGTGTCGAAAATTCCAAACACACTTACAATCAAAAACACAATTCCCATCCAAAGCCAATGTCGACTTCCAAGTTCCAAATATCTTTTTATGACGACATTGACCGAGTCTTTTTCGGTTTGGCAACTATACTCAATATTTCCAAACGCATTTTTTTTGACTTTGACAGGTTTGCCATCAATCAGGATTGAGGGACTTGCGTTTCCCACATTGGTTAGTTTTAGATTAAACTGTTTCATTGCACACCCCCTTTAACAAGAAGTGCGATAAAGACAATCAGCAACAGCCCCAGCACAATGCTTGAAAAAACAATTCGTCCTGTGTGCTTCTTTTGCTTGTCAAATGCGAGCATAACGATTGACACCACAGACAACGCCATGGATATTGGGATAATATATAGTGCCGCATTAAAAAGTTTTGCAACTGGGAACCACTCCAAAACTTTTGTTGCTCTGCCAAACAACGACCAATAGTTTGGAATGATGACAAAAACCATGCCAAGTGAAACCATAATTCCCATCACCAAAATCAGCACTGTTAGTGCCGAACAAAACACAACCATAATTGATGAAAGTGCAGCCATGCAACCAACAATCAGCCCAACAATTGATATGTTGGAAAATATCACGCCAAAATGACTTAGATATATATTTGCCAGTTCTTTTGGTGGAACATCGCATTGTTTTTGAAATGTTTGTGGAGTTGGTTTTTCTTTCATCTGTCCTCCATATAAATATATTATATCACAATTTTTGAACTTTTCCAAACAATGAAAGGAAATTTGTTTTTAATAAAAAAATTGCAAAACCTCCAAGAATTTCACATGTTTTTCTCGAAATTTTTGCAATTTTTTGTGTTTTTAAGAGTTTTTGATGTTATTTTCGTCATTTAGAGCAAAATGCAAATTATTCCACCTTTCCCTTCATTGACAATTTTGCCAAGAGTTTTGCGTATTTTTCGTTGTGCTTCAACAGGCATTGCATTAACTTTTGTGTTGATGCCTTCATTCACAAGCATATGCAAACTTTTGCCAAACATGTTTGTTTCCCAGATTGATTGAGGGTTGTTTTCAAACTCACTCATGAGATATTTGACAAGTTCTTCACTTTGTTGTTCTGTGCCAACAAGTGGATTAATTTCAGTTTCAATGTCAACTTTCATGATGTGAAGGCTTGGAGCAGATGCTTTGAGTTTGACTCCAAAACGGCTGCCTTGACGAACAATTTTTGGATCTTCAAGACTCATGTCTTCAAGTTTTGGTGTGACAATGCCATAACCTTTTTCCTCAACATCAACAAGTGCTTGTTGAATTTTGTCATACTCTTGTTTTGCATGAGCAAGCGTTTTGACATATGAGATGAGGTGGAAGTCATCGCAAATATCTTCGCCGCACTGACGAGAGAGAACTTTGTAGAAGAGTTCTGGCTTTGGTGTGACCGAAATCACAACTTTGCCTTCGCCCATTTTTATTTTTGAAAGCGTGGTTGGCTCAAAGTTTTCACTTGTCACAAAGCACGCACTCGCCTTGTCGATTTGACCAATTTTTGTGACGCCTTCGCCAAAAGTTGAAACCTCGTTTGCAATCTCTTTTATGATGTCGTCCGAATAATCAAGAGCACGCATCCAATCTGGCATATCAACTTCTATTGATTTGATTGGAAATTCGAGTAAGATTTTTTCAAAGATTTTGTCAATATCCCCTTCTGTCATTTCAAGAACATTAATTGCAAGCACGGGAACATCATATTTCTTTTCAAGGGAAGCAACAAGTTTTTTTGTTGAATCGTCTTTTGGTTTTGTTGTGTTGACAACAAGAACATGAGGTTTGCCTTTGCCACGAAGTTCTGCCATAACTCTTTCTTCGCTTTCAATGTAGGCGCTTCTTTCAATATCCCCAATGCTTCCGTCAGTTGTCATTGCAACAGCGATTGTTGAATGTTCTTCAATAACTTTTTTTGTTCCGAGTTCTGCTGCCTCTTCAAAAGGCATTTCCTCTTCGCTCCAAGGTGTTTTGACCAGTCTTTGCTTTTCGCCTTCGGTGTGTCCAAGAGCACCAGAAACAAGATAACCCACGCAATCAATCATGCGAACATTGAGTTCTGTGCTGTCATCAACTTTGATTTCGACCGCTTCGTTTGGCACAAAGCGAGGTTGAGTTGTCATGATTGTTTTGCCATCAGCACTTTGTGGGAGCTCATCAACCGCCCTTTGTTGTTCGTTTTTGTCCTTGATGTTTGGGAGCACAAGTGTTTTCATAAATTTTGTTATAAATGTGCTTTTGCCACATCGAACAGGCCCAACAACGCCAACATATATGTCGCCGTTTGTTCGCCTAGAAATATCGTTATATAAATCGAATTTCTCCATACATACCTCCATGTGTAATCATGGTAATGTATGTCGAATCAATCTTTGATATGATAAAAATGTTTTAATCCTCGTTTGATGAATTATTTTGTGGTGCATCATCAACTTTGTTTTCAGCGTCAAACATATTTGTTTCTTCCACAATTCTTTTTTTGTTGGCAATTTTTGTTTTAATTTTGAATACAATTTTGTTTGACACTTTGAAAAAAGGCCTTTCAATTGCATATATGCGGAACAAGTCAATCAAAACGCAAACCGCAAACACACCAAATATTGCACCCAGTGCAAACAAAGGGTAAAACCATTGTTCTGCCATTTGCGGACATTTTAAAAATGTTTGCCATAGCCATGGTCGAATGTAATTGTTGTCGTGCAAAAGATATACTCCAAGTGTGGCACTTGAAACGATGTTTATAAACGAAGAATGTATTGGCTTTTTGATGTTTTTGAACATATTAAACATCGCTATGGAGCAAATCAAGCAAACAATTCCCGTGGCTCCCCAAAGTGATATTTTAAGAACCGCATTAAAAGTTATTATTGCAACTAAACTTACACAAAAAAGGACTATGCTAATCCACTTTGTTTCCATGTATTTTGATGGATACAATCTCAAAAAGCCAGCAATGATATACAATGTGATGAACCATGCGACATTTGAAAGATAAGAAAACCCAATCATTGGAAATATTGTCTGCAAAAGAAGCAAGAAACCAATCAACAAAAGGTGTTCTTTCTTTGTTAACGAGTTTATCATTTTGTTGATAAACGGCGACAAAATATACATTATTACATAGCAAGTCATGAACCAATATGCATTTGATGAGGTTGGAAACATGGAATAGAAAAAATCTTTTACAGAAAACTGAACTCGCCCTGCTGCCACAAATATTATATAAATGAAAAACGAATAAAAAAATATTTCAAATAGCAATTTGATGAGTTTTGACAGCTTGAACTTGCTGCAACAAAGAAAATATCCGCTTATCAAAACAAAAACATTAACACCAATTTTTCCGCCCACTATCAGCGCATCAATAAATCCACGATTTACAGCTGAAATTGAATCAAAAATATAGCCACCATGACATGACAAGTGATGAGCGACAATCATTAACATGCAAATTATTCTCAAAATCTCAAACTTTGAATCTCTTTGTGTCTTTTCCATATTTTTCCATCTTTTGTCATGCCAAAGTGGCATATATACATAATGAATTTTTAAATGCGTTGATATCAGCCAATTTCTTTTTCTTTCTGTTCTTTCTTGGTTTCTTTCACCCTGTCTTTTTTGAGAAGCTTTTTAAGTGACTTTTTGAGATTAACTTTGTTTTCTTCCCCAACAAGCAAACGGAAAATGTTTTTTCTGTGAGCAAATATAATCAAAAAATACATCGCTGCAAGAAGCAAAGATATTGCCAAGTTTCCTTGAAAACTAATTGCCTCAACCGCCGTGCAAATCGTGAGAACAATAAACGAGAACACAGCTCCATAATCAAAAAAATATAAATATAAAATTGATGCACAGAAAACACAGATAAGAAGGATTGGATTTGCAACACAGAAAATTCCAAGTGCACAGGCAACACTTTTTCCGCCTTTGAATTTATAAACAACAGGATACATATGTCCAAACACAACCGCAAGCCCCGCTGCATACAAAGCAGTGTTTGCCATAATAATGCCTTCCCCCATAAACAAAAGGTATCCCGCAAGTGCTGGAAGCGCGCCTTTGAGACAGTCAAAAAACAAAGTTATAAGTCCAGTTCCAACCCCAAAAGTTCGAATCATGTTCATTGTCCCAGGGTTTCCGCTGCCATGCTTTGTGATGTCGTCTTTTTTGATGCGTGAAATAATTCTGGCAACACTAACATTGCCAAGTGCATAAGACAAAACAATTAAAAGAACCCATTTTAGTATTGTCATCAAATATCCTTTTCGTCTTTTCCTTTCATAACAAGTTTAATCGGTGTGCCAGAAAAGTCAACTGATGTGCGTATTCTGTTTTCAAGATAGCGAATATAAGAAAAATGTGCAAGTTCTGGGTCATTGCAAAAGAAAACAAAGGTTGGAGGATTGGTTGAGGCCTGAGTTGCATAGTTGATTTTTAGTTTTCTTCCATTTCTCATTGGAGGCTCGTTCGCCATGATTGCCTCTTGCAAAATCTGATTTATAACGCCAGTTGAAATGCGGTGACTTGCATGAGCGTAAACTTGTTCGACCATCGGCATCACTTCTCCAACACGTTTTTTGGTTAGTGCCGAAATGAAAAGCGGTTGATAATAATCCATGAAAGCAAGTTTTTCATCGAGCATTTTTTTGTATTTGTTTATTGTTTTGTCATCCTTATTTACTGTGTCCCATTTGTTCATAACAACAACACTTGGCTTGCCCTCTTCGTGAACATAGCCACAAATTCGAACATCTTGCTCGCTGACAGGCTGCGTTGCATCAATCACAATCAAAACGACATCTGCGCGCTTTATTGCTTCCATTGAACGAATCACACTATAACTTTCCACTGTGCCATAATCGACGCTTTTGCTCTTTCTCATTCCTGCGGTGTCGATGAGAATATAATCTTTTCCGTCATATCGAAAAGGTGTGTCAATGGCATCTCTTGTTGTTCCCGCAACATCGCTAACAATCACGCGACTTTCGCCAATAAGCGCATTTGTTAGTGAACTTTTGCCAGCGTTTGGACGGCCTACAATGGCAATTTTAAGCGCCTTGCCAACCTCGTCCTCATCAACTTTTGGCAAATGCTCAACAATTGCGTCCAAAACTTCGCCAAGACCTTTTGCTTGTTCACAAGAAATCGGATAGGGTTCGCCAATTCCAAGTTCATAAAATTCATATGAGTTTTCAACTTCGAATCTATCGAGTTTGTTGACAACAAGAACACATGGTTTGTTGCATTTGCGAAGATAATTTGCAACGTCATGGTCTTTTGCACAAAGACCTTCTTTTCCGTCAACCATAAACACGATGACATCTGCAAGATCAACTGCAATTTGTGCTTGACTCAAAATGTCGCCATTAAAAACATCTTCACTTCGAAAATCCATTCCCCCAGTGTCGACAACAGAAAAATTATAGCCACACCATTCGCCCTCACCATAAATCCTGTCGCGAGTGACTCCCGGCGTGTCTTCAACAATACTTATTCTTTTTCCGCAAACTTTATTAAAAAATGTGCTTTTGCCAACATTTGGGCGGCCAACGATGGCAACTAACGGCTTTCTCATGCTCTTATCCTTTTTGTATATAGATACATCTTACCATAATTATAGCACATTTTACAATAATTTTAACTCATAAAAAATTTTTGACTTTATTTGCAACAATTCGAGCACTTTTCACAGCCTACACCACACCTTTTCTTTTTGTTTTTCACAAACACAATAACAAACGATATCACAATACAAATGATACAAGTGACGGTTATTATTTTCCATTTTGCAACCTTTGTGAACACAAGAAAAAGAGTGTAGAAAACAAAAGCAAAAACATAGGCAGAAACAAGTTGAATAACAAGAGCAAGCCACATCCATTTTCTTCCAACTTCTTTTTTGAGAACAACCATGCTTGAAAGACATGGGCAATATAGAAGACAAAACACCAAGAAACTAAAACACGATGCAGGCGTGAAATGAACTGGCGAAAGCGGGTCGATAAGTGTTCTTGAAATTTCTTGATTTGAATTTGCCCCACCCATGCCGTTGAATATTGCAATTGATGACACAACAACCTCTTTTGCAACAACTCCCGCAAGGAGTGCCGAAACCGCACCCCAACTTCCAAACCCGAGAGGGATAAACACTGGTGCCAAAATCTTTCCAAGGCTTTCCAAAATGCTTCGTCCGCCATCTGTTGGAACATAGTGGAACGAAAACGAAAATGATTGCAAAAACCAAACAATGATATTAACAAAAACCAAAACCCCGCCAACACGAGATATGAATGATGCAAAATTTTTCCACACAAGTTTGAGAATTTTTTTCAAACTTGGAACTCTGTAATCTGGAAATTCCAAAATAAAACTTTGCCTTTTGCTTTTTAAGGGTTTTGCTTCAAGCAATAGTGCGACCAAAACAGAAACAAAAATGCCAATCAAATAAAGAATGAAAACAACAAATATGTTTTTTGCACCAAAAAACGCCGCTCCCAACACTAGATAGATTGGAAGTTTTGCCGAGCAACTCATAAATGGCGCGAGCAAGGCAGTTTTTATTTGCGAGTTTTTGTCTTCCATATTACGCGCAGTAAAAATTGCAGAAGTCGCACAACCAAAACCCATGATCAGCGTGTAGGCGCTTTTGCCAGAAAGTCCAAGTTTTGAAAATATGTCGTCAAACAAAAACGCAACGCGCGACATATACCCTGTTTCTTCCAAAATTGACAAAAACAAAAACAGCAATACAATTTGTGGCAAAAATGAAAGCAGTGTTTCAAGTCCGCCAAGCACTCCAACCAGTGCAAAGTCTTTCACCCAAAGTGGACAATCCGCGCATAGTTTTGTGAGTGCGTTTCCAAGCGACAAGTCAAGAAGTTTGCAAACAAGATCACCCAGCCACGCGCCGAGCGAAAAAAATGTTAAATAGAAAACACCAAGCATGAACGCAAAAAACAAGAGAACTCCTGCCAACTTGTTGGTTGCAATTTTATCAAACCAACCAAGTCTTGAATTGGACGTTGTTTTCTTGTAATCGCACTCTTTGAGAATTTGTTTGACTTTTTGGAATCTTCCTCGTGCCACTTGTGAACAACTGAATTTTGGTTTCAAATTTTCAATAATTTGTTGTTTCTCACGAGAAATTTGAAGTTTTTTTGCAATTTTTTCATCATTTTCACATAATTTTATCGCACACCACTTTGAATCAAGTCCTGCGACCAAGCATTCTTTTGTTATTTGTTTTTCAATTTTTTCAATATTCAAACCCTCAAGATAATCAATTTTGAGGGTGCTTTCTTGGTCTTCAATTTGATTTAATAAATTCTTACATTCTTTTTTTTGTGCATTTCCAACAACAACCGGCACACCCAAAATGTTGGATAATTTTTTTATATCAAAAGACGCATAACACTTTTTTGTGTTTGTGTCATTAACAAACAAAACAAATTTACGCTTTGCCTCCACAAGTTGCAAAACGAGATATAAGTTTTTTTCAAGATTATTTATGTCGCAAATGTTGACAACAACATCTTCTTTGTTTTCGAGAAGTGCGTCCACCGTCACTTGTTCTTCAAAACTCAACGTGGTCAGTGAATATGTCCCCGGAAGGTCAGTCATCACATATTCTTTTGAATTAAATCTAAATTTTTTTGATTTTCCGTCAACTGTGACACCATGCCAATTCCCAACATGCTCGTCGCTCTTTGTGATTGTGTTGAAAAAAGTTGTTTTTCCAGTATTCGGATTTCCCACAAGCAACAAGTTTTTCATTTCCCCACCTTCTTCACAATGATTTTTGCAGCAAGTGATGAACGAAGCATCAATTTTGTTCCGTCCAAAGAAATCAATACACTTTTGTTAAACATGGACTTTTTGAGAAGAATGACATTTGCTTCTGGGAAAAAACCAAGATCACCCAATCTTCGCATGATAGATGAACAATCATCTTCAACCATTGCGATAACATAATTTTCATTTCTCTTTGCATCAACAAGCGACAAAAAAGGGTTCATACAATATTGTATGAACCCTTGTTTTTTATAGAACAATCCTACAAGTTGTTGATAAATTTTTTGAAGTAATCAACATCTGCGAACTTGCGATAAACTGATGCAAAACGAACATATGCGACTTCATCAATTTCACGAAGTTTGTCCATAACAACTTCGCCAATCTCACTTGACTTGACTTCGCCTGCGAGTTCGTTTTTGAAGTGATTTTCAACATCTTCGCAAAGATTTTCAATTTGCTGAATTGAAACTGGCCTTTTTTCGCAAGCACGAATAACACCTTTTTTGACTTTTGCAATGTCAAAAGGTTGACGGCTTCCGTCATTTTTTACAACCAAAAGTGGGGTTGTTTCGACTGTTTCATATGTAGTGTAGCGCTTGCCGCATTTGAGGCATTCACGGCGGCGGCGAATTGAATTTGATTCATCTGTTGCTCGAGAATCAACAACTTTACTTTCTGGATAACCACAATATATGCATTTCATAACTTTTTCTCCTGCTTATATTGTAGTATAGAAAAACCACAATTGCAAGCAATTTTTATTTTTTGTCACCAGAACTTTGAAGACTTGATGCTGGCATTGATGCGGAATATGCATTTGTTGTTGGATTGTTCGCACCATAGAGTTCAACAAGGATTGTGTCATCGCCAATTTTTCGAATTTGGGAGAGCGGGATAAAAATTTCAGCAGAATTTTTGAAAACATTCCAAAAGTTTTTGCTTGCTGGAACAACAAATCCGAGGACGACACAAGTCTGCATATTAAAAATTATGTCAGTGACATGCCCCAGACATCTTCCGTCAACAATATTAACCACTTCTTTGCAGCGGATATCCAAAAAAGAAAAATCCAAGTTCTCTCCTTGGATTTATATATGCTCCCACTCCCCAAAATTTGACAAAAAGTTGCAAAATTTTCTGTTTTAGGTCATTTCTTTTTTTATGTTTGCAAGTGCATTCTTTTCAAGACGAGATACTTGTGCTTGCGAAATGCCCACCTCTTCACTCACTTCAATTTGTGTTTTTCCGTCATAATAACGCATAAGCAAAATTTCTTTTTCGCGCGGACTGAGTCTGACAATCGCACTTGACAAAGCAAACTTCTCAAGCATTGAGTCTGAATCGGTTTTGTAGTCTGCGATTTGGTCCATAACACGAACAGTTTCGCTTCCGTCATTGTAAACTGGCTCATTGAGTGACACAGCATCAGAAATTGCATCAAGTGCAATCATAACAGATTTTGGTGGCAAATTGAGTTCGTTTGCAATAAAGTCAATTGACGGCTCGTCTTGATTGAGTTTGACTTCTCGCTCTTTGATTTGAAGCGCACGATAAGCGATGTCACGCATGCTTCTTGACACACGAACAATGTTGTTGTCGCGAAGGTATCTTCGAATTTCGCCAACAATCATTGGAACTGCATATGTCGAAAAACGAACGTTAAGAGATGTGTCAAAATTATCAATCGCTTTAATAAGCCCAACACAACCAACTTGAAACATATCGTCCGCCTTGTCTTTCTTTCCGCCAAATCTCTGCACAACGCTGAGAACCAGACGCATATTTGCAACAACAAATTGGTCGCGCGCATACTCATCACCACTTTTAACTTTTTGCATAAGTTCAACAAGGTCAGCATTTTTAAGTTTTGGCAGAGTTGACGTGTCAACACCACAAATCTTAACTTTGTTTGCCATTTTTCACCTCATGACGATATTTTGCCCAAGTGAAAAATCTTATATACAAGAAAAATTTGACTTGTTTTGTCGAAAAAACATCAAAAATTTCACGCTTTTGCATCAAAAATGATTAATTTAATTAATTATTTACATAATATTTGTTAAATCTTTTTTCATTCGTCCGAGAATTTTCTTTTCAATTCTTGAAATATAACTTTGCGAAATTCCGAGCAATTCTGCAACTTCTTTTTGAGTCTTCTCCTCGTTTCCGTCAAGCCCAAATCGCAACTTCATGATGTATTGTTCACGAGGGTTAAGTTTGTTTAGCGAGCTATACAAAAGTTGACGCTCAACTGAACTTTCAAGTCCACCGCTCACAACATCTGCTTCTTGACACAACACATCTGAAAGCAACAACTCATTTCCATCGCCATCAAAAGTCAATGGTTCATCAATCGAAACCTCACCTTTTTGCTTTGATATTTTCCGTATTTGCATCAATATTTCGTTTTCAATGCAACGACTTGCATAGGTTGCGAGTTTTATATTTTTGTTGAGATTATATGTGTTGATTGCTTTAATCAAGCCAATTGCACCAACAGAAATCAAATCTTCCATATCAATGCCACAACCATCAAATCTTTTTGCAATATAAACAACAAGTCGAAGATTATGTTCAACAAGTTTTTCTTTTGCTTGTTGATTGTTGTTTGCAAGTTCTTCAATCAGCATAAGTTCTTCTTCTGGCTCAAGTGGAAGAGGCAAAGCTTCGTTGCCACAAATATAACAAACAATGTTGTCAATAAACTCCGAATTATCAAATCCGAGCAGTTTTTTTATGATTTTTTTGAAAAAATTTAATATTTTCACTGATATTCTCCTAAAAACAGTTTTGATTAAGCAATATGTCACAACCAAAACTTTTTTGAAATTTGGCAAAACTTAATCCAAGCACACATTCTTTAAGTCCGTTTTTTTCTTTCTTGTTTTTCATTTCAATTTTGTCAATGGGAATAATAAGCATCGACATTTTTTGATTATTGAGAGTTTGATACTCAATATAGTGCGCGCCATCAATTTTTATTTTGTCGAGTTTTTTCATGAGTAAATTTTCAAGTGCAACATCTTTATGAAGCTTGTTGAATGTTTTGAGTCCAATGATGACAACTGGTTTTTGAGTGACAGGGTCAACAAGCGTGTTTCCGCTGTCGAGATACGCCATGCTTTCAACTTTTTTATCCTTACATTCGAGTTCAATTTCAAATGTAAATTCGTTGCGGTTTTTCTTTCGATAGAAAAACCTTATTGAAGCAACCACTCCATAGACCCACGCAAATATCGCAACATATATTGCGCTCATAAATATTGGTGAATTTATGGCAAATCCTGATGTCAGTGTCACACTTCCAAACAAAAGATACAAAACACCAATTCCCACCCCGCCAAACACAGCAGTGGTTGAAAGAAATATAAAGTAATCCAAAACAAACTTTTTGAAAGTTGAACACTTGTGGGCAATTAATACCATGACAACACCAATGAGAAATTTGACTCCAATAATCAAGAAATTGGCGCAGTTTAGTAGTGGCATCAAAAGAGCGCATATCGCCCCGAACAAACTTGATATGCAAAGTCTTGCAACAGAAATTTTTTCACGCTTTAGCTTGCATGAAACAAAAAGGATAATCATATCAATCAAAAAATTATCAAGCAAAGCATATTCAACCACAATTTCCATGTTTATAGTATAAAATTACATAATTTATTATGAAAGGCGAAAAAAGTCTAAAAATGGCGAAAAAAAACATTTCATATAAAATGAAATGTTTTTGAAACTCAAGAGATTATTTTCTGAGGCGTCTGAGGAATGGTGGAATATCAGAATCGTCAATTTTGAGTCTGCCTGTTGGAGCGCCATTAGAAGCGGTTGCCATTTCTGGTTTTCTGTCTTCAAATGCTGGTTCTTGTTGCATATTGTTTCTAAGTCCGATTGTTGAACCAAGATAGTTGTCGTAAGGTTTTGCACCAAAACCATTGAATGTTGCAATATCTTTTTTGATTTGCTCAGCATTCTCTGTTTTTTCTTTCTTTTCCAAAATGTTTTCGCTGCCTGGGAAGCCTGTTGCAATGATTGTGATTTCAACTTCGTCATTCATTGCTTCATCAATTCCAGCACCAAAGATGATGTTGCATTCTGGGTCAAGAACTTCTTTCACAAGGTCAGCTGCTTCATAAACTTCATCAAGAGCCATGTCATTGCCACCTTTGATGTTAAGAATAACACCAGTTGCGCCTTCAATTGTTGTTTCAAGAAGAGGAGATGAAACTGCTTGACGAACCGCTTCAAGCGTTTTGTTTTCGCCTTTTGCATGACCAATTCCCATGTGAGCAAGTCCTCTGTTTTTCATAACCGAACGGACATCGGCAAAGTCGAGGTTAATCATGTTTGGTTGAACAATAAGGTCAGAAATTCCTTGGATACCTTGACGAAGAACATCGTCCGCATATCTGAACGCTTCGACAATTGGAGTTCCCTTTGGAACAAGCTTGAGAAGTTTGTCGTTTGGAATGATAACCAATGTGTCGACATATTTACGCAAGTTTTCAATTCCGCGGTCTGCGTTTTCCATTCTGCGTTTGCCTTCAAATCCAAATGGTTTTGTAACAACAGCGATTGTCAATATTCCCATTTCTTTTGCAAGTTGAGCAACGATTGGAGCAGCACCTGTTCCTGTTCCGCCACCCATGCCAGCCGTGATGAAAACAAGGTCGCAATCTTTGAGAAGTTCAGAAATGCTTGCTTTGCTTTCTTCTGCTGCTTTTTGTCCAATGTCTGGATCAGCACCTGCTCCAAGTCCACGGGTGAGTTTTTCGCCAATTTGAAGGCGAAGTTCCGCTTTGCTCATGAGGAGTGCTTGTTTGTCTGTGTTGATTGCAACAAATTGCGCACTTGTGATGTTTGCGTTAATCATTCTGTTGACAGCATTATTTCCGCCACCTCCAACTCCGATGACTTTGATGCTTGCAACTGGGCTAATATTATTGTTTGAATACATATTTCTCTCCTAAATTTTATATTTTTTTGCTTTGACGCAATTTGTTAACTCATTTTTATCTTACTATCTTTGAAATATTTTTGCAAGAAAACCCTTAACTTTTTGTGAAAAACTTGTCGACTCATCTTCAAGTTTTTCAAGTGCCATGTCAAGAAGTCCCAAAGTTGAGGAAAGGTATGCCTTGCTCATTTGTGCATCTTTTGGCATGAGAAGTTTGACATTTCTTCCAATTGATTTTGAAAGTTGGTCTTTTGCTCCTCGAATGTATGAGATTCCCCCACCCGTCAAATAAACATCAACAAACTCTGGATGTTCTTCTTTGCACAAGTTAAGACACTTGTTGATGGCAGAGGCAATCATATCAATTCTTGCACATACAACCGCATTTGTCATTTGCATTGAAACTGGCACTGTCTTGCTTTGAATCTGAACTTCATAAACATCGTTTTGTGATGGGCTGATGCTGAGCACAACTTTGCTTTTGAGTTGTTCGGCACTCGCAAATGGAATATGCAAACATTGTTGCAAATCAGCTGATATGTGTCCGCCGCCAAGTGAAAACGAATTGAGCATAACAAGTCCTTTGCCGCGAATAAGGCTGACCGAAGTTGATATGTAGCCACAATCAATTATGATTGCATATTTTTCTCTTTGGTTTTCATCAAGAAGATACATTCCTTCTGCAAGTGGGCTTGAAAGATATTCGCAATTTTGAATTCCAAGATTTGACAAAATTCCATTGATTATTTCAATAAAAGTGTTGTCAGCCCAAATGCATGAAATGCTTGCCGAAAGTCGAGAAGAACGCTCTCCCACGGGATCCACAACACGCCTGTTGTCAGAAAGAACAAAATAGATGCCAGAACAGTTAATCATTGTGTGGGTTGTCTCAAATTCACTGCCGCTTGCTTTCAAGAAAAGGTCTTGAACATTTTCTTTTGAAATTCTGATTTTTTTCGGATAGTTTTGGCTAACCAGTTTTGTTTCACAAAGAGAAAATTCGCCTGGAACGCCAACAAACAAATCTCGAATCTCAAGTCCTGAATTGGTCTCTGCATTTGCTTTTGCAAGGTTTATGGCAGTCGCAAGTTCGTTTGTGTCCAAAAACTCCCCATCAACATAGCCTGAGTATTCACTTTCTCCAGTGCCGAGAATGTTAAATGTGCCATTGATGCCGCGTTTTCCAACAACAATTCTCACGCTCGACGAGCCAATATCAAGCACTGCCACCATGCCTTGGGACATATTTTCCTCCTTTGTGACAAAATTTGAATAAATGAATAATTATCAAATTTTTTCTATAATTATAAACAACAAAAAAAATCATGTCAATAGATTTCTTGTTTTATTGTCATGATTTTTTTGATTGGCTTTTGTTTTCTATGTCAAGTTCTTTAACTTTGCAAAAATTTCTCCTTTTGAATTTTCATAAATCAGTAGTTCATACTCCGCTCGATTGAAACCCTCAATCGTGTAGTCGCACGCAAATAGTTTGTTAAATTTGCTTTCAAGCCTGTTTTCATAATCAAAAATTTGATATACGAAATCAGAATGAGATTTCAAAATCAAAGTTGTTTCGTCTGCAAAGCTTTCGGGATTAATTCTTTTTTCAAAACTGATAGTTTTGAAGTATGCCATGCTTTCAAGTTTGTTTCTGTTGTTGCGAAAAAGTGCCAAATAAATTTTTTTGAAGTTCTCGGTGTCAAATCCATCAAATTCAAGAAAATCCGCTTCTTTGATTTCTCCCTCGTTTGTTGGAGTCAATCCCTCAACCAAAATCGCGTTGCTTTTTGTGGACGAATAGCTTTGCCTTGTTTCAAGCACTTTGAGTTCTTCGTCACATATATAGGTTTGTCCATCACGCTCAAAAGCAAAGAGTTGTTGACGAAGAGCAAGATGAATGAGAACTGAAGACGGAAACTTTGTTTCGATATTTATAACTTTGAGATTTGGATAGTTTTTTTCAATGGATAAAATTGTTTTTTTCTTGTCCATCAAAAACACTGACTTGCCAAAATCAATCTCACAATTTTCTTTTATATCATTTGAAAGGGTTTGAGTGTCATAAATCTCATTTGTTGTTTCAAACTTTATATCAGCATTTTTCAAAGAAAAAGCAGTGAAAAACAATATGATGCCAAGAACTATGAGAGCACCAAGAATTGAGCCAAGAATAATCAAAACCTTCTTTTTCTTTGTCAATTTTTTATCCTTTTTATTTTTGCACCAAGCCGCGTGAGATCATCTTCAATTTTGAAATAACCGCGGTCAATCAAATGCACATTGTCAATGGTTGTATAACCTTCTGCTTTGAGTCCTGCAAGACAAAGTGCCGCACCGCCACGCAAATCACACGTTGTCACACTCGCCCCAGACAGACTTTCGACACCAACAACGACAGCAATATTGTCTTTCACTGTGATTTTTGCACCCATTTTGACGAGTTCGGGAATATGCTTAAACCTGTTTTCAAAAAGGTTTTCAACAATTATGCTTGTTCCTTTTGCGGTTGCAAGAGTTGCGAGCATTTGTGCTTGCATGTCAGTTGGAAATCCTGGGAATGGTGCAGTTTCAATTTTTTGCACCGCCGAAAGTTTTCCATTTGACGACAAGTATATTTTATCACTTTCGTATGCGATTTTGCAATTAGAATTTTGTATTTTGCTCAAAACAGGACTAATGCTTTCGCGTTTTACATTTTTTAGTTCAATCTCGCCGCCACAACTTGCGCCCATAAGTGCATATGTTCCCGCAATGATTCTGTCGGGAATTGGAGTGTATTCAATCTCGGTTTTGAGTTTTTTTACACCAACAATTTCAATATGGTCAGTTCCCGCTCCTCGAATTTTTGCACCAAGTCCATTCAAGAAGTTTTGAAGGTCAACAATTTCAGGCTCTTTTGCCGAGTTATAAATATGTGTTTCGCCTTCCGCCAAAACACTTGCCATCATGATGTTTTCGGATGCCCCAACAGAGGGAAAATCAAGGTGTATGTCCGCCCCACGCAAGTCACCCGCCTCACAAAACAAAAAACCATGACTATCATGCACTGACACAGACAAACTCATCAAACCCCGAAGATGAATATCAATTGGACGTGCGCCAATTTCGCAGCCTCCAGGGTAGGCAACTTTTGCCTTGCGAAATCTGCCAATAATCGCCCCCAAAGAAAAAATTGACGAGCGAACCGTGCTTGCCTTTTGAGGCGAAATCTCAAAAGAAGTGAGGTTTGTGTTATCAATAATGACATCGTCTCCGCAAAAACTAACCTTGCTTCCAAGGTCTTCAAGAACCCCGCACATATTGTAGATGTCAACAAATCTTGGATTTTTATGTAAAACAACCTTGCCTTCGCACAAAATTGTTGCGGCAAGAATGGGAAGAAAGGCATTTTTTGACGAAGGAATTTCAACACTTCCAAAAAGTTTTTCGCCACCAAAAATTTGAAGTTTATCCATCGCCCCCTCCAAATTCATTTTATGAAATTTTATTTTCTTGTGTTCAAATTCACAAAATATGTTTGGAAACTTGTTCGTCCGAAACAAGCATCTGATAGACCTTGTCAACTTGAGACTTCTCGCCCTCAATGGCAACAACTTTCATTTGGGGTCTTGTGTAATCGTCAATTTCAAACTTGACATCACCTTTTTCAAAAACATATCTCGTTCTGAGATTATCCGCACTTTGTTCAAAGTCCATGACCTCAAGCATTGAGCAAGCGATTTTAATTCCCGACTCGTCAAGCACCATTGCTTCTGATTCTTTTGACACTTTGAGAAGGTTGTCATTCTTCCAAACCTTTTTGAAATCCCAAACCGTCACTTTTTCAGAGCCAAATTGACTATTGAATTATAAATTGCATTGTGTTATAATATTACATTAAATAGAAAAAAGGAGATATTCGATGGAAAAATACAAAATTAAAGATTTGCTTTTGATTTATGAGTCTGGAGATTGTCGGTTTGGTGTTTTGAACAACAAAAAAACAAAAATCAAAATCTTGACCAAAAATGAAATTCATTCTATAGACAAACCTTCGTTTCATACATATATGAAAGAAGATAGAGACGTCGGTCATTTATACTATGTTAATGCATATGAGACAAATGACGGATTAAAAGCATTTCCATTATGTGGTAAATTTGAAGACATAAATGCAAACTCAAGGGCAATTTTCAGAGATGATGATGATACATGTTTTTATCGCTATAAGCAAATTACGCAAGTGTTGGAATACAATCGTATGGATAACAGCAAAAACATCTTTGAGGCAGTATTTAATAACCCTGAAAATTTTATTGATATTACCACTATTGCAAAAATTGAAAAAGCGGTTAATTTTGTTGAATCCCATAGCAAATCCGCTTTTAGAAATATTAAAAATGAAAGACTGGCCAAACAGAAATGCAAAAATCAAGAATATGCAAAACAATATGACCAAACATTAGAATTTTGAAAAACGCCCACCAATATTGGTGGGTATTTTTATTGCATTTTTTTATTCAAAGTGTCAACAAATTGTTTTTTTCATGCTTTGTCTTTCGACATTGAGGCAGATGCCGACTGCGGACATAAACACAACGAGAGATGTTGAGCCAGACGAGATGAATGGAAGTGGAAGACCTGTCGGCGGAATTGAACCTGTGACAACGGCGACATTGATGAGAGTTTGCACGGCGATGACAGAGGCAATGCCAACACACAAAAGACAACCAAAACGGTCGTTCGCCCCCAGTCCAATTTTGATTAGTTTGATAACCAAAACCGCAAAGACCACGAGCAAAAGTCCTGCACCAACGAATCCAAACTCTTCAGCAATGATTGAAAATATGAAGTCACTTTCTGAAAATGGCAAAAAAAGATATTTTTGGCGGGAATTAAACAGCCCCACTCCAAACCACCCGCCTGAGCCAATTGAATAGAGTGACTGAATGAGTTGAAACCCCTCACTTTGCGGATTTGCCCAAGGGTCCAAAAATGCAACGAGCCTTTTCATTCGGTATGGTTCAATCGCAATTAACACTGGAACCATGCAAAGTGCGGGAATGCCAACCAGTGCAAATTGTTTGGCACTCGCCCCACCAACAAACAGCATGACAAGAAGAACAATTCCCAAGCACATTGTGATTGACATGTTTGGCTCTGCAATAATAAGCAAACAAAAAATGCCACCCAAAACAAGCACTGGCAAAATGCCGCGAAATGATTTGACTTTGTGGTAGTTTTCGCCGAGATACCATGCCGCATAAAGCACAAACACAAACTTGCAAATTTCACTCGGTTGAATTGTCATTCCTGGAAGACGAATCCATCTTTTTGCCCCATAGTTTTCAACCCCAATTCCCGGAACAAAAACCAAAACCATGAGAACAACCGAAACCGCAATGATGACATATCTCCACTTTGTGAATTTGCGGTAATCAACATAAGAGAACAAAACAAGACACATCGCCCCAATCACCGCACCAATGATTTGCTTTATCAAGAAATAATATTGATTGTGATAACGATGTGCCGCAGCATATGAACTTGCAGAATACACCATGAGACAACCAAATCCAACAAGAAACAAAACAAGAACGAGCACAATAATTTGTGTTCGTGAAAATTTTATGTTTCCCCTAGATTTGTTTAACTTTTTCACAAAAACAATCTCCGCGTTCTTCAAAATTCTTGAATTCATCAAAACTTGCACATGCCGGAGAAAGAAGAACAACATCTCCCGCTGTTGCATTCATTTTTGCTTTTTCAAAAGCTTCATCAAAATTTTCCGACAAAATATAGTTGTATTTTTCTTTATATTTGTTTATTGAATTTTCAATAATTTCATAATCTTCGCCATAAATTACAAATAATTTCACATTATCTAGGCTTTTTTTGAACAAATTATCAAAATTTTGATTTTTTGTCTGTCCACCCAGCATGAGAATGACATTCTTTTCAAAAGCACCCAAAGCACAAAGCGTTGACGAAATGTTGGTTGCTTTTGAGTCATTAAAATATAGCACACCGTCCTTTTCCCCAACGAACTCGATTCGATGACGAAGAGGTTTGAAATTTGAAACAACAGATGAAATTGTTTTGTCATCAACTTCAAAATGTTTTGCAATGGTCACAGCACACAATATGTTTTCAAGATTTTTTTCGCCACGCAATCCAACATCTTTGACGCTCATGATATCATCAAAATTTTCGTCATAATAGCAAAGTTTCCCCGCTCTCTCAAAGCAACCTTTGACAGTTTCGGTTTTTGAAAAATATAGTGCACGAGAGTTTATGTGACGAGTTCTGTCAAACACAATTTTGTCGTCAAAGTTGATGATGGCAACTTGCTTTTTTGTTTGACCCAAAAAAACTTTGAGTTTTGCCTGAAAATAATCTTCGACAGTTCCGTGCCAATTCTCATGGTCCGGTGAAAGATTGAGAAGGCATGCAACATCAAAGCGAAAGTCATTCATATTTTCAAGCATAAAAGAAGACACTTCAAGAACAACTTTTGTTTTTCTCGAAATGGAGTTAATTTGTGAAATTAGTGGCGTGCCAATGTTTCCGGCAAGAACGCACGGATATTTTTGTTTGAGCATCTCATAAATGAGCGTTGCGGTTGTGCTTTTTCCGTTGGTTCCTGTGACAGCAATGGTTGTTGCTTTGATGTTTTTTAGACTGTATTCAAGTTCAGTGACGACTTGAATTCCAAACCTTTTCAGATGCAAACAAAACAAATCTTTTTTTAGGTTAATCCCAGGACTTGTTATGCAAAGTTTTATTTGATTTTTCAAGACGTCTTCAATTGACGAAATCATTTCGCATCCATCAATTTGCTCAATCTCTTTCGCATAAACAAAAACCCGATATTTTTTTGAGATAAAGTGTTCAACACACGCTTTGCCAGTCACACCATATCCCAAAATTAGAACAGATTTTTGTTTTTTCATATCACCTCACCGCAAGCGTCATCGCAATCGAAAAAACGCTTATTGCCATCGTTATAAATATATATATTACGACAATGCGGTTTTCATGCACTCCTTTTTTCTCAAAATGGTGATGAAGTGGCGCCATGAGAAAAACACGTTTTTTTGTTCGCTTGTAGTGCAACACTTGAATGATGTCAGACAGTGCTGAAAGAACAAACATAGTCCCCAAGATTGGCAGATATAGTTCAAGTCCTGAGAATACTGAAAGCACTCCAATGAGTCCGCCGAGTGCAAGTGAGCCGGTGTCGCCCATAAAGATTTTTGCCTTGTTGCAGTTGAAACACAAAAATCCACCAAGTCCACCCATCATGGCAGCAGAAATGAGCACAAGATTAAACTGTTCGGTCTGGACATGGGTTGCACTGGTGTTTGAAATAAAAATATAAATAAGGACAGCAAATCCAAAAAGATAAACAAAACTCACTCCTCCCGCCAGTCCGTCCAATCCGTCAGTGAGGTTGACGCTGTTTGTGATTGCAATCATAACAAATATCACAAACGGAATAATGCCCCACCCGAGGTTCAATGTTATGTTTGAAAAAGGCAAAACAATCTCGTTTGGAACAAGACCGTTGAAATATGCGAATAGTCCAATGATTGTTGATATGCCCAACTGTCCAATAATTTTTTGATAGGGTTTCAGCCCCTCATTTTGATGAAACTTTATTTTGATGAAATCGTCCAAAAAACCAAGCAGTCCAAATGAAAGCACGACCGCGATTGCAATCACAGAAAGCAAGCAATCTTCTCGCAAAAAACAAGCAGCGGCCACCACAAACCCCAAAAGGAAAATAAATCCCCCCATTGTTGGAGTCCCCTGCTTGTCCTTATGCAGTTCAACATAGTGCAAAATTGTCTGTTTGAGTTTGAACTTTTGCGAAAGTTTTATAACCAGTGGCGCGAAAACCACAGAAACCAAAAGCCCAATCAAGAAACAAAACAGCAAGTTATACGCTTTCATTTCTTCTCCTTTTATAAAAATTGTTTGACAACTTCGGCATCTTTGAAATGAATTTTTTCTCCTTTAATTTCCATATAATCTTCGGCACCTTTGCCACAAACAAGAACAATGTCATGCGGACGAGCAATCTTCATGGCATGCTTGATTGCCTCAAATCTGTCGACAATTTCAATATGGTTATTTCCTTCAAACCCCGTCTTGATTTCATCAATTATATCTTGGGGATTTTCAAATCGAGGATTGTCTGACGTCACAATCACATCGTCACAATATTTTTCTGCAATACGAGCCATTTGTGGCCTTTTTTGTCTTTCTCGACCACCCCCGCAACCAAACACCAAAATAAGTCGACCGCTCGTGAGACCGCTTGCTGTTTTCAAAACATTTCGCAACCCGTCTGGAGTATGTGCATAGTCAATAACAACATCAAACCCCCTTGTTGACGAGTATACAT
Organism: uncultured Eubacteriales bacterium; assembly: GCA_900552105.1. Lineage (GTDB taxonomy): Bacteria > Bacillota > Clostridia > Christensenellales > UBA1242 > UMGS1470. Next base: position 12,608 of record URYH01000015.1, on the reverse strand, counting down.
TAAACCGACCTTCAACCCCCGCAAACGAAGCAATCGCGTCCTTTGTTTCTTCAAACGGAACACCGAGCATGGAACAAGCACAAAACGCCGCCATGATGTTTTCAATATTATATTTCCCCACAAGCGGCGAATTTATTTCCACAACATTGTCCATGAAATTCAGAACAAAATGACTGCCTTTTGCACTCATCGAAAGTCCTGCAACAAAACAATCCGCGGGACAATCCATTCCATATGTGATTTTTGCGAGATTATTTTCTTGCATATTATTTCTCAAAATCTCATCATCAACATTTACAACCCGACTCAAAACATATGGACTATTCATGAAGTCAACTTTGGTTTTTGCGTATTTTTGAAAAGTATCAAAATAATCCAAGTGGTCTTCTGTGATGTTTGTCATCACTCCAACTTCAAAAATTATGCCCGCAATTTTCTTCAGTGCAATGGCATGGGCAGAAACTTCCATAACAACATATTCAACGCCGTCTTCCAGCATTTGCGTAAAAAACTTATGCAAAAGGTCAGGGTCAGGAGTTGTCATATTGAAATTTATGTTGTTTCCATTCCAAAAAGCACCGCTTGTCCCAATGACTGCCGCATTTTTGCCTGCATGGTTCAAAATGTGGGCAATTAGAATTGCTGTGGTTGTTTTTCCATTTGTTCCTGAAACTCCAACAATTTTGAGTTTGTCACTCGCTTTGTCAAAATAGTTTTTGCAACATAGAGCAAACGCTTCTCGCGTGTCTTCAACAATAATTTGCATTGCAGAAATATTGAGAGAGTGCTGGCAAACAATTGCTTTCGCGCCTTTCTTTGCCGCATCACAAGCAAATTTATGACCATCAATATTCTTTCCTTCAAGGCAAAAGAACACGTCATCTTTCTCAATCTTATTAGAATCAAATTTTGGATGATTAAAAAATTTGTCAGTCGTGGCATTTTGAATTTCTTGAATTTTTACCCCGTCAAATAGTTTTTCAAATGAAATCATATTTTTCTCCTTGTTTTGAGTGTAGCACGTGGAAAATTTTTTTGTTGATGTTCGCAAAATAACTCATAATACGAGCAAAATTTCACTCATTTGCAACACTAATTTGAACTGTCGAATATTTTTCGAGAACCGTGCCAGTTGGTGGGAACTGGGCAACAACCATCCCACCCTCGCCGTCAAGCTCATAGTTTAATCCCATTGACACAAGTGTTTCGCAAGCTTCAACAAGGCTTAGTCCAACAAGATTTGGCATTTCAACATATTCTTTTTGTTTTTGTTGTTCGTCTTGTGATTTTATGTTTTTTGCTTGGAATATGCCAGAAAAAATTTGTTTTGCATATGGTGCCGCGACAACACTTCCATAATAAACGCCAGCGCTTGGCTCGTTAACCAAAAGCAACATTGCATACTCTGGATTGTCCGCGGGATAGGTACCAAAGAAACTTGAAACATATTTGCCTCTTGCAATAACACCGTTCTCATATTTTTGGGCAGTTCCAGTTTTCCCTCCAATTCGATATCCATCAACAAAAGTTGTTTTCCCGCGTTTTGTTGCAACATTTTCGAGCAAATTATTAATTAAATTTGAAGTTTTTGGCGAAATTACTTGTGTTTTGACCATTTTTTTGTTTTCAAGCACAATATTTCCTTGACTATCTGTCGCACTTTTGACGAGATATGGTTGCAAAAGCTCACCACCATTGATTGCCGCACAAAATGCGGTTATGATTTGGATTGGCGTGACTGCAACCGCTTGACCGAATCCAATGCGAGCAAGGTCGACATTTTTAACGCTTGACTGTTTCATCAAAATTCCAGAACTTTCTGATGCAATGTCAATGCCAGTTTTTGACCCAATTCCAAACTTTTTAAGATATGAATAAAAACTATTTGTTCCCATTCGAAGTGCCAAGTCCATAAAGACTGAGTTGCAAGAATTGATGAAACCGTCAACCAAGTCCTCGCTTCCGTGTCCTATTGTTTTCCAACACTTGATTTTTTGCCCGTCAACAATTCGATAGCCGGGGTCATAAAATCTGTCATTCAAGTTTGTTTTGCCCTCTTCAAGTGCTGCGGCAGTGGTTAGAATTTTGAAAGTTGAACCTGGTTCATAAACATCAACGACTGCGGTGTTTTTGACGGTTGACATGAGGCTTGGATCACTTCTTGGAATATCGTTGAGATTGAAACTTGGTTTGAGTCCAAGCGCCAAAAGTTCGCCATTTTTTGGATTCATGACAATGCATGTCACGCTTTTTGGTTTGTGGTCAAGAACAACTTGCTCCAAAACTTTTTCAACCACTTGTTGGATGGCAACATCAATCGTCAGTTGCAAGTTCATTCCCGCAACAGAAGGAATATATGACGAAAGTGTGTTGTCAATTTGGCGACCTTGCAAATCACTTTGAACATAATATTTTCCGTCAAGACCTGTGAGCATATTATTGTAGTATTGCTCAATGCCCGCTTGACCAACATTATCAATGGTTGTGAATCCCAAAATTTGCGTCAACAAATCTCCATATGGATAATAACGTCCAATGTTCTCGGACAAAAACACACCATTGTGGTCGCTGTTCAAAATTTTTTGAGCAATCTCTTGATCAATCTGCATCTTCACAAGGCTTTCAGAAATTGTTTTATCAATCGCTTTTGCATGGACTTTTTCAAATTCCAAACCCAAAAGGTTTGATAGATATGATGACACTCCAATTGGGTCATCAACTTCACGACCGCGAAGATAAACATCGTATGTCGTTTTTGAAACAGCAAGGGTCGCACCATTTGTGTCATAAATTTTGCCACGCTCACCAGTTATTGGCAAATCTCTCGTCCATTGATTAAATGCTTTTTCTTGCAGCCATTTTCCATCAACAAGGCTCACAATCGAAAGTCTGATAAGCAGTGTACAAAAAAGAAAGGATATCGCAATAATTAATGCTGATATCCTCTTTCGTAATGAAAATAATGTGTATGTTTTTTGAATTTTAAATTTGAATTTTGGTTTTTTCATGCTCTCCCAAAAAATTTTCTGATTTTGTCAACAAACCTATCAAACCAATTCGACTTTTGGGGAACCTCTGTGACGTCTTCTATCTCTTCTGGAAAACTTTCAAGATACCTATCTGCCCCAATTTGAAAACTGTCTGCTGGCGCTTCCTTCCCTTTTTCAATAAGGTCATCAAGTTTGCTGATTTTATAAATGTATTTGGTCGTATTTACTTCAATTTGTTGCTGTGCTGCCGCAACTTCACTTGAAAGGCGTGTGATTTTGACAGCATTATGAATCGCAAGTCCCGAAAACAAAGCAACTGCAATGCAAACAGCAATAGAAATGAATTTCACACGATATTTCACTTTTTTTGCTCTTTGTTTTTGCTCTGCTTGGTTTTGAACTTGCGTTTCTTCATCTTCGACGCTTTCGGTTTGCAGCTCAGTTTCACCAATATATTTTGGCATTGAAACGCTCTCTTCATCAACTTGTTCAGCCTTGCTGGAGGCAATTTCAGTGACTTCTGTCACTTCAGTTTTTTGAGCATTTTCAAGTTTTTTCTCAAGTTGCCGTCTCTCTTCTTCTTCCAATTTTCTTTGCTGAGTTTCAAAAGCATTCACTCTTTCGCGTGTGAGTTCGTCAATCCTTTTGAGAAGATTGGCATTTGGTTTTGTGTCTTCTTTTGTTTCATTTTTTGGCACAGAAAGACTTGCGTCAGTGTCAGTTGTCATTGTCGCCACTCGCCCATCGCGAAGATTTTGGAGTTTGTCTTCTGTGTTTTCCATAATATATGATTGTTATATCATTTTTACAACAATTTGACAACCACTTTTTTATCAACTTGTTCAAGTTGTTTTGCAAATGAAAAAAAAGAGCAACCTTGCTCTTTTCTCAAATTTTTCTTACAGATCGGAGTTTTGCACAGGTTGACCTTGAGTTGATTCTTTGTTCTTCTTCACTTGCGATGATTGGTTTCTTAGTGATCAATTCAACCTTTTTTTTATGACCACATATGCATATTGGCGTTTTGGGTGGGCAAATGCAGTCTGTTGCTTCAAGCCTGAAAACATTTTTAACAATCCTGTCTTCAAGAGAATGAAAAGACAAAACACAAATAACTCCGCCAGGTTTTAGATGGTCAATCAAAAAATGTAATGTATCTTCCAGTCCAAAGAGTTCTCCATTAACTTCAATTCTTATTGCTTGAAAAACTTTTTTTGCACAACCGCCACTTTTGTAAACAAGTTTTTTGGGCAATGCACTTTCAATTATGTCGTTGAGTTGTTTTGTTGTTGTGATTGGTTGTTTTGTTCGCTCTTCAACAATTTTTCTTGCAATTGTTTTTGCGTTTTGTTCCTCGCCATATTGAAAAAATATTTTGACAAGTTTTTCGTATGGATATGAATTGACAACATCAAACGCCGAAAAAGATTGTTCTTGATTCATTCTCATGTCGAGTGGACCATCTCTCAAAAAACTAAAACCGCGTTCAGGATTATCGATTTGATAAGAGCTCACACCGAGGTCAATAAGCACGCCGTCCATGTCAGGAAGATTATTTTTTTCAAATATTTCTTTAATATTTTTGAAATCATCATGAATTAAAGTGAAATTTGAATAATTTTTTAATCTTTCTCGCGAAGCACAAAGTGCGTCCTCATCTTTGTCAACGCCAAACAAGTGACCATTTTTCAAATGCGAAATAATGGCAGAGCTATGCCCCGCTCCGCCAATTGTGCAATCAAGGTAGTTTCCGTCCGCCTTGATATTCAACAATTCAATTATTTCATTTTTCAAAATCGGTTCGTGTCGAAATTCCAATTTGTCCTCTCTTATGGTTCTGGTGTTGGTGGGTCGATTGGGTCTGGTTCTGTTGGAGGTGTTGGAAGTTCAATTCCAAACATCTCTTTTAGACGATTTTTTGTTTCATCGCTAAGACGAGAAGCATTGTCAATATTTTTCTTGATTGTTTCTTTTTCGCTAACCGAAATTTTTGCTGCATTTTCCACCATTTCAGATTTTGCGACATTGTCAACAATGCCAATAATGGTGTCAACAGTTTCTTGGTTGGCTTGATTGTTGAGACTATTGATGAATGATTCTGCATCTTTCCCAATTGTTGGTTGTTCAGAACCGAGTTTTTGAAGCGAATCTGCCATTTTTGCGACATTCTCAATGGTTTTGAGTGTTGATTCATCCGCAAGATTGAGTGAATCAACTTTTGTTTTCAATTCTTCGTCTGCGATTTTGTCCTTGACTGCATCCTTGACTGCGTCTGCAATCGCTTCACTTGTGCTTGCAATATCTGCGACCTTGTTCAAATCGCTTGGAGAAATTGATCCAGTTGATTTGAGATCGTCAGCAATTTTTACAGCAACCAAAAGTTTGTGCCAATCAACATCGTATGGATTTGCATAACCTTCGTAATAACTAGCAAAATATGTTCCATAATCAACATCTTTCTTCATATAGTCGATGAGATTGAGATATGTTGCTTCAAACACTGCATTTTCTTTTATTTTTCCTGCAATGTTATAGACATTTTGTTTCATTCCTTCCATGAGGCTTTCAAGTGCATCAAAATCAAGGTCTTTGAGTTTGAATCCTTCTTCTTTGAACACTTCACTTGAAAGTGGAATAAGATTTGTCCAAAACTCTTTTATATCAGCTTTTTGTGCTGAAATGTCTGCATCTGATGCAATATCTTGAGTGACAATGCTTGTTCCCAAAATGTCACAAAGTTTTGAATTCATGAGATTGAGAACACAAACAAAGCTTGGTCTGAAGAGTTCGTTGTCGATGATAACACCAAAGGTTTCATCAAATGTCAATGCATTTGGGGTTTTTGTTTCGTCAAATTTTGAAATGAGAAGTCCAACGTCAAGGTTATCCGCAAAAATCATGTCAATGCAATCTTTTTCTTGCAATTTGTTGATAACGCCAACAATATCAGCAACATTATCTTCAAATTTAAACTCTTGTGAATTGACAACATCAAGTTTGATATATTTTTTTGCAGTTGCAAACATATCACTTGCATAAACTGCGTCAACAATTCTATCCATAATGTGTTTGTTTTCTGCATCTTTTCCGTCTGGATTTTGATTAAATACGGCGGAACGGTTGACGACATCAAGAGCACGTGCTGCTGGCAACACAAGTTTATTTAGGTCAACATTTTTGAGCGCATCAAACATTTGACTATCAAAACCAAATTTTAGAATTGTGTTTCTTGTTGATTCTTCAAGCGAATTAAAATATGAATAGGTCTGACTTAAATTGCTTGCAAAAGTTTGTGCGTCTGTCTCGGCGCCACCCCAAACTTCTTCGTTATATTTAACTGTTCCAATGCTTGCCGGCAAGTTTTCGTCAAGCGCTTTAAGTCCTGCATTAAATCCCATATTCATAACAATTCTGAGAGAATTGGTTTTCATGAGATTGTTGATTGTTTGAGTGAGAATTGTGCCTTCTGGTTTTGGTTCAGTCACGCGGTCCAATATGCTCAAAACGTTGATATTGTTCTCTTTGATGTCATCGGCAATCCCTGACTTAACTAACAGTTTTGCAATTTCATAGAGTCCCAAAACATCTTCTTTGACTTCTGCCGCTGCTTGTTTTGCATCTTTTCTTAGAACTTCGGCAAGTTTGCTTGCTCCAATTCCGCTATAAACTCCTTCGCCTTTTATGAGTCCCGTGTAGTTCCCAAATTTCAGATTATCATTTTTTACAACGAATTCTTCAATTGCATAAGGAATGATGTCTCCAGAAATGGCATAAACAAAATTCGATGAAAACACTGCATCAACAAACGCGTCCATACGCTCAAAATCAATGTTTGAAAGTTTGTTGTTTTGATAGTCAAACTCATAAACATAAACGAATTTTTCATACAAATTGCACGCATTGACAATTTCTTCACGTAGCGAAAATTTTTGGCCGCGAACTTGAAGTTGAGTTATTGCATCAAAGCATGCTTGGTCGAGATTTCCAACCGATGCAATCGCACCCACTGCGGACTTGCGATATTTTGTTATTATATCCAAATATTCTTGAGGAACATTTTTTACAATGTAATCTCCAACTGTTGCTGGAAGTTTGGTTTCTCCTTCTGCCATATTTTCTTCATTGTCAGAAAGTCCAGTTGTGACAACTGTTGTTGTCGCAGTTGCTTCTGTTGTTGTGTCAAGAACAGATTGAGCGGTAGCCATAATTCCCGAAATCGGCATAAACAGGATAAACGCAAAAACAAACCCTTGCAAAAGTCCAATCAAACTTCCACAAATCCTATATTTCTTTTCTGGTTTTGGAGTGAGGTCATAGGTGTTTGTTGTATTCTTTTTGATTTCTTCAATTGTTTCTTTTCTTTTTTTGTCACGAATAACATATTTTGCAAGGATAATAAACAAAATCCAACTCAAAAATGCCATGATGAGTGCGACTGCAATAAATGTTGCGAAATTGCAAATGATTATGATTGTTTGTCTGAGCGTGCTTGAAAGAGAAGCATTATAAGTAAGCATGTTTGAAATATTAGGATTTTGGCGAACCAAACTCTCCAAATATCTGAGAATGGTGTCTCTCATTCCATTTGGCCAAGTGAATTTAATTCCCAATATCGCTTCAGTAATATATGGAGAAACAACGGCGCCAATAATGACAAAAACCAAGAACAAGCCAATCCGCAGTGCCGATCTTTTTACTCCGCGTTTGAATCCAAATAAGAATCCCAGTGCCAACATCAAAACAAATATGATGTTAACAACAAGTGAAACAATGCTTGCAATAGACATATATGCCTCCCTTTTTGAGATAATTAATTAATTTAATGACCATGATTGTGTAATTAAATTAATTTGTCAACTTTTCCCATATGAACCATGAGATCAACGAGCTTGTTTGAATAACCCCATTCGTTGTCATACCATGCAACAAGTTTTACAAATTTTGGTGAAAGCATTATTCCTGCTTTTTCATCAAAAATACAGGTTCTCGCATCGCCAATAAAGTCAGATGAAACAACCATTTCGTCAGTTGTTCCCAAAACACCTTTGAGATATGTTTTTTCTGCTTTTTTCATTGCTTTTGTGATTTCTTCATAAGTTGTTTCAACTTTCAATGTGCAAGTGAGGTCGACTGCTGAAACATCAAGTGTTGGAACACGGAAGCTCATTCCAGTGAGTTTTCCTTTGAGTTCTGGCAAAACTTCTCCAACCGCTTTTGCAGCACCAGTTGATGATGGAATGATATTATATGATGCCGCGCGTCCACCACGCCAATCTTTTTTTGTTGAGCCATCAACTGTGAGTTGGGTTGCTGTTGTTGAGTGAACGGTGGTCATCAAACCTTCTTCAACACCAAACTCTCTTTGAAGAACATAGACCAAAGGTGCAAGACAGTTTGTTGTGCAACTTGCATTTGAAACAATTGTCATGTCGCTTGTGTATTTGTCGTGGTTAACGCCATAAACAAACATTGGCATGTTTTTTCCAGGTGCGGAAACAATAACTTTTTTTGCCCCGCCTTTGAGATGTTGTTCAGCGCCTTCGAATGATGTGAATTTTCCTGTTGCCTCAACAACATATTGCGCACCCGCTTCCCCCCATGGAATGAGCGTTGGGTCTTTTTCAGCAAAAAATTTAATTTTCTTTTTATTGACAACAAGCATTCCGTCTTGAACAGAAGTTGTTCCTTTGAATTTTCCATGAATTGAATCGTATTCAAAAAGATAGTTCGCATAATCAACATCAAGAAATGGGTCATTGATTGCAACAACCTCAACATCGTCACGCTCCGCCACTGCTCGAAGAACAAGTCTTCCAATTCTTCCGAATCCGTTGATACCAATTTTTAATTTTTTCATATAATCTCCCCTTTTAATTTTATATCTTTGTCATCAAGTTCCCCAACATTTCGAAATAGGATGAAACTTGATGTAAAAGCAAAACAAACACAAATGTTTGACAAAATCAAAACCGACATCAAAATGATGTATAAACTCGTTCGAAGTGCTGGAATAAAAATTAAAGTCAAAGTCAGAGTCAACGCAAACAAAACAAGGAACAAATGACTAAACCACATTTTTAGGTTGTGACTTTTTGATTTGAATTTGACTTTTGCCTGATAATTTTTGTCCGCAATCGTGCCACGCTCAACGCAGTGATAGTTGTCAACCTTTGTCATTTTCACAATGCTTCTTGGAACTTCTCTCATTGCTCGTGTCAAGGACTTGTCAAAAAGAATAAGTTGACCTTTGCCTGCAAACAAAGAAAAGTTGAATAAAAGTGAGATGATAAAATTTCTTATCTTGGAAAACATCTTTTTCCAAAACCCGTCATCTTTGACATTTTTGACAGTCACAATCTTGTTGCCTTCTTCGTGAGATTTAATCATTTCGTCCAGAATGAATTTGTCAAAATTTTTTGCACCACGCTTGATTAAAATGACATGCGTTTCGCCATGGTTTTGAACAAAATCTTTAACCACTTCGTCACTTGTTGAATTTTTTTCGGTTCGAACAAGAACCAAATTTTCTGGTTTTTTCCTTTTTAGTTTTGTCAAAACATTTTTTGGAATTTCGGAAAAATAAACATAAAGCATTGAACTTTTTGAACTTGCAAAATTCGCTAGTTCCAAAATGCCTTTTTCGCTTATCTCATTTGTTCCCAAATCCAAAAGAATATTATACATTTTGCCTCTTATAATTTTTTTATTCTCTTTTGATGTCTTCCGCCGTCAAATTGAGTTGTCAAAAACTCCTTGATAATCTTGATTGCTTTTCTCTTTCTCGTAAACCTTCCGCCAAGAACAAGAACATTTGCATTATTGTGAGAACGAGCAAGACGCGCATAAGTTGGGTTTGGACAAAGTGCCGCACGAATTTTTGGATTGCGGTTTGCACATATGTCCATGCCAATGCCTGTCCCACAAATATAGATGCCGATGTTGTTGTCGTTCTCCAAAACTTTTTGATTTGCACTTTTTGCAAAGTCTGGATAGTCCACAGGCTCCATTGAATAACAACCAACGTCAATAGTCGTGATGTTCTCTTTTTTGAAAAATTTTTTTATGTCTTCTTTGAGAAGAAATCCAGCGTGGTCGCTTGCAAGAATAATCATATATACCCCTTTTTTATTGTTTCAAATTTTGTGCCAATTTATTTGTGCATTCCCAAAGTGTTTGGGCGGTTTTGTCATAAACATCTTGTCCGAATCCATATGGGTCCAAAATGTCGCCATCGCCAACCAATTCGCCAAGTGAAAAAACATTCTTGTTTGTCCCAAAGCATTTTTTTTGTTCGGCGGTCATTGTGATGAAGATAATGTCTTTTTTTAGGTCTATGGGGCGAAGTTGTTTTGCTTTTCGAGAACTTTTTCGAATGCCAAACTTTTTTAGAGCATTATTTGCCGCATCACACATCTTTTCGCCCTCAACAACACTAATTCCCGCACTTGTCACTTCAACATCATTGATGCCAAGTTCTTGCAAATGCTTCTTCATAAGTTTTTCTGCCATGGGCGAACGGCAAGTGTTTCCAGTGCATACAAAGCAAATTTTTCTCATATATCCTCGACTTATAATAACATAGTTATTAAGTTTTTAAAAACAATTTTGAGGCAAACAAAAAATCTTTCCCAAAAAAGAGAAAGATTTTTTTGTCAAATTGCTGACTTTATGGCTGTGCGACTGGGAAGAACGAGATGTTGTTGAGTCCTGGGCATGGTGTTGAAATTTCTTGACATTCTGGAATTTGTGGGTAGCCATAACTTGGAACAAGAATATCAACAACGCCAACGATTTTGAGAACAACATAAAGACAAGCATTGATTGTGAAGATGTTGTTGTCTGAATATGTCCCACTCGTGCTAACAAGTGCTGCCATTGCAGTGACCTCGATTGGTGTCATCGAAGGTTGTGGGACAAATAGTATTGCTGATTTTGTGACTGTGACTGAACTTGTTCCAGTGCCAACCACGCCATTGTTGTCGCGATATGTGACAATGACTGGAATGGTTATTGTTGCTGTGACGTTTGCGAAGTTTGGACGGTCTGCAATTCTGTCAATCACAACATCTGACACAACAACGCCACTGCCAGTTGCTTGCGCGGAAATGAATGTAAGTGGGAATGCTGGCAATTCAGGTGTGTAAGACGAAACTGTGAGTTGCAACCCGATTTCCTGTGTTTGAGACAAACATTCATCAAAGATTTTTGTTGTCTCAATCAGCACTTTTTCACAAATGCTTCCAACTCCACTGTTTTTGAGTGGGCAAGGTCTGCAATTTGAAGTGTTGTTTAAATAAAATGACATAACTCCTCCATAAAATAATTTTCAATCATAAATATTTTATGAAAAGTCATGTCTTTGTGTTAATTTTTTTGATTTGCAACTTTTTCGCCAAGCGCTGTCAAAACAAAACCACTTTGAGTTTTTTCAACGAGTTTGAGATCGAGCAGTTGTTTTGTGATACCATCACTCGCCTCACGGCAACAGTCTTTCAATGCACAAATATGAGCATCGGACAAAATGTGTGACAAAATTTCGGCGTCTTTAAGTTCAGCGAACTCTTGCAACGTCACCTCTTCATGAAAGTTTTTCACGCTCTCAATCTCGGCAAGAATTTGATTTAGACCATATCCCGTTTCGCTTGAAACTGCAATGATATCATCTTTTCCAACTCCCAAGCATTTTGCAACATTTTGAACAAATGACGGAATTTTTGACTTCGCAATTTTGTCAGCCTTGGTCGCAATAATCTTGAACGGAAGCCCGCGTTGATACAAGAATTTCAACATGATTTTGTCAAGGTCGGTTGGGTCGTGACGAAGGTCAACAAGCATAAATACCAATTTAATTTTGTTTGCTTTAATCAAATAATCTTCAAGAAGCGATGCCCACATCTCTTTGTTTTTCTGTCCTGCTTTTGCAAAACCATAGCCCGGAAGGTCAACAAAATAGAACTCGTCATTAATCAAAAAATAGTTTATTAGTCTTGTTCTGCCGGGAAGCGATGAAGTTTTTGCCAACTTCTTTTGCCCGCAAAGCATATTGATAAAACTGCTCTTGCCAACATTACTCTTCCCCGCAAAAGCAATTTCAATCTTGTCATCACAAATCAAATTTTTTACACTCGCAACACTTGTCACAAAACGCGCACTTTTTATTTTCATATTCTCATTCTATCAAAACATATTCAAAAAGTCCAAACAAAACTTCACAAGTTCTTCTTGCATAACCATATCACACTCACAAACACCCCGACCGCCCACCACTATGAACAAAAATCAGGGGCGTTTTTTCTATCAAAACTTATCACTATGGTTTTATGAGTGTTGTGGTTTTTATGCTGCACGGTTATGGATTGTCACTACGACTTTGTCTCCGACGCACTTCGCGTTGCTCGTGGATGTCGCACTTCGTGCTCGATGGCGGAATGACATAAAGTGAGAGATTAATTTTGCATATAAATAAAGTTTTAATTCAAGAGTTATGGCATTCTTTGCCTTAACTCTTCTTGTGAGCCAAATTGCATAAACAACAAAACCATGTCAAGTGTTTGAGAACATCGTTCTCAAATGCACTTGCACTTGACACTGTTTTGTGTTTATGCAAAGTAAAAAAGG
>URYH01000014.1 GCA_900552105.1 uncultured Eubacteriales bacterium | reverse complement strand
TTACTAAAACTATTAACCATTTCTCTGAAAGCTAAAATGATTCCAGAGAGTAAAATTAAAAGAATGAGTATTGCCCAAAACATAATTTTCCTCTTTTATTTTATTTTTAACAATGATCTTTTTTGAAATCGTTCCAACGAGTATCGAAGTCAAATTCAATTCTAGGTTTATTTGATACTGTAGTTATTTCCATCCCCACAATCATATAATCTAAATGCAAAAGGCGTGCATTCACTTCGATTTAATTCTTTCAATCTGCGTTTTACATCATCTGCATAACCAATTTTAACATACTCGGGGAATGATGGATTTGTTAATATATATATATAACACCTTTTGTTTCTTCCATTGTTTACTCCTTTGTTGATTTTAAGCAATGTTTAATATAAACTTATTTCGTATTCATTATAACATACAAAATATGTTTTTGTATAAAAAATAAAAGAAAAACTAGCAAAATTGATTTTTTATCAAATTTTAAAAATTTAATATTAAATGACTACTTATATATTCACAACCGCTACAAAAGTCCACAAACAGGGATTTTTTCTTTAATAAAAAATTTTTCAAAACTCCAAATTGGCGAGTTTTGGCGAGTTAAAGCGGGTATCGTTGCTCTCATTTGCTCCATAGATTATTTCTATAAAAAACCGAGAATCAATCTCGGTTCTTTTATTTTACATTTCTTCCTGCTGCCCTTTTCTTTTCGCCGCTCTTCAATAAACACTATATTTTAATTCCCTATCGAATATTGGTAACCCTCTTTTTGAAAATATATATAATAATTTATAGATTCATCGCCAATATTACCTACTACATGAAGAACATTTTTATTCTTAATTCTCTCAAGATTAAATAATAAATTATTGGTTCCTCTTTCAGTTATAACATGCATTCTCAAAGTTAATTCATCGTCTTCAGACTCATATTTAATAACATTTTTTTCTACTACTTTCCCATCTTTGTATAATGAGTAAACAAATTCTTGCTCAATCTCGTTTTCGCCGGCTTCATTCTCAATTTCAAAATCTTGTTGAACTTCAATGTATGAAGTTTTTTCTGAATTTAGGAACGCTTTAAAAAACATTTCACTTTCAGACTCTCCTTCCTCTGTTTCAATCTTGTGCAAACCTTCTATGTGATATTTTTCATTTCCTTTTAGAAGGATTCCATCAATTGCATAATTTTGTTCAACTTCGTCTTCTTCTTTTTCTTCTCCTAACAATCGTTTATTAAACAACATTTTAAAAGATACAAATTCTCCATTCAAGTTAGTGTAATGGATATTCATAGCAAATTGATAATCAACATTACCCTCTGTGATGTTGCTTTCAATTTTACTTTCACCAAACAAATTCATAACTAGAGACATGTATCTATCAATTATTTCTGTTTGTGCAGAATCTAAATCCGACTCTTTTGTTTGTGCTACACGTGTTCTAACAGACATTGAATTCGGTATAACTGAACAATTTGCCTCTGTATAAGGTGATGACAATAAGTCTCCGACTGAAGCTGCACTATAAGCAAAAAATGTTTCTGCATTAGTAACCTGTGTAAATTTATTAAAGATTTGGCTTTTCCCTTTATCATTATTTTTGTTTAATATAATAGGAACAAATATTCCAACAACCAACACCAAAATTAATGCAATTGAACAAACAAGCAACTTTATATTAAAAGTATTTTCCGCTTTTTGCTGTCCATTGTGTGCATAAACAGGAGAAGTTTGTTTTTGCTCAAATGTGATTTTTTGTTTAATGTTTTCTTTTATTGCATTACTTGGTAAGATTTCATGACGTTGTTGTGATAAGAGCTTTTTTATATTCTTCATTTGATCTCCTCCTTTTCTAAATATTGTTTTAATTTTTTCAAAGCCTCATTGTTTTTCCATGTAACAGTACCTATTGGTATACCAAGCATCACTGAAACTTCTCTCCGTTTATATCCTGAAACATGACAAAGCATTATAATTTTGTATTCATCTTCTGATAAAATTTTTGTTGCTATATCAAAAATATATGGCAGTTCATTTTCACCAGAATTATAATCATATGTTTCCAAATCAAAATCAACTTCAATCTCATGACGGTATTTTTTTAAATGATTCATAGCTAATGATTTTCCTATTGTACATATCCACCCGATAAAGTTGGTATTCTCTTTATATTGAGATAAGCAAGACAATGCTCGTATAAAAGTATTTTGCAAGATATCTTCAGCATACATTTTATCTCTCACAATTTTTAATATTGAAAAATATACGATGCGATTTGTGCAATCATAAATATAATCAAATGCTTCCAAATCTCCCTTTTTCAACTTCTCTATTTTTCTTTCAAGTTTTTTATAATTCATATTCCATTCCATTTATTATAACAATCCTAACACATAAAATTGTTGATATAATTTTACAATCTAACATTAATATTGTATCATATCATAAAAAGACAATCAAACAACCACGATTTCAAAAAATAATTATAAAATTACCAACAAATTGGAACAATTGAATTGTTATATTGGTAAAGACAAGAAAATATAAGAAATCTTGTCAAATAAATTAAAGGAGAAAAAACATGCAAAAAACAAAAAAATCAAAGTTCATAGCAATAATTGCGGTCATAGCATTGTGTTTACCACTCGCACTTCTATTGACGGCATGTGCGGGAACAAAAAAACAAGTAAATACAAATTCAAAAGAAATGTATGCACTATCAGCCATGTCAAGTGCAATTTATCTACAACATGAACAAGAACAAACTAGTGCTGTAAAAAGCATGAAGGCAGTAAAACTTGCACAAACACAAGCAGACAAGCCTGCAAATATTACTGATGAGGACTTGGCTGGGACAGAAAGTTGCCTAACAATGTTTGGAGATGTCATAAAAAATAATGGTTTTACTCAAATAGTTGAAAAAAATACAAATCTTTCAGAGGAGCTTGGAAAATATAACTTTGTTATGACAATTTCCATTCCAAACTTATCAAACACAAACACCTATAAACTTTATTATGATGAAATTGCCACAGAAACTCAAGTTGAAATTGAAGATGAGGAAACTGAAACTGAAATTTCAACCACATTAGAAGGTGTTTTAATTGCTAATGAGACCCATTTCAAAGTTGAAGGCAAAAAAACAATTGAAACCGAAGGGAATGAAACCGAATACTCAATTGAATTTAAAACTTACTTTGACGAAAACAATTATGTTGTTGTTGAACAAAGTTCAGAAAATAATGAACTTGAATATGAATATGAAATCTACAAAAACGGAGTAAAAGTTCAAAAAATCGAAATCGAATTTGAAAAAGAAAACAACAAAACTGAACTTGAATTTGAGCTTGTAAACATAAATTCTGATATTAAAGAAAAAACCATTTACAAAATTAAGTCAAAAGATAATGAACTTTTTGAAATTTCCTTAACCAAAAATGGCGAAACACAAACCTTTCAAGCAAAAATTGTTGAAGGCAAAATAAATTTCATATTCTAAAACAATTACATTTTAATAAAAACAAGTCAATCAACGTATCATATAACAAACAAAGAAACTTGACGATATTTGGGAAAAATCCTCGGGACTTTCTCGAGGATTTTAATAAAAAAAAGAGAGCGGTTGCTCTCTCTTTTTTATGCACACAATTTAACGCGTTGAAATTATTTGAGTTCGACTGTTGCTCCAGCTGCTTTAAGTTTTTCTTCAGCTTCTTTT
The DNA here is from genome assembly GCA_900552105.1 of uncultured Eubacteriales bacterium. Lineage (GTDB taxonomy): Bacteria > Bacillota > Clostridia > Christensenellales > UBA1242 > UMGS1470. The sequence goes on along the minus strand of URYH01000014.1, from coordinate 37,282 downwards.
GCGTCCTTTGTTGGAACGTTTTCTTTGATTGTTGAAGGAGCGCCATCAACAAGTGCTTTTGCTTCTGAAAGTCCAAGTCCTGTGATTTCTCTAACAACTTTAATAACTGCAATTTTGTTTGCTCCAACATCTTTGAGAACGATGTTGAATTCTGTTTTTTCTTCTTCAGCTGCTGCTGCGGCTGGTGCTGCTGCGCCAACTGCGAAAGTTGCAGCGGCACTAACTCCGAATTCTTCTTCGATTTTTTTAACAAGGTCGTTGAGTTCAACAACTGTCAATGATTTAATGTCTTCAATAAATTTATTCAAATCTGCCATTTTTTTATCTCCTTAAAATATTTTTGTTATGCGTTTTTCTCTGCAACTTTGCTAAGAGAAATTGCAAGCCCACGCATAGGACTTTGCAAGAGGAACAACAATTTTCCAATAAGTTCTTCCCTTGAAGGTATGCTTGCCAAAGCTTTCACTTCGTCTGCCGAGATGAAACTTCCGTTAAGAAGTCCACATTTGATTTCAAGTTTTTGAGTTTTTGCACCCGCTGCTGAAACAAGTTTTGCAGGAGTAAGTTCATCTTCAAACCCAAAAGCAATCGCGCTTGTTCCTTGCAAGAAATCATCAAAGCCAGCAATTCCAAGTTCGCTCAATGCTCTTTGAACAAGTCTATTTTTATAAACTTTGTATTCAGCATTAGCATTTCTGAAACCTGCTCTGAGTTCTGTGTCTTGCGCAACAGTAATTCCGCGATAATCAACAACAACAAAAGATTTGGCACGTTGAATTTTATCTTTGATTTCGCTAACTAATTCTTTTTTAGCTTCAAAATTAGCACTCACTTTTTTGCCTCCTTTTTTAATTTGTGTGCAGTATTAAAAATACACCTTACGCCGAGAAAAGCATAAGGTGAAAAAAGTCCACACAAATCATTTCCTCGGCAAGCCTTGCGATTGCAAGATTATGTCAATGACACTTGCTGTCTTCGGGAAGGAATATTCAAAATACTTTGCTATTATACACTCACCCAACCTTGTTGTCAACAAAAATATGAAATAAATTTTAATGAATTGCACTATAAAGTTTCAGCAGACTATTTGCTTGGTTTGGAGGAATAATATTTGCACAAAAAAAGCAAGGAGATTTTCCCTGCTTTTTTCGTGGAATGTTAGGACAATCGCACAACTGTGAGCATCGCACTTGGTCCACCCGTTGCCTCAAGATTGGTTGCAGCAGTCACTGTTGGAACAAGAGTCAAAGTGTTGCCCGAAGTCAGATTAAGAACAAACTGTGCACTCGATGTTGATTGCGCAATGAGTGGAACCGACATGCTTGAATTTGTAGTCCCCGCAACAGCAATTGAAATGCTGTCTGTTCCGCTTGCAGATGTTGCACGGTTGACATAGTATTCAACCAAATATGTCCCATCTGCTGGGACTGTAATCCCATTGTTTGTCACAGTCATTCCGTTGTTTGTGACAACTGTTGAAAGTGTGAGAGGTGTTCCGCTCGTTATTGCTTGATTTGTCGCATTGGCAATGGTTGCGTTTTGATTTGAAATAACGCCCGCTGGACCTGTTGGACCTGTTGGACCTGTTGCACCTGTTGCACCTGTTGGGCCAGTTGGCCCGATTAAACCTTGTGGACCGGTTGGGCCAGTTGGACCTGTGGCACCTGTTGGTCCCGTTGGACCGGTTGCGCCTGTTAATCCAATCAAACCTTGTGGTCCTGTTGGACCGGTTGCACCTGTTGGGCCAGTTGGACCGATTAAACCTTGTGGACCGGTTGGTCCTGTTGGTCCTGTTGGACCGGTTGCTCCTGTTAATCCAATCAAACCTTGTGGTCCTGTTGGACCGGTTGGGCCTGTTGCCCCCGCTGGACCTGTTGGACCCATTGGACCCGTTGGACCTCTCATTCCTTGTGGCCCCATGGGTCCAGTTGGCCCCAAAATCCAAGGCCTTATTGTTTGATTTGTTTGTCCACAACATCTTCTTCTACAACATGTCATAAAAAATCTCCTTTCTGAAAGGTTTTATCCAATACATAATATGAAAAAAAGAGATATTTGACACAAAAAACCACCATGAGTTGCCTAATGAGTAACATCACGATTTTCATCTCCGCAAAAAGACACTGATTAGTTCTTTTGTGCAGAGAAGTTAGATGCAGTCAAGTGAGAACTTGACTCCGCTGACGGGCAAGCATTGACGGGCGCCAGCCACGTCAAGTGGGTTGCAAACGAGGTTTGCTGTGCAGAGCACAACAACTCCCACGCACAAAAAAAGACCGAAACGGTCTTTTTGGTGGAAGCGGTGGGAGATGCAGTCAAGTGAGAGCTTGACTCCGCTGACGAGCAAGCAACGACGGGCGCCAGCCACGTCACGTGGGTTGCAAACGAAGTTTGCTTGTGCAGGAGCACAACAACTCCCACGCCACAAAAAAAGACCCAAGCGGGTCTTTTTGGTGGAAGCGGTGGGAGTTGAACCCACGTCCGAAAAGTGAAACAAAAGCCTTTCTACATGTTTAGTTTGTGGTTGGCATTCGCAAAATTCTCACCCACAAACAAACTTGAATTTTGCTATTCTCAAAATCTCGGAAAACCTGTCGAGAAACCCAATTTTTCCAAAGCCACTGTTTGACGCAATTTGTTGATCGCGGCATTCAACAAATGCGAGTTGCATTACGCAGCAACCAAGCTTGTGTTATAGTTTGCGTTTAAGCATTTTTTCGCACTAAGGCAGCCGAACTCCACATGCTTTATACTTTCTCTTCAACAATCCGTCAAAGCCAAGTCGCCCCCATAAATTTGAAGATAACATATTATATCACAATAGTTTAAAAAATAAAAGTATAATTTTTTGCTTTATATATATTCTTGACAAAAAAATGAGATAATGAAATAATATTATGTTTGCAGAGGTGGCGAAACGGCATACGCGCAGATTTTGGTACCAGTGACCGCAAGGTTGTGTGGGTGGCGCCCGTCTTTGGAGTCCGTCAGCGAAGTCAACAAGTTGACTGCAAATCCAGTGGGATTTAGAACCCACATTAAAAAATCTATGCAGAGGTGGCGAAACGGCATACGCGCTGGTTTCAGGTACCAGTGACCGCAAGGTTGTGTGGGTTCAAATCCCATCCTCTGCACCAAAAACTTGTTGCAGGTCGGGATTTTGTGCTTCGCACAACAATGCTTTGTCTTGCAACCCACTTGACGTGGCTGACGCCCGTCAATGCATGCCCGTCAGCGGAGTCAACAAGTTGACTGCAAATCCCATCCTCTGCACCAAATGACCCGCTCGGGTCTTTTTATTTACCTAAAACCAATTTTGTGATATAATTAAATTTATGTAAACAAATAAAAAAGTATATCATGCCTCAAAAGTCCTGTCCTCGTCAAAGCGATTTCGTGCCATGAAATAAAAGACTTCCGCACCTTCTTGAAGATAGAATAATCAATAATTAACGCAGGCAAGCCCTGTGTTTTTTTTAACTGGCGACAAGAGTTTTTGCGAGTTTATTCATCATCATTCGTTTGTGTGACATCAAGGAATGAGCGTATCGCGAAAGAGTTATAAGCGGATTTTTATGTCCCAAAATTTCTGATACGGTTTTGACGTCCATGCCAACTTCAAGTGCACGAGTTGCAAATGTGTGCCGCAGAGCGTGAAAGTTTTTGTGTGGGATATGCAACTTTTTTTGAATGAGTTCAAAAGTTTTTTGATAACTACGCGTGCCAACCATTCCACCCGTTCTCGTTGAAATCACATATTTTGATTTTGAATTTTTCTTTGCCACACGCAAAAGCGCAACAAGATTTTTTGGCAAAGGAATGAGGCGCGTTGATGTCTTTGTTTTTGGCGTGTCAACCACAATTCCAAACTTGCCAGTGACATTTGCTTGATAAGCGGCTTTTGAAATCGACATAATTCCATTTTTCAAATCAATATCACTCCAACAAAGTGCCAAAAGTTCTCCAATTCTTAGTCCCGTATACAAACAAACAACAATGCCCAAATGGTTTGTTTTTTTGCTTCTTAAACAATATTTTTCAAGTTTCTCCTGTTCATCGCGTTCAAAAGCAGTCACCTTTGTTGCCTCAATAAAAGGACACCTGATTTTGCCTGTATTATCTTTGTCCGTCACTTCATAAACTTTTGCTTGACCAATGACGAGTTTGAGCAAATTGACAAGAATAACAACTGTGTTTGTCGCAAGATAACCACCCGTTTTTAGGTTGCCATGTTCAATTTCTTCCAACATAAAATTTTGCAGAACAAGAGGAGATAACTCTTCAAGTTCATAATCGCCAAGTTTTGGTTTAATGTGCTTTTCAATCATTCCACCATAATTTATATATGTCCTTGGTTTGACCGAGTGTTTGACATATTTTTCCAGCCATATGTCGAGCCAATTTTTGAATTTCATAAAATTCACCTCCTTTCCCATTTTAGGATTTTGAGAAAAAAGTTACATATTTTTTTGAAAAATTGTATAAAAAAACGGGTTTTATCCCGCTTTTTTCTATTGTTTTTTGAAATTATTTCAAAAAACCTTTGATAATCAAGTCTTCTGCTTCAGTTTCGTCAAGTCCCAAAGTTTCAAGCTTTGTCAGTTGTTCGCCTGCAATTTTTCCGATTGCCGCCTCATGAACAAGGGTCGCCTCAACACACTCACAAATAATTTTTGGAGTTGAATCAATGCGTGCATTTCCGACCAAAATACCGTCACAAGAAACATGCCCAAACGAGCGGTTTTTGCCCGTGATTTTTGAAACAAAACATTGATATGAGTTGTCTTTTGCAACACTTCTTGAAATAACATCAACACTGCTGCCATCTCCCAAAAGTTTGACATCAAACTTTGTTGAAGCAGTCTGGTTTTCGGTTGTGAGGATTTTTTCTTTGATAACAAGTTTTGCATCTTTTCCAAGGCGAGCATATGTTGTTCTCTTCGAACTTGTCACTCCCCAAAGTTGGGTTGTTTCCATTTCGAAGTTGCTCCCATCTTTCATATCAATTTTTGTGACGGGATTGAGAATTTTGTCTCCCGCACCTTTGCCTGAGCCAAGATGCCTTTCAATATAGTTCACGTGAGAGTTTTTTCCAAGATGAAATGAATGAATGCCATTATGCACACTTGATTTGCTCGATGGATTGTGAATCCCACAGCCAGCAACAATCATAACATCTGCATTCTCTCCAATATAAAAATCATTATAGACCAAGTCTTCAAGCCCACCAACTGTGATTATGACTGGAATGTGAACACTCTTGCCTTTGACGTTGGGTTTCACAACAACATCAATTCCGCTCTTGTCTTTTTTGGGGATAATCTCAATTTCACTCGTTGAATTTCGACTGAGAGCTTGCCCGTTTTTTCGAATATTGTATGCGCCCTCTGGAATTTTGTGAAGGTCAGAAATTTGAGCGAGAAGGTCTTTGTCAATCTTGTCCATTGTCCGCCTCCTTTCCAAGCTTTTTGCATGTGATGTTTTTGAGCGTTGGCAAAATGTCTTTTGCCGGTCCAAATCTGTCCACGCTTGACGAATTTAGCACAACAATTTCGTCTGCAATGTCAAGAATTTTTTGTTGATGAGTGACGATAATTGTCATTGCCCCCCTTTTTCTCAAATCGTTAAAAATGTTGGCAAGCCCGCCAAAACTCCAAATATCAATGCCCGCTTCTGGCTCGTCAAAAATATTAACTTTTTTGTTTTCGGCAAGACAAATTGCAAGTTCAATTCTTTTTAGTTCGCCACCCGAAAGGCTTGACGAAAGTTCGCGGTCATAATAGTCTTTTGCACATAGCCCAACACGCGAAAGATATTCACAACCGCATTTGAAATTAAGTTTGTCGTGAGCAGCAGTTTCAAGCAAATCGCGAACTGTGAGTCCTTTGAATTTCACAGGTTGTTGAAAAGTGAATCCAATCCCCGCCTTTGCTCGTGCGGTGATATTCAAATCGTTTATGTTCTTGCCATCAAAAATAATATTGCCTTGAGTTTGTTTCAAAATCCCCATAATAATTTTGACCATGGTGCTTTTTCCGCTTCCATTATGTCCAGTTATGGCATAAATTTTGCCATAATCAAATTTGAGATTTATGTCATCAAGGATTTTTTTGCCATCAACACAAAAACAAATGTTTTGCAGTTCTAACATGTTTTCCCCCTTTTTGTGATTCAATTTTTAACATTCTACAACAACTTCAATCAAAGGCAAACAAATTTTTTATTGTTTTTGAAACAAAAAACGCATATTCTTTTCAAATATGCGCAATTTTGTTTACTTGACAATGAGTTGGTCATTTTTTGCATCAATAACAATGGTTTCGCCCGCCGTCAGTTCTCCCGACAAAATGCGTCGAGCAACTGCGGTTTCAACCGTATCTTGAATAAAACGCTTGAGAGGTCTTGCCCCATAGGCTTCATCATAACCATTTTTGATGATGTAGTCCTTTGCCTCAGGTGTGACAGAAAGCGAAATATTTTTGTCTTTAAGACGCGAAGCAAGGCGAGAAATGAGCAAGTCAACAATCTTTCCAATCTGGTCTTTTTGCAAAGGTTGAAACAAAATTATGTCGTCAAGTCTGTTCAAAAATTCCGGTCTGAAATGTTGTTTTAATATTGTCTTGACCGCCTCTCTTGTTTCTTCTGTGATTTTGTGGTTTTTCTCGATGCTTTGCAAAATCATGTCCGCACCAAGATTGCTTGTGAGAATTATGATTGTGTTTTTGAAATCAACAGTTTTTCCGAGTGAGTCAGTAATACGCCCATCGTCCAAAATTTGGAGCAAAACATTAAAAACGTCTGGATGTGCTTTTTCAATCTCGTCAAACAAAACAACCGAATATGGTTTTCTTCGAACCGCCTCTGTGAGTTGTCCACCCTCCTCATATCCAACATATCCCGGAGGAGCACCAATAAGACGAGAAACCGAAAATTTTTCCATATACTCACTCATATCAAGTCGAATGATGTTTTTCTCATCGTCAAATAATGCTTGGCTGAGTGCTTTTGAAAGTTCTGTTTTGCCCACACCAGTTGGTCCCAAAAACAAGAACGAACCAAGTGGTCGATTTGGGTCTTGAATGCCCGCACGCGAACGCAATATTGCGTCACACACTTTTTGCACCGCTTCATCTTGCCCAACAACTCGCTCGTGCAAGATTTCAGGAAGTCTCAAAACTTTTTCTCGCTCACTTTCTTTGAGGCTAGAAACCGGAATTCCCGTCCACTTGGAAACAACTTGACGGATTTCATCTTCTGTCACTTTGCTTTGCAGAATTCCGTTTTTTGTGCCTTCAACAAGTTTTTCCGCTTCTTTCAACTGGTTTTGAAGGTCAATGAGTTTTGTGTATTTAAGTTCCGCCGCACGATTGAGATCATACTCACGCTGTGCACTTTCAATCTCGGCATTAACCGATGCAATTTGTTCTTTTATGAGTTGAACTTTGTTGATATTTTCCTTTTCATTTTTGAGTTTTGCACTCATCGCCCCAAATTCACCTTGAAGTTCGGCAAGTTCTTTTTGAATGTCACCAAGGTGAGCTTTTGAAAGATCATCTGTTTCTTTTTTAAGCGCAGTTTCTTCAATTTGAAGTTGAATGATTTTGTGTCTAATCTCGTCCATTTCGGTTGGCATTGAGTCAATCTCGGTCTTCACAATCGCACACGCCTCATCAACAAGGTCAATCGCCTTGTCTGGCAAAAATCTGTCAGTGATATATCTGTTTGAAAGAACTGCCGCTGAAATCAAAGCACTGTCGGCAATCTTAACCCCATGATAAACTTCATAGCGTTCTTTCAGTCCACGCAATATTGCAATTGTGTCCGCAACGGTTGGTTCGCCCACCAAAACTGTTTGAAATCTTCTTTCAAGTGCTGGGTCTTTTTCAATATACTTGTGATATTCGTTCAAGGTTGTTGCACCAATGCAGTGCAATTCTCCACGCGCCAACATTGGTTTCAACAAGTTGCCCGCGTCCATTGCCCCTTCTGTTTTGCCAGCGCCAACAATCGTGTGGAGTTCATCAATAAACAGAATGATTTTGCCATCACTCTTCTTGACTTCATTCAAAACAGATTTAAGTCTTTCCTCAAATTCGCCTCGATATTTTGCGCCCGAAACAAGTGCGCCCATATCAAGTGAAAATATTGTCCTGTTCTTCAAGTTGCTTGGAACATCACCGTTGACAATACGCTGAGCAAGTCCTTCAACAATCGCAGTCTTTCCAACACCCGCTTCACCAATGAGAACTGGGTTATTTTTCGTCTTTCTTGACAAAATCATAATCGTGTCACGAATTTCGCTATCTCGTCCAATGATTGGGTCAATCTTGTTCTTTCGCGCAAGTTCAACCAAGTCTGTTCCATATTTTTTGAGGGCGTTATATGTGCCTTCGGGATTGTCAGTTGTCACATTTGCACTTCCTCTCACACTTGCAAGTTCTTTGACAAACTCGCCTTTAGTCACTTTATTTTTTGAAAGAACGTCCAAAACAGACTTTCCGCCCTTCTCAAAAAGAGCAAGCATGATATGTTCAACAGAAACATATTCATCTTTCATTTGCTTTGAAATGTTTTCGGCAAACCCAAACACTTGGTCGGCCTCACTCGACAGATATGCCTCTCTCAATGGACTGATTTTTGGAAGACGAGCAATCTCTTCCTCGCAGTCTTTCATAAGGTAATCTGTGTTTATATTCATATCCCTGAGCATCTGATAAATCAAACCATCTTGGTCACTAACAAGCACGCTCAAAATATGAATTGGTCGAATCTCTTGATTGCCAAACTCCAACGCACATCTTTGTGCATTTTGGATACATTCAACGCTTTTTTGTGTCAATTTATCGTAGTTCATAGTCTTATCCTCCTTTTTTCAAACACACATTATAGACCTCAAAATTAGCACTGTCAAGTGGAGAGTGCTAATTTTTTAACTTTTTTCAAATTTTTTCTCACAACAAAACGATTGCCAACAAACACTTGAAATATTGCAACATTTTGAGTATTATTGTGATATGAAAATAGTTTGGACAAGCGTTGACAAAAAATTACAAGAGATGATTGAAAAGTGGATGTCAAAAAGTGACAGACACAGTCTTTGCATGGAAGAACAAGATTGGGCAACAACCGCACGTAGCATATATGAATGCCTCAAACAAATGAAAAACGGACAATTCAGGGAATGTTTGGGATATGTTGGTTCTCAACCGGCAGTCGCCTTGATGCTCGGAGTTGAAGAATCCGGCAATGCACTCAATCTCTACAACATCATCGTCAACCCTCGTTTTCGCGGACGTGGCATCGGAACGCAAGCAATCGCCGACATTCTCGGGGACCAAAACCCTTTTATGCTCAACAAAACCTACTCTCAATTCAAGGTGTTCACAAAGCCCGAAAATCAAGTGATGAAAAAAATCCTTCTCTCACAAGGCTTTTCCACACCAATCCAAGATGGCGAGTTTTTGTTCTACAAAAAAGACATCACAAAAAAGAACATAAAAGAACAAGGCAGATAACCCGCCTTGTTTTTTTACTTTTTGTTATTCTGCGACTTGTAATAATCATAGTTGCCATGATATGTCGTCACTTTGCCAGATGAAAATTCAAATATTTTGTCAGCAAACTTGTTTATGAAATATCGGTCATGCGACACAAAAATCAATGTTCCCGCAAAGTTTGAAAGAGCTTCTTCCAACACTTCTTTTGTTGGAATGTCAATATGGTTTGTCGGCTCGTCAAAAATCAAAGTGTTGATTTGTTGTTGCAACAAAATTGCAAGTTTAACCCTGATTCTTTCGCCGCCAGAAAGATTTTTAACTTTTTTTGAAACCTCATCTTTATAAAAATCAAAAGAAGCCAAAATTCGCCTTGCTCGCTCTTCATCAACTCCAACTTCATTTTTGAAATAGTCAAGCAGACTTGAATTTGGCTCTGAAAATTCAATAATTTGAGGCAAATATCCAATTTTTACGCTTGGCCCAACTTCAATTTTCCCAGACATTGGAAGATTTTGCTCACCCATAATCGCCTTAACAAATGTGGACTTTCCGCTTCCGTTTGCACCAATAAAAGCAACTCTCTCGCCCGCGCAAATATTGACTGAAATTTTGTCCAGAATCGTTTTTTCACCTGGAATGCTCACAACAAAATCTTTTGCCTCAACAACTGTTTTGCTCGTCTTTTTGACGCGAGAAAATTCAACATCAATCTTTTTTTGTTCGGTTGGCTTTTTGACTGCCGCACACTTCATTCGCTCGAGTTGAGTCGAAAGAGAGTGTGCACGATTGCATAGAGTTGCACTGTTTTTTGCCATGCCCATTTCTGAAAAGTATTTGATTTGTTCTTCAAGCCTTTTTATTGCTTGCTGTTGGTCCCGAAATGCTGCAAGTTGAACTTCAAAATCTCGTTGTTTTTGCTCCAAATATCCCGAGTAGTTTGTTGCATAAATTTTGCCTTCAACATCGTCCAACGACAAAATTTTGTTTGACATTTTGTCGAGAAAATATCTGTCGTGCGACACGATTACAACTGCCCCGCGAAAAGATTTGATATACCCTTCCAGCCACTCAATGCGATCAATGTCGAGATGGTTTGTCGGCTCATCAAGCAAAAACAAGTCTGGTTTTTGAAGCAATGCTTTTGCGAGTTGCGCAAGAGTTTTTTCTCCTCCAGAAAGAACATCATAAGGCTTTTCAAGCATACCTTTGTCAATTCCAAGCCCTTCAACAACCGTGCTTATTCGCACATCAACATCATATCCTCCCGCCATTTGAAATCTTTCAAGCAAATTGCAATACCTTGAAAGTGTCAAGTCATAATCTTCAGCTGTCGTGTCAGTCAGTTTATTTTGCAAATCGTTCAATCTCTTTTCCATCGCATTGATTTCTTCAAACGAATCTTTGAGAATATCTTTAACTTTGCGTGAGTCCTGAATGCTTGAAGCTGTTTGGTCAAGATACGCACATTTTGCTCCTTTTTTGATATTAACCGTTCCAGAGTCCGCCCGTTCAAAACCAGCAATAATTTTTAGAAGTGTTGACTTGCCACACCCGTTTGGTCCAACAATAGAAATTGATTCACCTTCGTTTAATGAAAAAGACAAGTTTTCGAAAAGCGTTCCAAAACCAAAATTTTTTGTTAATTTATTTACATCTAATATAATCATTTTCTTGCTCCATATATAAAAATTACGAATGAAAAACTGGTGCTGCACACTTTGCAGCACCACTCACAATTATCTATACATGATGACGAAATGATACCTCATAATTTTAGTATAATACAAATCAGCAAAATTTTCAAGAGTTTTGTTCATTTACTTGTTTATTCCATCTGTTTCATGCGAGTGATGATAAGCGAAACAATACGGAATTGCTTTCGCAGAAGACGAAAGAACTTGAGATTGTGTGCAGCCAAAGATAATCTATATTCATTATATAATTTCAAAAATATGTTTGTGAAAATAATTAATTATTTAAATCCCGCAAAACAAAAGGACAAGCACACAATTCGCTTGTCCAATTTATTTAATATAAATAATTAAATTTATTTATTTTTTTGTTTATTTTTAAATATTTTTAATTATTTTCTATTTATTTTTAACATTTTTTCAAAATACTTAATTAATTTTCGCTTGGCTTGCTCAGTATTCGCATATGCCAACCATTTTATTTGTGTCTTGTTTTTAATCTCTCCATTTGAATCTCGAACAACCATAATCTCAACCTGGTCGCCATCGTTAAGTTTTGTATAAGGTGGAAATTTGGTCTTTGATTTATTTATCACTGCATAATCAAATCCAAACCCCAAATCCTCATGAAGTTTGAATGCAAAGTCCAAAACTGTTGCATCTTTTGGCATGTATTTTCTTTCACCAGAACGAGTTTTAACTCGGATCCAATCACTACCAAGCTCTTCTTCATCGTTCTCGTCAATTTCAACTTGACCATCAAGAGTCCCAATTTGACAAATTCTGTATTCATTTTTTGTCATGATATAAAGATTGTATTTGTTTTGCAGGTCGTCTTCCAAAACAAAGTATGGTTTTTGTGTAAACCTTCCAATTTTTGCATCAAGCACTTTAACAAGTCCTGCAAGTTTTTTATCAATCCCCAACAAAACATCTTTCAACACGTTTTTATAGTTGGAGTTGTCATAAATCAAATACATGTTGTAATTCGTGACACGAATCAACTGCCCTTGTGTGACTTTTTCGATATTGATGTTCTTCAATAATTCTTTCAAATCATCAAAAACCTTATACTCCAAGACATCATGAATCAGTATTTGTTTAACAAAATTGGTAGAAAATGACGATTGTAAGTATTGCGACATCTTCTCAAGGTTTCTCCTATTTGTTTTATGATAAAACTTATATGACGCAAAATATTGTTTACCCTGTTGTCTGTTCACAACTCGAAAACATTCATTTTGTATTGCTCGAAAGAAAAACTCGGCCCCCAATTTTTTCGCAATCGGCAAAATCCACTTTTCGGTTTCACGAACTTTTTCAAGTTGTTTGCTATAATTAAAACTTTCGATAGTCCTGAGATTATGTAATCTATCAGCAAACTTAATACAAAATCCGCAGGGATTCTTTTTGCCGAGCGCAATAAGCTTTTTAAAAGTTTGGTCTTCCATCGAAGATTTAACAAATTCTGGATCTTCAAACAAATTGTCTTGGTTGTAGGTATAGGTCGTTTCATCAATTGCACTCACCGAGTCCACAAGATTTGCAACATTTTTGTTGAAGTCGATTTCAATTTGTTTCAGAGAGTATCCGCAATCTTCCACGGTGTCATGAAGTAGTGCCGCACAAATAACATCTTCATCAAAATCAAACTCTGACAAAATATACGCCACTTCAACCGGATGAATAATATATGGCGTTCCATCATTTCTTGTTTGATTCGCATGCAAATCTTTTGCCACTTCATAAGCTTTTTCAATCCGCCTCGTTGACAAATTTGCATTTTTATATCGCGATATAATTTTATCAAAAATTTCTTGATCTCTACTCAACACTCATACTCTCCTTAATCAGTTTATATATTGAGTCATCTTCGCGATTTGAAATTTTGGCAAATCTAAATGAGTTCGCTTCCAATATTTGTTCGAAATAATATTCTAATTTATTCTTTATAATCGCTTGTTTCTGATTTTCGTCTAGTTCAGCAGAAATTTCGTTTTTGTCCAAATATAATCTTTTAAACATATTTATAACATCTTTCGTTGTCTCTTCAAGGTTTGCATTGTAATCATCAAATTGAAGACATTTATAAATTTCTCCGTCGGGAACATCAAGAAGTTTTTTTGATATAATAATAAATTGAACACATGGATTATGTTCTCGCCCTCTTGAAATTGAATTAACCGTTCCCGCTCCCCCAACATATTGTGAATTAGATGGTGGATTGTTTAGGATAATATATGTTTGGTCAAAATTTTCATCGTTCCCAAGCTCCAAAAACACATTTTGTGAATTTGCGGTAATATTTCCACGATAAATATTGCCACCCTGCATCATGATTTTTTCGATTTCAGATGATGTTTTTGCCATATTGCAAAGTCTTAATATTTTTGTTGCACTCTCTCTATCCTTCATGAATGTTCCCAAAACAACGACATCCGATGTCAATTCGCCACGTCTTGTCACACTAATAATTCCATAATTTAGTGTATTTTTTAAACTCCCATGAACTTCTCCTTTATAGGAATCATTATTATAATAATAAACGATATAATTACCCAAAAACTTTTCATACGACACATAATTCTCTAAAACATAGTCTGAAAATAAAAAATCATCCACACAAATCCCAAATGCATCTTTAAGCGCAACAAGAAATTGAATGGATGGCTCACTATTTTTTGTAAGATAATTGTTTATGCTTGATTGCGAAAAACCAGTTTTCTCCGCAATGTATTTTTGAGAAAATCTTCCCGCAAGTTTTTTAAGATTGTTTTGAAAATTGTTGTTCATATTCATTCCTCTTTTGATAATTGTAATATATTAATAATCATAAGTCAACAGTATAATAATAAAACATCGCAAAATAATAAATTATCTCATTCATTATTATAAAATATCAATCAGCATACTAAATTTATAAAGCAAACAAAAATTAATTGAAAAACAAACACAAATGTGCTATCATAAAAACACTTGTTCCCATAGTTAAACGGATATAACATTCCCCTCCTAAGGGAAAATTGGGGGTTCGATTCCCTCTGGGAACGCCAAAACAAACAAGGAGAAAAAAATGAGAATTGCAATATTTACAGATAGCTTTTTGCCGGGAGTTGGAGGAACTGAAAAAGCCGTGTTGGGGTTAGCCACTGCACTTGCAGAAAACAATGAAGTTGTTGTTTGCGCTCCATATTATTCAAGAAAATTCAAAGATGATTTTCAGTTTCGAGTTCTTAGAGCAAACAGCATAAAAATCACCAACAACGACTATTTTGCATTCCCCTTCACATCTTGCAAGTTTAAAAAAGAGATGAAAAAATTCAATCCAGAAATAATACACTGCCAATCTGTTTCGCCAATGGCGAAATATGCTTTGAGTTATGCAAAAAAGCATAATATTCCAGTTGTCATGACCGTCCATACAAAATTCAAAACAGCATTTGAGAGAAGCATAAAGTCAAAAGTTATTGTCAATGCACTCATCAAAAATCTTGTTAAAAAACTCAACAAAGTCAAACAAGTCTACACTGTTTCAAATGACATGATTGACGAATTAAAAAGTTACGGATATTGTGGCGAGGCCAAAGTCATCAGAAATGGTGCAACTTTCAGCAGAATAAATAACTTGGAAGAAGTTAAAAAACTTGCGATTCAAAAATACAATCTTGCAAACGAAGAAAATATTTTTCTCTATGTTGGTCACATCGTCAAATTCAAAAATCTCGAATTCACAATCAACGCACTAAAAATCATCAAAGACCGTGGCATCAATTTCAAAATGTTGTTTGTTGGACATGGATTTGATGATGATTATTTCAAAAACCTATGCAAAAAATTGGGATTGGAAGAAAACGTTATCTTCACCGGACAAATCACCGACAAAGATTTGTTGAGTTCACTCTATGGTGCAGGAGAACTATTTTTGTTCCCGTCAATTTTTGACAACGACCCCCTCACCATTGTTGAAGCCGCCCTGCATCACGTTCCAGCAATCACAATCAAAAACACTGGCAGCAGCGAAAGAATCACAAACAATGTGTCAGGATTTGTTGTTGAAAATGACATCCAAGAATTCGCAGACAAAATTATTGAAGCCATTTCAGACAAAGCCCATCTCAAACAAATTGGCGATGAGGCAGAAAAAACAATTCCAAAAGATTGGTCAACCACCGCCCAAGAGTATCTCAATGAATATAACAACTTGATAACCCATTAAACCAAAAATGCTTTTCAAATCGAAAAGCATTTTTATCTACTCAACCTAAATGTGTCCACATTTCTTGCATTGATAGGTGTGCTGGACATTTCATATGGCTTATACTTGGATTAAAAAAAACAAAAAACAAAGGATAAAAGTTTTTCGACCCAAAAAATATTTATATTTTTTGGTCACGTTGAACAAAGTTTTGGCAAATTTGTCAAAAGATATTGCAAATTGTGTCGAAAAATGTTAGATATTGAAGATATGAAAAAGTTTATAATTTTGGCTATTGTCTTGGTTTTCGTTTTTGGTGGCGGAATTGGAATTTACTTTGGTTTTACCAAACAAAACAAAGACAACATTAGTGCCGGAAGTGAAAATAAAAGCAAAGAGATTGAAGAATTTGTTGAAGTTGAAGACCCTTTTGTTTTAGCAAAAGAAAAATTAACACTCGTCCTTTGTGATAAGACTGCAAATGTTTGTGCCAGCGTGCATAATGCGGATAATACAAATTTGAAATTTTCCGCATTTGATAACAATATTATTGAGATTAATTCTCTTGGAAATGTCAAACCGCTTCAAGTTGGTGAAACAAGCATCAAAAGTTTTGTTGAAATCGGTGACAAGGAATATTCATACACAACAAAAGTTGTCGTTCTCCCACTTGAAATTGAAGCAGAAATAAATCTTGTTGACGAAAACGAAAACTCAGTCACAAATCCCCTGCTTGGAGAAAAATACACATTGAAACTGACGAGCGTCAATCTCAAATTTTATGATTTGAGTTTGATTGCATCTGATCATGTCAAAGTTTCAAACGAGAAAACTTCGGACAATTGTCGCAGCTGCGATGTTTATTTTGAATCAAAAGCTGAACATAGTTTGCAATTCAAACTTGTTTTGGACGCTGACAATATGAAGCACACTTTGCTTTTGGACAAGCTTGTTGTCGACAACTCAGAAAAAGTCCCCGATGTTTCAAAAGATGACGATTCAAAACCAAGCAACCCAGATGAATCAACCAATCCAGATATTCCAAATGACCCTGAAGACAATCATGTTGATCCTGCCGACAACCCAAGCGACAACAACCCAAGCGACAACAATCCAACTGAAGATAATTCGACTGAAGATAATCCAACCGATGACCACCCAACTGAAAACAATCCAACTGAAGACGATCCGATTGAACCCGCAAAGAGAATTTTTACGTTAACACCTCCTTCCACCTCAAATAATATCAAGATAACCGATTCAACAATTCGAATCAGTGGTTTCACGGAAGAAATGCTCACATCATTGGCTTTCAAAATGAATGCAACCAAAAAATATTCAGTCAAATGTGAAATTTTGGAAGGCAACAACATCAATGTTGAAATTGAAACTTCAATGATTGGTCTTGAGATTTTGTCGAAAGGCACTTTGAAGTTTAGATTATACACACTTGAAGACCCAAGCCTTTCTCAAACCTTCACAATCATTGTTGAGTGATTTCAAAACAATGGATTTACTGCAACAAAAAAGAGAGCACTTGTCGCTCTCTTTTTTGTTTTTTAGTATTGAAGTTCGATAAGTCCAACATCTCCGTCTTTTCTGTTATAAACAATGTTGACTTTTCCTGTTTCGCGATTCAAGAATGCATAGAAATCGTGGTCGGTTGCTTCAAGCATATATTTTGCATCTTCAATGTCAAGCGGATCAAGGTGAATTTGTTTCTTCTTTGCAATACGCTTGTCTTCAAAAGTTGGAAGTTCTTGCAAAAATTCAAGGATTGGAGCTTCAACTTGTGTTTTGAAGCTTTGTCTTTTTTGATTTGCACGAATGATTTGTTTTTCAACTTTTGGAAGTGCCATATCGAGGTTTTCAAACATATTCTCGCCTGTCACCTCACTGCGATAAAAACCATTTTTGTTTGTTATGCTGACTTCCATGATATAATTTTTCTTTTCTTGACGGCAAACAACGGTTGCTTTTGCGTCATCTGGGAAATATCTTTCAAGTTTTTTAAGTTTTTTCTCAATCAAACTTTCAAGCCTTTTTCCAACATCATAATTTCTTTCAACAATTTCAATTTTCATAATTATCCCCCTGATATTATTATAGCAAAATGATATTTTTTTTCAAAACGAATTTAGTTAGAAACAAATTGAAGTTCGCCATTTTTGCAATCAATTGTGATCTCCCCTTCACTTTTGAGTTCGCCCATGAGAATCTTCTCGGCGATAAGGTCTTCAACGTGTTGTTGAATAAATCGTTTGAGCGGTCTTGCACCATATTCACTGCTTCCGCCGTTATCCACAATAAACTCCAGTGCTTCGTAGGTTAGATTGAGTTTGAGTCCTTGTTTTTCCAAACGTTTTGATAGATCGGAAATAAGGATTGTTGCAATTTTTAATAAGTCATCACGCGTGAGATTGTGGAACACAGTAATCACATCAATTCTATTCAAAAATTCCGGCTTGAATTTACGTTTTAGACAATCCAAATAAATTTTTCGAGTTTGCTCATAAGTCAGTTCGCAATGCTCGCCTTCATCAGAAAAACCAAGAGCTTTTGTTTGCGCCTTAACCTCTGCCGCTCCAACATTGCTTGTCATAATCAAAATCGTGTTGCGGAAATTCACCGTCCTTCCTTGATTATCCGTAAGTCTTCCGTCATCAAGAATTTGGAGCAATGCATTGAATATATCTGGATGTGCTTTTTCAATTTCGTCAAACAAAACAACCGAATATGGTCTGCGACGCACTTGCTCGGTGAGTTGCCCACCTTCGTCATAACCAACATATCCTGGAGGTGCACCAAAGAGTTTTGCAACCGAATGTTGTTCCATATATTCACTCATGTCGAGTCTTATGATGTTTTTTTCGTCATCAAACATTGCTTGTGCAATCGCCTTGCAAAGTTCGGTTTTTCCAACGCCTGTTTGTCCCAAAAACAAGAATGAGCCAATTGGGCGGCGCGCGTCTTGTAGACCCACACGACTTCTCCTGATTGCATTTGCAACAGAACTAACTGCTTCTTCTTGTCCCACAACTCGTTTGTGCAAGGTTTCTTCAAGGTGCATAAGTTTTTGTTTTTCAGTTTCGGTTATTTTTGTGACTGGAATGCCCGTCCAAAGCGAAACGACGTGTGCAATGTCATTCCCTGTTATGCAGTTTGAGTTTTTGTTCGACTTTGCTTGTTGGCGTGAAAAATCGTCAAGTTCATTTTCAAGTTTTATGATTTGTTGTTGAAACAACGCTGCTTTTTCATAGTTTCTTTGCATTGATGCCTCGTCTCGGTTCGCTGAAAGCTGCTTGATTTTTTCTTCCTTTTCGCGAACAGCAAGTGGCTTGGTCGAAAAATTTAGTTTTGCCCGCGAACTCGCTTGATCAACAAGGTCAATCGCCTTGTCTGGCAAGTTGCGGTCAGTGATATATCTATCCGAAAGTGTCACTGCTTGCTCAATCGCCTCATCAGTGATTGTCACTTTGTGGAATGCTTCAAACGAATCTCGAAGACCTTTCAAAATCTCAATGGTCTGCTCAACGGTTGGAGGGTTGACAAGCACGGGTTGAAATCTTCTTTCAAGCGCTTTGTCTTTTTCAATATATTTGCGATATTCTTCAGTTGTTGTCGCACCAATTGTTTGAAGTTCGCCACGAGCAAGATATGGTTTGAGAATGTCTGACGGATTAACTTCGCCCTTTTCTGCCCCAGCTTGTGCAAGAGTGTGCAATTCGTCAATAAACACAATAATATTTTTGTTCGAAATGATTGTATTTATTGCATCTTTGAGTTTTTCTTCCATTGTTCCGCGATATTTTGTCCCAGACATAAGCGAGCCAATATCAAGCGAAAAAATGATTTTGTCTTTGAGAAGTTCTGGGACATTTCCGCTTGTTATTGCAAGCGCAAGCCCTTCAACAACAGCAGTTTTCCCAACTCCCGCCTCCCCGATAAGCACGGGATTGTTTTTTGTCTTTCGGCAAAGAATTTCAATCATGCGTTCAATTTCTTGTTCGCGTCCAATTATAGGGTCAATTTTTCCATCCTTTGCTTTTTGAGTGAGGTCAATTCCCATTTCCAAAAGTTTTTCAGGCAACGCACTTTTTTGAATGTTTTGCGCTTCAAGATTTTCACCCGCACTCTCTTCGTTTTCGTCAACCGAACTTCTGCCTTGAATGAAAGCGGCCACTTTGTTTCGTAGCATTGAAACATTAACTCCAAAAATGCCAGCAATAATTTGCACCGCATACGAATCAGTCATTGAAAGCAAGGCGTAGAGAATATGTTCTGTGCCAATGTAGTTGTGCCCAAGCCCCGTTGCAATGCTCCCCGCAATTTTAAGCACTTCTTTTGAGCGCGGTGTGAGTTCAACACTGCTTTCAATTGGTTGGACTTCGTCTTCTTCGGCAAAGATTTCCTCAATAGACTTTGAATTAATCCCAAATTTTGCAAGAATATCACGGCTTGGAGAATCTTTGATTTCACAAAGCCCATAAAGCAAATGCTCTGTTCCCACTTGATTTGAGCCATATTTGAGCGCAATTCGCCCCGCCTTTTTTATTGCTTTTAGTGCATTTTCAGAAAGGTTCAAATTGTAAAACATTTTTCCTCCTAGATTCTTTGATTTTTTAGTGCCCGACACAAATAGTCCGCACGAAATTTATCCCTCTTGTCATCGTCCAGTTCTTCGCCAAACCTCGCGTCAAGGTTTGCTGGTCGCGAAGACACTTCAATTTCTTCCAAAATATTTGGATTTCTAAAATCAATCAACCCCAAAGCAAACCCAAGTTTCAAATCGCTAATAAGTTTGGTAAATTCTTTTTCGGGCATACGATAAGAGTTTGCCAAAATTCCATAAGCACGATATGTCGCATCTTTGATTTGATCCTGCTTTGTTTGAAACAAAACTTCTCTCGCTTCATTTTCCATTTCACAAACTTTTAGAACTGCATTTTTAACACTTTTTAGAATATCTTCTTCGCTCAGTCCCAATGTTTGTTGGTTTGATATTTGATATAAATATCCTTCCGCTTCACTCCCTTCGCCCAAAAAGCCGCGAACAGCAAAGCCGAGTTTTGAAAAAGTTTGTATAATGTTTTCGATTGCACCCGTTTTTGTGAGCGCTGGCAAAAACATCATGCAAGATGCCCTCATTCCTGTTCCAATATTGCTTGGACACGCTGTCAAAAAGCCAAACTCCTGCGAATAAGCGATGTCGCATTTCTCCAAAATGTTGTCGTCAATATCTTGAAGTTCGTCATACGCCAATTCAAGCGCAAATCCCTTTTTGATACATTGCTCGCGAATGTGGTCTTCTTCGTTAATCATGATGATCTTGTCTTCGTTTTTGTTTATGCAAAAGCCAGCAATATCTTTGTTTTCAATCAATTCTCGACTAATGAGATGTCTTTCCAAAAATTTGAGAATTTGGTTGTTGTCCATGTTTTTGAGCGAATAGAACATAAAATTATTGCCAAAATTAACCACACTAAAGACTTCGCGTTGAATTTGTTTTGCGTCTGCGTCATTTGAAAGCCTGATTGGAAAATTGTATTTATCAAAATTTCTTGCAAGTCGAACACGAGATGACACGACAATTTCTTTTGTCAAATTATCCATTGTCACCTCTCAAAATATCTTGAATTTCTTGTTCAATTTCTTCGTCAAAGTTGTCTTTTTGTGGTTTTTTACCCAAATTTTGCGTGTTTTTTTGAATATCTTTTATGATTGGAAAAAGCTCTTCACGAAACTCAACATAACACTCTTTGCACCCAACAATTCCCGAGTCCAAAACATCTTGAATGTTCATTTTGCATTTCGAACAAATTTTTTGCATCACTTCTCCACAACACTCATGTCCTTTTGATAAATTATTAACATTATTTTTGTTTTTCGTCAAATAAAATATTGCAATATCATATGTACTTTGTTATTATATGGTAATAATAATTTTTTAGGAGTCAAAATGAAACAAAAATCTTATGTTATGATCAAACCAGAATTTGCAAACAAATCAATCATAATTCTTTTGGTCAAAGAAAAGCTTGCATCAAACGGAATAAAAATTGAAGAAGAAGGCTACATTCAATACGATGTTCCACATGCAAGACAACACTATCATGAGCATGTCAACAAACCATTCTACCCAGAACTTGAACAATACTTAACAAGCGACAAGGCATATGGAATGGTTGTGTCGGGAGACAATGCGATTGCAAAAATTCGAGCACTTTGTGGCTCAACAAAAAATCCCGAAAAAGGAACAATTCGCCGCAACATACCAAGATTGCTCAACATGCCTATTTCTACAACAAAAAATGTTGTTCATTCATCAGATTCGCCCGAAGCTGCCGACCTCGAAATTGCAATATTCCACGAACTCAAAAACAAATATTTGAATAGCAACAAAACAAAATAATTGAAAAAAAAGTCGCCATTTGTGGCGACTTTTTTCATTCCGTTGCAATCATGCTTTTTCTAATCATAATCCAACAACTGCTCATCTCTCCATTTTTGCTCGGTGCGAAAACTTTTTATCATGAGAGTTAGCGGTTCTTCTGTTGAGAACTCATCATATTTGGTTTTTATTTTATTTGCAACACAATCTTTGTATTTTGCAAAGTCCGCATCGCTCAAATTTTTCAAATGTTCATTGTTTTCAACAAACGAATATTCATTCCCGTTTTTTATCAAAACTCCCAAGATGTAATGCTTTGGCAAGTTGTTATAACCTTTCAACACATCAAAAAGGCATGATTTTATGTTGTGATTGCTTTCGTAAATGCCGTTTGTGCGAAATTCATTTTTGATTTCTTCGCGTGCCCCTTCGGTGTTGTTTTTGTAAGATGAAAACTCAACTTTTTTGCCGTCAACATCAATGTATTTTGGAATGGCAACAACAAGGATTGGAAAATCAGAGTTGCGATAATAGTTGTAGTCAATCACGGGGTCAACATTTCTTTCCAAAGATGACGCAACAAGATTTGCCGTTCCGAATATGCTTGAATATTTGCCCAGTCGCAACCCGTCATCAATAATGCCACAAATTTTTTTTTGCAGAACATCTTCGCCCGAATCCAAATAATTTTTGTAGTTGTTGATTTGATGGACAAAAATATTAAACTCTCCTTTGCGGTTTAATTCATTCATTTGTTCCAAAAGATAAATTTTTATTTCTTCGCAATTTTTGAAATTGTGTTTTGTTGTCATAACAATCCTATATATCTTTCATTGTGAGAGCAATTCTCTTTTTGACTGGGTCAACAGAAAGCACTTTGACTTGAACATGGTCGCCAACTTTGAGAACTTCGGACGGGTGCTTGATATAGCGGTCGCAAATTTGAGAAATATGAACAAGTCCGTCTTGATGAACGCCAATATCCACAAATGCACCAAAGTCAATAACGTTTCGAACAACGCCCGAAAGCACCATACCTTCTTTTAGGTCTTCGAGTGAAAGCAAATCACTGCGGAGCACTGGTTTTGGCATTTCTTCACGAATGTCGCGCCCAGGTTTTATGAGTTCTTTAATCATGTCAAGCAGTGTTGGAACACCAACGCCAATCTTTTTTGCAACCTCACTTTCTCCAATGTTTTTAACAAGAAGTGGAAGACTTGTCAAGTTGTTATTTTTCACATCTTCTTCCCCAAGTCCAAACAAAGCCAAAAGTTTTTTTGCTGCTTCATAACTTTCTGGGTGAACGCCCGTGTTTTCAAACACATTCTTTGAGCCCACAATTCGAAGGAAACCCGCACATTGTTCATATGCTTTTGCACCAAGTTTTGGCACTTTGAGAAGTTGTTCACGAGATGAAAAACTCTTGTTTGCTTTTCTGAACTCAACAATATTTTTTGCAATGCCTTGGTTTAGTCCCGAAACATAAGAAAGAAGTGAAACAGACGCTGTGTTGAGGTCAACACCAACAGAGTTGACACAGTCTTCAACAACGCCTTCCAAAACTTCTGTGAGACGGTTTTGTGGCATGTCGTGTTGATATTGTCCAACACCAATTGATTTGACATCAATTTTAATCAATTCTGCAAGTGGGTCTTGAAGTCGACGAGCGATTGACACCGCCGAACGCAAAGAAACATCATAGTCAGGAAATTCCTGCGCGCCGAGTTTTGAAGCGGAGTAAACCGATGCCCCTGCCTCGTTGACAACTGCATAGTTGAGTTTGCGTTCAGGCGTTTGAGCGATGAGTTTTGCAACAAAGATTTCTGCTTCTTTTGAAGCGGTGCCATTGCCGATTGAAATGATGTCAACATTATGTTTGAGAATGAGTTGACGAAGTTTGTAGATGCTTTCTTCAATCTTTGATTGAGGCGGGGTTGGATAGATAACAGTTGTGTCAAGAACATCGCCATTTTTGTCAATAACTGCAATTTTGCAACCTGTGCGATAAGCTGGGTCAAGTCCCAAAATGATATTGTTTTTGAGCGGTGCGACCATGAGAAGCGGTTTGAGGTTGACTTCAAACATTTTGATTGCTTGCTCGTCCGCTTTGTCTGTGAGATTGTTTCTGCACTCATTTTCAAGTGAAGGGAACAAAAGTCTTGAAAAACTATCTTCAATCACTTCTTCCATAAGTCCATTTGAATATGGATTATCTTTAACAAAAGCTTGTGCCATAAGTTTGTGAGCAAGTTTGTCAGAATATTTTATTGAAACTTTGAGGCAGCCCTCTTTTTCGCCACGATTGATTGCCAAAATTCTGTGTGAAGGGATTTTGGCAACAGGCTCGGAATATTCTTTATACATTTCATATGTTTTTGAGTTTTCATTTTCAACAAGTGCTGTTTCAATTTCAGCAGTTTCAACAATTGATTGTCTGAGCGTTTTTCTGATTTCGCTGTCGTCTGACATATATTCAGCAATAATATCTTTGGCACCTTGCAATGCACTCTCCACGTCTTTCACGCCTTTTTCTTCATCAACATAGTCTTTTGCAAGTTCTTCAACGCTCTCATGAATGTCCTGTGCAAAAATCAAATCAGCAAGAGGTTTGAGACCTTTTGCAATTGCCATGCTTGCCCTTGTTTTTCTTTTTGGCTTGTATGGACGATAAATATCTTCAACTTCGGTAAGCGTTTTTGCCGCATCAATTTGTGCTTGAAGTTCGTCTGTCATTTTTTCTTGTTCAGTAATTGATTTTGAAATCTCCTGCTTTCTCTTTTCAAGATTGCGAAGATAAACAAGTCTGTCGTTGAATTCACGAAGCACTTGGTCATCGCATGACCCCGTGAGTTCTTTTCTATATCTTGCAATAAATGGGATTGTGCAGCCCTCGTCAATGAGGTTTATGATGTTGTTCACATAATCCAATCTGATGTTAAATTCTTTTGATAAAACTGATGCAATATCCATAATTTTGTTCCTTTCCTTTTTTTATTTTTTATAAACAACTTTTCCCGCCACAACATTCTTCTTGATGTCGGCAGAAGTTGAAAATTTCACCAAATCATCAACATTTTCAATGTTTTTTTGCGATTTTTTTGAATTTATGAGCAAAAAACTTGCAATTTTGTTGTTTTCGGGACAAAGCCCACACACGCCCGTTGCCCAACCAAGCACATCTTTTTCACTCAAAATTTCCTCGTCATTCATGCTTGCTCGGCACACACAAAGCGCCGCTCTCATATTTTCAAACATATCAAGTCCGAACTCATTTGGAGTCCAAAACCCAACATCTTTTTCGTAGTTTTTCACAAGCCCCAAAGGTTCAAATCCGAGTGCCGAAAACATGTTTGCCTTTGGTGCAACACAGAGTGAAACATCGCCCATTTGCACAATATCTTCTTTGTCAAGGCACACATTATTTGTCGACACGAGTTTTCCGTCAAGCATTCCAAAATCTCTTGCGACCTCAATCGGCGATTTTGAATACTGGGTTGAAATTTCGCCCGCTCGCATGAGCGATTCATAAAAATTTGAATAAATTTTAAGTCCATTTTTATGTGCATACGTGACTTTTTCATCAATCTCGTCCGGCGAATCCAAAATGAGATCAACCACCACTCCGACTGTGAGATTTCGTTTGTTAAGTCTTTTGATTTTTTCAAGCAATTTCAAATCTCCGCTGACAATTTGAGTTTCAATCCAACACTCTCCAAATGCTTTTGCCAGTTCAAAATCATTTATCTCTTCAACAATTTTGGAATAGCCATTTTCAAAATAGAGTTGTGTCACTCGCCGAGCAATTTCTTTTGGGTCAAAAACTTCTTTTGCAATCTCTTTTGCAACTCCACCAAAATTCGACACAAAATTTGGAATTAAGATTTCGTTTTCAC
Organism: uncultured Eubacteriales bacterium; assembly: GCA_900552105.1. Classification (GTDB taxonomy): domain Bacteria; phylum Bacillota; class Clostridia; order Christensenellales; family UBA1242; genus UMGS1470. Next base: position 11,615 of record URYH01000014.1, on the reverse strand, counting down.
AGTCCCAAACTTCATCTGCATTAAAATTATTTTCTCCCACAAACACGCCATTATTGATGCAAACATCTCGCTTCTCAAACTTGTTTTGACGCGTGGAATACACTTTGACATTTTTTAATCTTATATTCAAACTTTCACACCCTTGTCATATTTCAAATATTAAAATTGAGTATACTACAAATGGAGGTTTTTTGCAAATGAATTGCGACGACAGAATAATTTTGCACTGTGATATAAACAACTTTTTTGCGTCTGTCGAATGTGCCACTCGCCCCGACCTTGTTGGTCGTCCAGTTGCTGTTGCGGGCGACCCCAAAAAACGCACAGGAATCATTCTTGCGAAGAATGAAATTGCAAAAAAATATGGTGTTGCAACGGGCGAGCCAATTTGGCAAGCGATGCAAAAATGTCCAGATCTCATCTGCCTTGCCCCACACCACGCGCTCTATGAAAAAATATCCAAACGAATCATTGAAATATACAAATGTTACACTGACCAAATCGAACCTTTTGGCATTGACGAGTGTTGGCTGGACCTCACGACCTGCCAAAAACTTTTTCCCGACGCCGAAAAGGTCGCATATGAAATCAGACAGCGAATAAAAAATGAGATCGGTGTCACCGCATCAGTTGGAATTTCGTTTTGTAAACTTTTTGCAAAACTTGCTTCTGATATGAAGAAACCAGACGCCACAACATCAATCCATCGCGACAACTTCAAACAAATCATCTATCCTTTGCCGATTGATACAATTATTGGGATTGGAAGACGCATGAAAAAAAAACTTGTTCGCATGAACATAAACACACTTGGTGACCTTGCCCAAGCAGACATTCGTGCGCTGCAAGCAAAGTTTGGCGTTGTTGGAGTGCGACTCAAAGAAAAACTTTTGGGATTTGATTTTGACCCAGTTGCAAATGTTGATGACCTCGACCCCGTCAAAAGTGTGGGCAATGGCACAACAACCATAAAAGACATTTGCACCGAACAAGAAGTCAAACAAACAATTCAATACCTTGCTTGCTCCGTGTCGAGCCGTCTTCGCGAAAAAGGTTTTCGTTGTGCAAATATTGGCGTTTCAATAAAAAATGCTTCGCTTCACACTCTTCATCACGAAAAAACAATCATGCTTCCCACAAACGACGAAATTGAAATAGCAAAAGAAGCAATGCGGATTATTCATGAGTTTTGGGAGTTTGGCGAGCCAATCAGAGCCGTGCGACTTTGTTGCAGCACGCTTTCTTCAACAAAAGACAATGAGCAAACGAACTTTTTTTCAGCACTCACTTCAAAAGCTGACAAAATTAACGCCGCGGTTGACTTTCTTAACAAAAAATATTGCCGCAAAGTCGTCAAACTTGCAGCAATAACAAAATCGGATTTCATCAATTCTGATTCTTTTGATTAGAGCGTATAACTATCAATCACACCGCCACCAAGACAATTTTCGTCCGCATCATATAGCACTGCGAATTGCCCTGGGGTGATTGCACGTTGCTTTTCAAAAAACGAAATGTCCACATCGCCATTATCCAAAATCTTTACCTTGACTTTTTGGTCTGGCTGACGATAACGAAATTTTGCAAAACATTCAAACTCATTTTGCTCTGGCTGCTTTGGAATCCAATTAAAATTCTTTGCAATCAGGCTTTTTGAAAAAAGTTCATCGTCCTCCCCTTGCGAAACATACAAAATGTTGTTTTTGAGGTCTTTGTGTGTGACAAACCACCTTTCCCCGTTTCCGTCCGCGCGTCCACCAATGTTGAGCCCCCTGCGCTGACCCAAAGTATAATACATCAGACCTTCATGGCGTCCAACAACTTTTCCGTCACGTGTGCAAATGTTGCCAGGACATGCTGGAAGATAATTTTTCAGAAAGTTTCGAAAATTTCGTTCACCGATGAAACAAACGCCTGTCGAATCCTTTTTCTTTGCTGTTGAAAGTTCAAGTTTTTCAGCAATTTCACGCACTTTTGGCTTTTCTATGTCAGCAAGCGGAAAAATGACTGATGAAAGTTGATTTTGAGAAAGTTGATTGAGAAAATATGTTTGGTCTTTGTTTTTGTCTTTTGATTTTTTGAGATAGAACAAACCGTCTTTTTCTTCAACTTTGCAATAATGACCTGTTGCAATATAGTCTGCACCAATCTTTTTTGCGAACTCCAAAAATGGTCCAAATTTGATTTCTCTGTTGCACAAAACATCGGGATTTGGCGTTCTTCCATTTTTGTATTCTTCAAGAAAATACTCAAAGACCCTGTCCCAATACTCTTTTGCAAAATTTATTGAATAGTATGGAATGCCAAGCGCATTGCAAACACGTTTGACATCTTCATAATCGTCCTCTGATGTGCAGTTTCCATTTTCGTCATTCTCTTCCCAATTAACCATAAATAGTCCAATGACATTATAACCTTGCTCTTTGAGAAGATATGCTGCAACAGACGAGTCAACCCCGCCACTCATTCCACAAACAACTGTTTTCATTTTATCTCCTTTGGATCGTCTGGAATTGACACCGGAATTTTGTATTTGCCAGTCGCGATTGCGATAAAGTCAAGCACCCAAAAAAACAACGGAAACGCCGCAGGAATGGCAAAAAACTGAATAAAAGTGTAATAAAAATCAGGATAGACTGTCATTGCGGCAAAAATTGTTGTTATTGTTGAAAAAATCAATGAAAATGTTGCCTTGATATATCGTCCCAAATAGAAGTTGTGTGCGCCATAAAGCCCCAAAAATCCGCAAAGCAAAAGCGCTTTCCAGCGTTTTGCATCTTCCGGCCAAGACGAAACATAGAGCACCTTGTCCTTTTGATGTTTTCTAACACAGCGTTTTCCTGCTTTGTTTGTGACAAGATTAAGACGTGAAAAAAGCAGCCCACACTCTGGACATTTTGGTGCATTAAACAAGCACTTTTCTCCACATCGAGGACACTTTTTGACCTCACTTCTTCGATACTTTGCCACTAAACTTCAATCTCCACCAATTTGTTATCAACTTGATCGCACGATGTCAAATAATATTTCACGCCATTTTTTTCGACCAATGCATCTGCTCTGATATTTTTTCCATGCAAATGACCATACACAACCGCCGTCACTCCGTTTTGTTCAAAAAGTGCAGTCATTTCGTTTGACGAGCGCTTTGAGTCAAATGGCGGAAAATGTGTTAGAACAATAATTTTTTCATTTTCTTTTCGAATTCTTTTTGCATCGTCAAGAGCAAGACCCATTCGCAAAACTTCGCGAGCGAACAACCTGTCGTCTTCATTTGTGTTTTTGTCGCCCGTGCTCCAACCACGGCACCCACAAAAAATGTAGTCGCCAATTTTTACCGCATCATTTTGAAGCGCATAGCACCCTGACGGCAAAAAGTCGCGAACTGCACTAATGCTTTTCCACCAATAGTCGTGATTTCCTCGAATCACAATTTTTTTTCCGGGAAGAGCGGCAAGATAATCATACAAGCACCCTGCGTTTTCAATTTTCATTGCCCAACACAAATCCCCGCAAATCAAAACGACATCGTCGTCATTCACCCTGCTTTTCCAGTCTTGAGCAATCATATTCTCATAATTTTCCCAATTCCCACCAAAAACATCCATTGGCTTGTCGCCATCGCTCAAATGCAAATCACTAATTGAATATATTTTCACTAGTTAAACCTTTTAAGAACAGTTTGAACATCACGCATGTCACATTTGCCAGCATACTGAGTTTTGAATGTCTTCATGACATTGCCAATTGACTTGTCATCAATTTTTTCAATAATGGCATAGATTTCATCTTGGCTCATCATTTGTGGAAGGAATTTTGAAATAATATCTTTTTGTCTTTCAATTGTTTCAATCTGTTCTTGATTGTTAACTTTTTTGAAATTTTCACATTCTTCCGTCAGTTCTTTTATGGTTTTTTGCAAAATTGCAACCATATCGGCGTCAACAAGTTCTTCGCCTTTTTCTCTTTTTTTGATGCCTTCAAGCATTGCCTTGTTCATCACGACTGAAAAGATTGAGCGAGCAACTTGGTCGTGGTCTTTCATTGCTTGAATATTTTGTTTTTTCATTTCGTCAAGTATCATATTTCACCTCTGTTTTTTATTTTAACAATTTTCAAGATTTTTTGCAACAAATCTTTGTTTAATAATTTGCATCAATTTGCAAACACTAATCTCGGAGGTAAATATGTATATTGCAAACATTATCGCGTATATTCTTGTTCTTCTTGGCGCCGTAAACTGGGGACTTGTTGGAATTTTCGACTGGAACTTGGTTGGTGCAATTTTTGGCGGAACAAGAGCGGTGGGCTCAATCATTGTTTACTGCATCATTCTTGTTGCAGCACTTTGGCTCATCATTTCCCCATTTCTCACAATGGGAAGACTCACTTTCACAAGAGAAAGATAGTCAGCATCAAAATTGCAGCCTGACGAGAAACAAGCAAGGCAAGACTCGAAAAAACCAAGGTTGGGAGTTTAGTTGACCTAAATGACCAATCTTGGGTTTTCTCAGAAACGCAGCAAGTGAAATTTCATTAATTTCACGGTTGCGAAGTTTATCGACAGGGTGACACGAGGTTTTCCTCGTGTTTTTTGTTAAGGACAAATACTTAATAGTTTGAAAACTATTGTTAAACCAATGCAACAATTTGAGTTTGTGTTTGAGTTTCGGCTTCTTTTTCTGCTTTTTCTTTTTCTTTTTGACGATTAACCAAATAATATGAACAAAGCACCAAAACAACAACACACAAAACTGCAATCAATATTCTTTTCTTTGTTGTATTCATATTTCACCTCAATTTGCCTCATTATAGCACTGCAAAAACACATTTTCAAGACCAAATTTGATAAATTCTTGATATCCTTTTAAATTTTGTTTGATGAAGACATGTTTTGTGTTAATATGAATATATGGTTGGAATTGATATTATTGAAACAAAAAGGTTCAAAGAACAAAAGCCTTGCTTTGCAAAAATGTTTTGCGAACATGAGCTTGAATACGCAAACAAATTCTCTGACCCTCATGTGCATCTTGCTGGATTTTGGGCAGTAAAAGAAGCTTTTTTGAAAGCACTGGGGACTGGAATCACTTCGCTTGAACTCAACAAAATTTATGTTTTGCACGACAAGAGCAACAAACCATATTTGGAGATTGAACAAAGCACCAAACAAAAACTGGGCATCGCAAATAATGTTGTTGAAATTTCAATATCTCACACAAAAGAAATTGCCTGCGCCATCTGCATAATAAAATAATTTTTAGACAAATTAAATTAAGGACTTAAAAAAAGTCCTTTTTTTGTTTAGAAAATTTTTATTGGGAGATATTTCTTATGAAAAAATTTAATAAATACAAAAAAGAACTCACTGATGAAAAAGACCGTATTGTCGCTTTGTATGGCGTTGACATCACGCAAAGTTTATATCACGAATACTTGGGCGACGAGCATAGTATGAATATGAGAGAAGATGTCGCAAATTTCTTCGAGAACGAGAGCAACCAAACTCACGAAACCGAACTCGCAAACGAGAATTTTGACGACCTCGAAACTCTTGAAAACTACGAAAAGGATATTTCTGGTGACTAATACGCAACAAATCAAACGAGGAGATATATTTTACGCAGACCTAAGCCCAGTTGTTGGAAGCGAACAAGGCGGACTTAGACCTGTTCTTGTTGTGCAAAACAACATCGGAAATAAATATAGCCCCACAATCATTGTTGCCGCAATCACCTCACAACTAACAAAAGCAAAATTACCCACTCATCTTTCACTCCCCGCCGACACCTTCAACTTGCCAAAGGACTCAGTAATCCTTTTTGAGCAACTTCGAACAATCGACAAACGCCGTCTGAAAAATCATGTCGGCACGCTTGATGACCGCTTTATGAGAAAAGCAAACGAAGCCCTCATAATAAGCCTCGGACTCCTCAACTAAAAAAAGCAAGTCACCCTTGCTTTTTTTCCGTCAATTCTTTTAATATACCCAATATATCTTTGCTTCGATTTCCAGGGCAACTCCACCATTGAGAACAAATATGATAGTATTTGTTTCCTATGCGATATGGTTTTATATAATATCTATATGTTTTTGATTTATCCAAAATTATTTCCTGTTTGCAAGCCTCCTCACCCAAATTTCTACATTCTTTGAGAAGTGGCAATCTTAACTGTAATAATTGCAAACTGAATTCTTTTTCTGTCAATTTTTTTAATTCTGCTTCTGGTAGACTTCTAAGAACTGGCAACAAAACTTTTTCAACTTGTGCCTTGTTGCTATCTTTTGTTCCAGCATCAGTTTTTAACATTTCTTCTCTACATACTTCACACAACTCATCATCTAAATTTAATATGTAATTAATTTCACATTTTGGACATAATTTCATTTGTTATTTCTCCTTGTTTCTGTTTTTTTCTTTTTTTCTCTTTTCTTTCCATTCTTCTTTGGCTCGACTGTTTATCTGTAATGGTGGAACACTGCAAATTAATACAACCGCAACAACAACTGAAAAAGTATCAATTATCCTCGCTGGCGAATTCAGTGCAATAGCACTTGACACACTACCAACCAAACCAAGAATGCCTGTGACTATTATTGCAATTTTATGTTTTGCAAAAGACGCAATAATCGCATATAAAACCCACACTCCCAACATATATCCAATCATACTTGCGACAATCATTTTAACCCCTCCCTGTTCATAATTTTATTTTGTATTTCTTTTCAAGTCAATAAAAACACAAACATTTCTATATAAGAAACATTTTATTTCTTTTTGTATATTTTTATCCTTTATGAGGAATATATCTAAAATTTTTGGCAAATTATAATTATAGAAGAGGTTATTATGGAAATAAAAGATATACTTTTTCGAATTGGGTATTTTAGAAATAAATCAAACTTGAGTGCAAGAGCATTAAGTTTGGAGATTGGCAAAAACCCTGCTTATATCACAAAACTCGAATCTGGTGAATACGAACCATCAATGCAAGTAATTCTAGACATTATTAAAGCCTGCCATATAACACCAGAAGAATTTTTCTACAATAATTTTCAATCATATAAATTAGATACTCAAACACTCAAAATTATAAATAGCATGAGTGAAAAAAAGAAGTTAGCACTTAATGAGCTTTTGGAATAAAAAAGATAAGCATTAGAACTTATCTTTTTTATTTATCATTTTGAACTTATCATCGAATTTTTTTAGAACTTCCTTGAGATCTTCTGTCAAAAACTTCATTCCTCTCTCTTCCAAATCTTTGGGCATGCCATAAAAGGCCTCCGCAATTGATCCTGCGATGCACGCCATTGTGTCTGCATCTCCGCCCATTGATATTGCCGTCCTTATTGCATCTTCATAATCTGTTGAAATCAAAAAAGCATAAATTGATTGTGGCACAGAATTTTGACAACTTTCATCATGAACATACGTTTTCAGCAACTGGTCATAATCAAAATCCAAATTGTAATAATTCTTTTCGACATATTCTTTTATTTGTTGTTTTGAATTGTTATGCCATGCAAGCCATATGCAACTCGCAACCGCTTCGGCACCCTTGATTCCTTCCTCATGATTATGTGTAACCACAGTGACAAGGCGTGAAAGGTGTTTTAATTCCTCAATATCCTTTGCGAAATATGGAACAGCACCAATTCTCATTGCACTGCCATTTCCAAAAGAATTATAAGGCTCGTTTTTTTGTGAGTTGAGCCATGAATTAAACTTTGATCCATACCCAACATAACGATGTTTTCGACCAAATTCTTTCATGTTTTTAACAAGCAACTCATTCAAATTGTCATAATTCCCGTTTGCATCAAGCAGAGCATTTGCAACTGCTAATGTCATAACAGTGTCGTCTGTAAAATGACAGTTTTCTCGATATTCACGAAAACTTTGTTTTGCTTGAAATTGATTGTCGCTCATTTTTAATAATTCAAATTCTTTGCTTTTGATTGGGCTAAATTCAAATCGAGACCCCGCAATGTCTCCCACAATTCCACCCATAACCAATGGCATTTTTTTTGTTTGTTCCATACTATCTCCTCAAAACCATAATACAACAAATCACGAAACAAACCAATTGTCTTGCATAATTTTATATTTATATTTTCGCATGGCTTTTGTCTATGACTCCAAACCATGTTTTATTATATTTATGTTGGTTTAATTCTCAAGAGTTGTGGCATTCTTTGCCTTAACTCTTCTTGTGAGCCTTATTGCATGAAACAGAATGTTTGTCAAGAGTTTGAGTGCAACCGCACTCAAATCCATTTACTCTTGACAAATTTTTCGTTGCATGCAACACAAAAAAACAAAAAGACAAAAGAAAAGGTTTTGAGCCAAAACTTCTCAAAACCCTTTTGTCTATTGTTTTTTGTTGACCTCTTGCCCCGCTTCGCCAAGGGTGGTTTCAAGGGGTGTGGGGAAAATCCAAATTCCCCACGCTTTTTGGTTCTTTTTCGCATTCGAAAAAGAACAACTATTTCATGATTGGGAACAAAACACCATCACGGATATTTGGAAGGTCAAACATGAGCATAACAAATCTGTCAATTCCAAATCCGAGTCCAGACATTGGTGGCATTCCGTGCTCCATTGCAAGCAAGAAATCTTCATCGACGTCCATCGTTTCATCATCGCCCTGATTTTTTTCAATTTGTTGCGCTTCAAGCACTGCCCTTTGAATTTCTGGGTCAACAAGTTCGGAGAATGCGTTGCAAATTTCTGCGCCGCAAACAACAACTTGGAAGGCCTCGGCAATGTTGTAGTCTTTGTCAGAGTGTCTTGCCAAAGTTTTGAGCACTGCTGGATAGTTATACAAAATGACTGGACCAGTGATTTTTTCTCTTATTGTTCGTTTATAGATATAGTCAATGAGTGTTCGGATTGATTTGCATTCTTCAAGGTCGCCAAAAGAAAAGAGTTTTGTTGCAACAACTTTTTTCTTGAACTCATCGAGGTCTGTTTCTCGCATAAAATCAAAGCCCAAAATTTCACGAAGGCGAGCAACATAGTCAATTCGCTCCCACTCTCCGTCAAAATTGATAACATTGCCTTGATAACTGATTTGCAACGTTCCAATGCACTCCATGAGGAGTTTTTTGACGAGTTCTTGGAAGAATTTTATGTTGTCTTCAAATCTCCAAAATGAAGCATACCATTCAACTTGTGTAAATTCTTGAAGATGGGTTGGATCCATGCCCTCATTTCTGAAATCTTTTCCGAGTTCAAACACGCGGTCAAAACCCGCAACCATTGCCATTTTGAGCCATGTCTCTTTTGCAATGCGAAGGTTGCATTCAAGGTCGAGTGCGTTGTGTTTTGTGAAAAATGGTTTTGCTGCAGCCCCCGAAACATTTTTTTGAAGAACTGGTGTTTCAATTTCTGTGAATCCATTATCTTCAAGATGGCGTCTGATGAGCGATTCAACTTTGCTGCGTGCTTTGAACACTTCTCTGCTCTTTTCGTTCATGATGATGTCAAGATAGCGTTGACGATATTTTGCTTCAACGTCGGTGAGCCCATGAAATTTTTCAGGAAGTGGGCGCATTGCTTTTGAAAGCAGTTCAACCTTGCTTGCTCGAACTGTAAGTTCGCCAGTTTGAGTTCGATAGAGTTCGCCTTCAACTCCGATTATATCTCCAACATCAATGAGTTTTTTATAGAAATCATAACTCTGTTCATCGAGTTCATTTCTGCCAACACTAACTTGAATCATGCCGTCAATATCTTGAATTTTTGCAAATCCAAATTTTCCCATGATGCGACGGAAAATAACACGTCCGCAAATTTTGACTTTTGCACCTTCTTCAAGAGTTAGTGCTTCTTTTATTGTGTGTGTTCGTCGAAAATCATCGCGATATGGATTGATTCCATTTTCCTTCAAAAAATCAATCTTCGCTTTTCTGATGTCAACCTCGTTTGAAAGTTTTTGTAATTTTTGGTTTAGTTGTTCAAAATCCATAATAATCTCCTGTTTGGCAATTTATCATAAATAACTGACCATGTCAAACATAATGTGGTTTTCCATTGCAATCTCTTGAATTAATCTTGATTATTGTCGCAAAAACATTTGTTCATTGCATAAAAACATTCTTCGTGCGAAAATCCTTTGCTCAAAAGATGACGATATAGTTTTTCTTTTGTCTTTTGGTCGAGTGGTTTGTTCTTGAGATATTTTTTAGCAAGTGACAACGCAACTTCTTTTTGGTCATCAATGTCACATAGGCACTCCTCAATGATTTGGTCTGACACACCCTTTTGCTTCATTTCAAATGCGATTGCCCGTTTGCCTTTGCTTTTTGATGACATTTTTATGTAGCACTTGGCAAATTGAAGGTCATCAACATATTTGTATTCACCCAGTTTCTCCAAAACATAGTCACAAACTTTTGGCATATAACCCTTGTCTTTGAGATAGGTCATGAGTTGTTTTTGTGTTTTCATGCCTCTGCCCAACAAGTTTATCGCCTTGTCAAAAGCGGTTAGTTTTTCATATTCAAATTGATATTCTTCGAGCGTTTCTTTGTCGATTTCATCTCCAATTTTTAGTTTTGTTTTGAGCAATGTGAGTCCGTGCAAAACAACTTTTTCACCGTTTGACAGCAAAACGTAAAATCTCTCTTGTTTTTTCCCAATCGGTTTTATCTCATCAATTCGCACCTTTCACCTCCGCAAGAACTCCCGCCGCCGCCTTGGTGTAGGCACGAACAAGTCCGCCAGCACCAAGTTTTATGCCGCCGAAATATCTCACAACCACAACCATACAATTCTTTTTGTTTTGTTTTTCCAGGACATTAAGGATTGGACGACCAGCAGTTCCCGATGGTTCGCCATCATCAGAGCATTTGCACACATATGTCTCGCCCTCATATATCACGGCATGGCATATATGAGTTGCTTTTTTGTGTTTTGCCCGTATGTCTAATATGATTTTTTCAATTTGGCTTGGGTCTGAAATGTAAAAGAAAAACGAAAAAAATTTTGATTTCTTCTCCTCATACAAAAACTCTGCCCCGCAATTATCCATATTTTGATTTTAATCAAAAAAATTTTCTTTGGCAAGAAATTTGGCACGCATTGTTGAATATAATACACCCGAGCGACATAATGTTTTTGGGAGGAAAAATATGGAAGAATTCGTTAGCATACCAAGTATTGTGTTAATTGTTTACATGGTTATTGAAGTCATCAAGTTGTGCACAAAAAATGAAGTTGTTTCAAAATTGTTCCCCGCAATTTCCTGCGTCTTGGGAATTGGTCTTGGAATTATGGCGTTCTATTTGTGCCCAGCAGTCATTCCTGCAAACAATATCCTTTCGGCAATTCTCATTGGCGGCGCAAGCGGACTGAGTGCGACTGGAGCAAATCAAATAATCAAGCAACTCACCAAAAAAAATGACGAGTTAAAACATGACGAAGGCAACACCGAGACAACTCAGGACAAAAGCAAAACGGACACAGAATAGTGCAAAAAACGGGCTCTCACAGCCCGTTTTTTTGAAAACATATTTTCGAAAACAAAAATAATATGAAAATAATTAAAAATAAATAAAATTAATTCACAAAAATAATTATTTAATTCAATAAGATTTTTTTAAAAAA
>URYH01000013.1 GCA_900552105.1 uncultured Eubacteriales bacterium | reverse complement strand
CGAGTGGTGGAACTCAAATCACGTCTTCCACAAAAGTCACAACTGCATCGAATCATTCCATATATGCTCATTGGACACCAAATCAATACACAGTCACATTCAATCCAAATGGTGGAACAGTTTCTCCAACGACAAAAACTGTCACATATGACTCAACGTATGGCACATTGCCAACGCCAACAAGAACAGGTTATACATTTGCTGGATGGTGGACAGCAACAAGCAATGGGACACAAATCACATCTTCCACAAAGGTTGCAATCACAGCAGCACAAACACTCTATGCTCATTGGACAGCGAACACATATACAGTCACATTCAATCCAAATGGTGGAAACTTTTTGTCAAGGAGTTCATTGACGATGTCGGCAAGCTCCGGCAACTGGAATTATTCAGCGAACATGGTAAGTGGCAAAATCTCTCAAAACACGACTTATACACTTAAATTTGGAACCGCAACATGCACGGCCGGAGGTGCAACGCAGTTTTCTGTTCTCATTTATGATTTCACGGCGAGTGCAGCTCGAGTGCAAACAACGGTCTCTTTTGGCAGCAATGTCACAGCAACTTTGACAACAAATGGAAATTTGATTGAAGCAAATGACAATCGAATGATTATCTATGCAGGAGTTGCAGGGGCAACCGCGGGAGTTGCAGCAAGTTATCAAAACATGACTTTGTCAGTGTCAAAGAGTGTGACATATGATTCAACCTATGGATCCTTGCCAGCTTTGGGAAGAACAGGTTATACATTTGCTGGATGGTGGACAGCAGCGAGTGGTGGAACTCAAATCACGTCTTCCACAAAAGTCACAACTGCATCGAATCACACTCTATATGCTCATTGGACCATCAATTCATACACTTTGTCAATTGATCCAAATGGTGGCTATCGCGTTTCCGACAACTCGACCGCAGTCATAACTGTGACAAAGAATTATCAAGCGTCTGAAAATATTAGCGAAAGGCGAAAAACTGGATATACTTTAACAGGCTACACACTCAAAAACACCGCATCAGGAAGCACAACTGACATTGGGGGTGCAACTTTCACATTTAACAACTCAACAAAAATTGGAGTGTTTACGCAAGGGACTGTTGCCTGCACATTGGTTGCACAATGGACTGCAAACACCTATGCGGCAACGTTTGGAAATATGTATTGGTCTTTGAGTAAAGATCAATATAACAATGGTGGAACATGGTCATCTGATTCATCAACTGGGGAGGATATCTATCAATCAGTCTCATCGACCAATAATGGTGGACCATACATATCTAATATAGCAACCTATATGGAAAATAATTTGAGATATCGCATAACATTTACTGCCAAGGTTTCTGCAAATCCACTCACACTTAATGCTTCATTTGAGGCGGGAAGTTCAATAAGCATCTCATTGACAACTTCATATCAAACGTTCAATCTCGACACAAGTTATAACGCAGCAGCGACTTACAAGGCTGTGACTTTCTATACAACTGGCTGGACGGGACAAAAACTATATATCAAAGATGTCAAACTATCAAAACTCGTCACATACGACTCAACATATGGCACTCTTCCAACTCCAACTCGCTCAGGATACACTTTTGCTGGATGGCATACCGCTTCAAGTGGCGGAACTCAGGTGACTGATTCAACAAAAGTGACAAATTCAAGCAATCACACTCTCTATGCACATTGGACGGGTATCCAATACACATTGACATTCTCGCAAAATGGTGGCAGCGGTGGAGCTTTAAGTTCTGCAAACTACACAACATCGCCTTCTGATCAAACAATCACTGTCACAGAACCAACAAGAAATGGTTGGACTCGAACAAGCTGGACAATCGCTGGTTATACAGGCACCGCTCCATCAATTTCTGGAACAACGCTCACAATTCCAGCAAACACATACGGAAACATAACTGTCACACCTGTGTGGTCTGGAAAAACCTACACAATCACTTGGTCAGCAAATGGTGGCACTGGCGGAAAAGTAAGCAAAACATCTTACACTGTTTCCGCATCTTCTCAGACAGCAACGATCACCGCTCCAACACGAACAGGATATAATGTTTCAAGTTATTCTGTTTCTGGAAACTCTGGCAATGCTTCTGTTTCTGGCACAACGCTCACAATTGCTGCAAACACCTATGGCAATCTCACAGTCAAAGCAAACTGGACCGCGAAAACATACTCTGTTACCTCAGGCAAAAACCGAGGCACATTAACAGTCTCTTCGAGTGGAACTTATGGTTCTGGTCTGTCAATTAAATGGTCGCTTCCTGCAACAACTGCCCAATACTATTACACACTTGGTTCAGTAAAAGTTTATTCTGGAACAAACACATCGGGAACACTTCTTGCAACCTACACATCTGGCACTAGTGCAACATATACGATGAACGGGGCATACTACTCAAATATTTATGTATATTTGACCATAAACCAAAATGAGAGAATATTTACATTAACAATCACTTCATCAAGTTCCACTTGGAGCAATGGTTCTGGAACATTGCTTTGGGTAAGTATTGGTGCAAATTCAAGTGTGAATTTAACAAGCAACACTTCCTTAACTTTTACCGCAAAATATGGACAAGAGGTATGGATGGACTTGAAAACAAGAGGTTTTGATGTGAATTTCAATAGAGTAGATTGGAGTATTAAACCGACATCATTATTAACCGTAAAAAGTAGTTCTGGTTCCAGCAATGCGAAATCTTTCTCGGCTGGTAATGGCAGTGGTGGATATCTTAGAGGCAAGTCTACTGCTGCAGAACGTTCGACAGCTTGGATTAGGTGGGAGTTTAAACCAACGGCATCGACATCAACAAGTTCTTCATGTTGCACAATCACAATCCATAATTATAGAAATTAATGATTGAATTAGACATTTAACAAAAAAACAGGGGCAATTTTGCTCTTGTTTTTTTATGCTTCAGCAAAATTGGTTGACTAAGTGAAATCAATGTGAAATTTGATATGATTTTTTTATTTTTTTTAAAAAAATTTTTTAAATTATTGCCTTTATTATATTTATATAATAAAATAATACTGAAAAAGTTTGAACAAACTAAAAAGGGGGAGTTTTGGCAAGTTATAAAACTTTGACAAAAAAACGAAACAATAGATGGGCGATTCTTGCCATCTTCTCCTTTTTTATTTCTTTGTTCTGTGCAAGCGCTTGGTTTATTTCAAATGCGTGGTTTCGCGACCAAGATTCAATGGAAAATGATGTTGACACTGCTGCTGTTCAAATTGAGAACAACACAAAATATTCAATGTCAACAGTGGTCAACCTTGCACTTGCTGATCAATATCTTTTGGACAGAGATATCACTTTTAACATAACAGAAAAGTCATCAGAAGTTTATGTTCGTTGTGCACTCAAGTTTACATGCACAAGTGGGGCAGAGGTTGCAAAAGATATGATCAAATTCCAAGACTACAAACTTGGATCAAACATTGGTTATTCATGGCAACAATTTGGGGAGTTTTATTATCTTTGTGATGAAACGGGAATTCCAAAAACAATTGAGAGAAGTCAAGCAGGGCAAATATTCACTTTTGTTCAAAAAGATAACATGTTGCTTCCTCGTGATGCGATTGTTGGAAAACATTTTACATCTGCCGATCAAGTGACAATGACGATTGAAATTGAAGCAATTCAAGGAAGGAACCTTGAAGATTCATCAATTTTTGAACTCAATCAATATTTTTTGACAGAAATTCCAAGCAACACATATACAGTGAAATTCCATGAAGCAGACGGAACAATTCTCAGCGAACAAGCAAATATTGCTTATGGCTCAAATGCAATTGTTCCAGAAATTGAAAAAGAAAAAGCTGCAGACCACACAACATTTGCATATTGGAGCACAACAGAAGATGGTGACGGTCTCAAGATTCGTGAAGCAGATGAAGCGAGAATTTTCTCAAACATTTCTCAAAATATGGAAGTTTGGCCAGTTTATGTTCACGACCAAGTAAAAATTGATGTGACATATGGCAATGGGGGACAAATCACACCAGGGAGCACAACAATTGATTGGGGAACAGGAAAAACTTTCCGTGTTGTTGCAGATAGTGGACATGCAATCCAACAAATCAAAAGAGATGGCGTTGTCATTTATGATTTTTCGGGTTCAAAAATAGATATGTTTGATTATGTGCTTGAAAATGTTGTTGCGGACACACAAATTGAGGCAATATTCGAACCAGTTACATACGAAATTATCGTCATTACTGTTGGAAATGGGACGGTTGAACCTGGAACAACAACTGCAATTTATGGCAGTTCAAAAGTGTTTACCATAACACCTGACAACGGTCACCGCATTTGGTCAATCACTCTCGATGGAGTTGATATGCCAGTGACAGCATCAAGTGGAAATGCACAAAGATTCACAATTTCTGACATTAATTCTGATCATATTCTTTCGGTTAAATTTGTGACAAGTGTTCTCAAAATCACAACAGTTGCAGGTTCAAATGGGTCAATTCGTCCAACCGAACTTGAAGTTGAGTATGATTCTTTCGCGTCAGTTTCAATCGTTCCAAACGAGGGTTATGAAATCGCATCAATACATATTGATGGCGTAAAAGTTGACGATTCAAAAGTTGCGAAAGGCGGAGTTGCTCAAAACGTTGCTTTTGAACACGTCACAGAAGACCACGAAGTTCGTGCAACATTCTCGAAAATTCAACTTACAATAACAGCTTCTGTTTCTGGTGATGGTGGGACAATTTCGCCAAACGGGACTCTTCCATATGAATATGGTGCAACTGCTTCATTTGTCATTGCGCCAGACCCACAAAAAACCATTGATAAAATATATGTTGATGGAGCAGAGGTTGCGGTCACTGTCACTGAAGGTGACAAACAAACCTATTTGTTTGAAAATATCAAAGAATCTCATACAATTGTTGTTTCATTCAAGCAGTCGTTTATTCGATTGGATATAAACGGTGGCTCAGGCAGTCAACCAAGCGTTTCTTATTCGCTTGATGGCACAAAATTCACCCTTTCAAATGTTGAACCAAAAGGTCCTGGTGGAAAAGAATTCTATTATTACAGCACTCGTCCACTTGACAATGAAAGAGGTCAACTCGGAGATCGTTATGATTTGGGTTATGAATATGACATTCCTGACTTAGATAAAACAACAACTCTTTATGCAATTTATCTTGAGCCAACTCAAGACCTTTCTGTTTATTCTCAATATATGGTTTTCCCAAAAGGAACAAAAAACATTCAGAGAATTGGTTTTAACGAGGCAATGCAAGAAGCTAATAATCAAGAGGGTTTTGCAGCACTCCTATCAGTGCTTTTGGCAGTCATATTTTCAACATCACAACAAGATTATACTCTCGTTTATTGCACATTGCCTGCAGGTGTAAACTCTCTTGATTACTATGCGTTTAGTGGTTGCAAGGCATTAACTGGCGTGTCAGTTCCAGCAAGTTTGAGTGTGATAAACCAAATGGCATTTTCCAACACCACATCATTAACAAGCTTCACAATTCCTTATTCTTGCACATCAATTGGGTCAAATGTTTTTGAAAGTTCAAGCGTTCAAGAGATAAAAATGAATAAAAAACTACAATCAATTGGCTCTGCAGCTTTCAAATCGTCTGGATTAAAACGCTTCAAAGCGCAAAGCAGCATAACAAGCATGGGCAAGGTGACAGATATTTGGAGTGATTCAGAAGATAAATTTTTAAGTGATGTTTTTGAAAATTGTCTTGACCTTGTTGAAATTGATTTTTCAGAGCAAACATCTTTCTTGGGACAAATATTTCAAGGTTGTGTTTCGCTTTCAACAGCAATTTTACCAAATAGATTGACAGAAATCCCAGAAGGACAGTTTCGAAATTGTTCAAGTCTTGCTGGAGTATCATACAAAAACGGAGACCAAATCGTTAATAAATTCCCTTCAACACTAAAAACCATTGGACGATATGCATTTTATTGCTGCGCATTTACAGATCTTTTGTTGGACGATTGTTCAAAAGTGCTGATTGGAGAATATTCATTTGCAGGAAATAATTTTAGCAGTTTAACCATTCAAATGCCGCAAGTGGCTGAGGTTATGTCGTATGCTTTTTCAAGTTCTGACAATCTCTTGACAATTGAATGGAAAATTGAAAACCAAGTGCCAGAATATTGTTTTGCCTATTCAAAAAAATTGAAATCGTTTACGGCAACATCAATAAAAAATGGCATAGAAGATTGTGCGTTCATTGATTGTTCAAGTTTAAATTCAGTGACTTTGACGCTTGCTGGATCAAATTTTTTCATTCTTTCATCCGTATTCAAAAATTGTGCAATATCTGAAATTGTTATTCCAAACGGAGTTGAAACAATTGGATCGCAAGCATTTTATGGAAACCCATTCAAGAATTTGGTGTTCCCTGATACATTAACTACACTTGCAGAAGATGCGCTTCAAAATTGTCAAAATCTTGAAAAGTTTGAATTGACAAATGATTTGTCCGAAATTATTTCAAATCTCAACAAAATTGGCTCAACTTCAAAATGGTATATTGAAGGAGAACCATATCTTGTTGGAACAGACCGTTCTTCAGCACCTGATGGAATTGGACCAAAGGCTGTTTATACAACAATTCCAGGCAAGGCAAGTCAAGTTGATTGGGAATGGATTGAAGTTGTTTCGGATGCTCAAATCAAAAGATATACAACTTCCACCGATTCAAACGGAAACAAAACGACAATATCAACAGTTGAGACAAAAACAGAAGAATACAACGGAACTGAAATAGGTAAAAAATATTTAACCAAATTTACTCCAACAAGCATTGAGGCTGGAAATTTGACTATTGTTGCACCATCAGTCATTGTTGATTATAATGGCAATTTTCACGAAATTGAAGGTATTGTTTCATTAAAGACAAATGAGGTGGCAAATCAAAAATTCCAAAGTGGAGATAGTGTTAGTTTGGAGCTGTTGAGCGGATACACATATATTGGTTCGAATTGTTTCAATAATGCAAATGGCAAAAAACTTGCCAACATTGTTGTCCCAATGACAATAAAACACATTGGAACAAATGCATTTGTTGGCACCAAAACATCAAGTGTGCGTTTGCCAAATTTGGAATATATTGGCACAAGTGCTTTTGCAAATTGCTCAAATCTCACATCGGCAGAATTCTCAAATTCAATCACTCAAATTCCTAATGATTGTTTCCAAAATAGTGGGCTCACAAGTTTTGTAGTGCCTCAATATCTTACAACAATTGGGTCTAGTGCTTTTAATTCCACAAAAATAACAAAATTATATCTTCCTGCAACATTAACAGAAATTGGCACAAGTGCTTTTGCTAATTGTGAAAATTTGACATCAGTTGAAGGCTTATCAAACACAAAAATAACAGAAATTCAAACTCAAACATTCGACAAATGTTCAAATCTTTACAGGGTTTATTTGCCATCAACTGTAAAAACTATTGGGTTTTGGGCATTCAACAACTGTTCACGTCTAACAAATTTAACATTTGGATCTTCGCTTGAAGATATCGTAATGTATGCGTTCTTTGGATGCGCATCACTTTCTAATCTTGAGTTCCCTGCAACTCTCAAATCAATTGGAACACAGGCGTTTGATTTGTGCGCAGGTATTACAAAAATTACTTTCAAACACACAGATATGTCAAATCTTGATGTTGCCGCTTCAGCTTTTAACGGAACAACAAGTGCGCTTCAAGTTTATATTCAATCTGGCATTCAACTTGCAAATTTTAAAGCAAAGTTTGATGGAACATCAACTGACAGAGGCTTTGCAGAAGATGCAACACTCTTCTATCAAAACACATCAAATCCGCTTGCAGTTTATAAATCAAAAGAATGGAAACAAGTTTGTCAAGTCGTTGTTTATTGTGGCGATGCAGGAAGCGCTATAATAAAATTTGAGGGAAAAGAAGATCAATTTATTCCATCTTTAAAAACCAAAACCTTTAATGTTGTTCAAGGAACCACATATTCAATTTTGATGAAACCAAGTCCAAACAAGAAATTCGTTTCTCTTACCATCAATAATACATTGGTTTTGGAAGGAGATGGCAATATTGGAGAGAAAACATATCCGGTTTCACCAGGAGAAGTTGCTTCAATAACTCAAGATGCAAACATCATCATAACATTTGATTCGCCACTTGTTATTTTGGATCCAAATGATGGTTTAGCAAATCACATTGCTAACGAAGGCGACAACAAAACAACATTCACAATCAATGTTCGCAGTGGCGAGAATGAAGATGATTACAAAAAGGGCGATAAAGACTTTTATTTCTATTCAACAAACAAATTGGACACTGAAATCAATCAAACTGGAAAACGATTTGATGTTGGTGTGAAATATTCAGTTGTTGATCTTGATGGAGTCAACGTTCTTTATGCAATTTATCTCAAACCTACAGAACAGACATTCAATATTACTGATAAAGGAATTATATCACTTGGCAATAAAGATAAGACTATTTCAAATCTAGTCATACCGAAAAAGGTGAACGGTATTGTTGTTGAAAGCATCGCAGACTATGGTTTTTCTCGTGTGAATGATGATTCGTCAAAAATCATAGGCAATAGCCTATTAAGTGGAATTATCACAATGCCTTCGACCGTCACAACAATAGGAAAACGTGCGTTTGCAGGAAACACTGGAATTGTGGGGCAATTCTCATTCCCATATAATTTAACCACATTGAATGGTGAAGCATTTGCACTTTGTCATTTCAATTCAATCAACATAAACAAACTGAACCCAAGCAGCAATGTTGTTGAATTTTCAGACGACATTCTCTACACAAAATCAGCGGATAAACCAAAGATAATTTATCAGTTTGCACTAGGTTCCAACAAAAAAGATATTAATAATGTCAATGCTAATTATATTGCGTCATATGCATTTGCAGATTCTGGAATTCAAACATTTGATGATTCTGGAGTTGTTGTGTCATATGGCAAATATGCGTTTGCCGATTGCAAAAACTTAAATCAATTTGTATTCAAACTTAATGCGGCTAGTGTGACATGTGCAGAAAAAATGTTTGATGGCACAACCAAATCATTAAAAGTTTATGTTCCGAGCGGACAAGTTGTGAATTATCTAAATAAATGGGGTGGTAGATACAACTCCAACACAACAGACAAACTTGGCTTCCAAAATGGCGCATTTGTTTACGAAGGCAACCCAACCTTGGTCGAAATTCCTTACGCACAAATTTCAAACAGCATATGGTATCAAATATTCAAAGTTATTGCGACATTCGGAGAAGGTGAGATTGGTGGAGAAGCAATAACCATTATTAACAAATCCGAGTCGCAAAGTGGCGCAACCTACACAAATTCATTCGAAAACTATAAAGATGCTTTCGGGGCGGGGACAACATATAAAGATTATTTCCGAGAAGATTGGGCTCTCGATGTTGTTGTGACATTCAAGAGCGATCAAGGATATATTCTTAACACATTAACTTATTCAGTTAATGGTGGCAGCACAGAGAACGAAATTACACTGCTTGCTGACAAATTTACAGTTTCCACATATACTCACAATATAGACAAATTCAAACGTAATGGCGACTGGCATATAAAAGCATACTTCAAAACAAGAAATCAAAACATTTCTATATATCTTGACTCGGGTATTGATAAAACGTCAACAGGACTTTCTAATCCAACAAGTGCGACATTCAATGGAAAATCATACGAATTATATGCAGCTTCTGTCTTGTTTAACAGATCATTTACTTTGTCACGCATTTTGCCAAAAAGTTCATATGCAATCGTTTCATACAGATATGCGAAAGCAACTGATGACGATGGAAATAAGATTGAAAATGCAAATTTGGAGTGGAAATACGAAAGTGTAAAGTCCACAAATATTGGCACGAACTCAAGATTTAATTCGACAAATATAAAGACTTGGAGCAATATTAAAAATGATTATGTGATTGTGATTGACACAGTTTATGCACCTGTCATTTTGCGATTGAGCGGTCTTTATACTCCATTGGGCATGAAGTATGACGACATAACAAAGCAATATGAAAAAATTGGTGGAGCAAGTCTTATCCAAAATAATTTTTCAACTTTCACAATTCCGGAATATTATGACAAAGAAAAACAAGCCGAAGCAGAATTGTATTATTTCTTAAATAATTCTCAAAGATTGGATACTGGATTTGAATATGCAGCTGGTTTATTAAATGAAGGTCCAACTGGTTATTATATTCTTGAAGGTCAATTCTTCACACCAATAGATTCGTCAAAATATGACACCACAAAAAAAGGCGAATTTCAACTTAAAAGTTCTGTTTCTTCGGGTGCCATTCCAAAGGAAATTGGAGGTGTGGCAACAACAACCATTCTTTCAAATTTGAGAGCAGATGCGTCGCTCTATTCTGGCACGACAATAATTCTTCCAAAAACAGTAACAACAATAAAAACTGGTGCTTTTGCAATGAGTCAAGCAAATGGTCCAATTTATTTCCCAACAAAATTGACAAATATGGAAGAAGGCTCACTCACAACCACAAAAGAAGCAAAATTCAATCAAACACGCCTTTCATCAATCACATATTCATTTGCAATCAGCAATGACAAAAATTACATCACAATCTCAAACGGCAAAACTCTTGTTTGCGCAAATTCAAACATCGCTGTTTCATCAATTCCAAGCGGAATCACAAAACTTGGGGCATATGTGTTTGCGGGAAGGTCTGATATATCTGAATATTCTGATGATGGGCTAAGTATAAATGTATATGGAAAATATGTGTTCAATAACTGTCAAATCACAGCAATGACATTCACAAAAGCATCTTCTTCTGTCACATTTGACGGAAAGCTTTTCAACTCAACAAACAAAATTTCTGTTTATGTTGCAGATGAAGGGTATATGGAAACACTCAAGGATCGAGGATTTTGGTCATATACTCAAACTCAGGCTCTTGGTTCAAATCCATATTCTTCAATGTATGTTAAAAAAACCACAGTGACAGGTGATCTTTATCAAAATCCAGCAGTGACTGACAACTATGTTTCCTTGTATGCAATATATAAAGATAATAATTGGATAAGGGTTTATTTCTACACTCACACCAGTGGCTCGACCTACTCATTCATATCAACAAATAAATATGACTTTGTTGACAATGGGCAAACTTTTGCGGC
Source organism: uncultured Eubacteriales bacterium (assembly GCA_900552105.1). Classification (GTDB taxonomy): domain Bacteria; phylum Bacillota; class Clostridia; order Christensenellales; family UBA1242; genus UMGS1470. The sequence continues at coordinate 30,531 of URYH01000013.1, read as the reverse complement.
AAATGGACGTCTTCAATACACAATCAAAATAACCACAACTAGACCAACAACAATAAGACGAATTGATTATTTTGAATATATAACACAATCTTCATTAGCAACCACTCCATATTCTTCCTATCAAGGCAACCTAACAGAAGCAATTCAATCACAAAATTTTGATGGAACACTTGGAAAAAGCACTCATATTGCCATTGAAACAAGTGCAGTCGAATATAGCATAATCGTTAATTTTAAGGGTAATCAAAACTTTGGATCAAACCTTTTGGAAAATCTTGATATGACTGATGTTTTCTCAATTGAGGTAGATGCAAACGATAAACAATTGAATGCATCGCAAATTTCAAAAGAGCAAAACAAATATATCATTTCAGGTGCACCATATGGGGCAATGTTGACAATCACCTTAACAAACAAATTTACAAATTCAATATTTAGCATATATAGTCACTCTGGTCAAAATAAAGAGTTTGGTTATGATTATGTGGGTGTGAAAAATCAGTTTGTTTTTGATGCCTTTGAAGTAACTGGCGGAAAAACTATATCTGCATTTGTTGCAGTGATGCCAATCTCACTTAATATAAATGGCGGAACTGGCGATATTCCAAGATATACAACAGCAATTTCTGGCGGCACCTACACATTCAATATAAGCTCTGCTGAGTCTCTCACCAATGGAAACGCAGAATTCTATTATTTCAGTGATGACAAAGACAAACTTGATTTCACTGACACGCGCTATGACACTTCCAACACCTATTCTCGCCCAATTGATGAGATAAAATCATCATCAGCAACTCGCCTAAAACTATATGCCAGATATGCCGAGTATGATTCTGCCGCTTGGGAAGCTGGAACAAAAGAATTCAAAAAGTGGGGAATAACTGGATATAAAACTACTATTTTTGGTACTCAAATTCCTGTCTTTGGATGGATCACATATAGTGAAAAAGATTTGGGATATTATGTATATAATGGATCTGGTGCAAGTGGTGCACTTTTGTCTTCGACAGGTGCAAAATCTGCAAACTTTCTTGTTGTGCCAAAAATAATTAACCATTCATATGTTCGGGGACTTGCGACCGATGCACTAAAAAATTTAGCACCTAGCTCAGTTAAATATATTCTTCTGCCTGGGGGTGGTTTCAATGTTGAGTTTGACATTTCTCTCAACAAGAACTGCATCATTGAGAGAATTCAACTTCCAAGTGATATAGAAAGTCTCAGTCCGTCAACAAACTTCACACAATTAACAAGCTTGTTGGAGTTCAAGCTCAATTTTTCTTCCCAATCAAATTATAAGGTTTATGGTGGAGCGTTATATAATGCTTCAAAAACAACACTATATGCTCATCCAATGAAATTGACAATGTCTGATAGTACAATTTCAAGCACAATTAGTGTAATTGAAGATTATGCTTGTTATAATTGCAAACTGGGTTCAATCACACTTGATTTCTCTGGGCTAAGTGAGGTTGGAGATTACGCATTCTATATGAGCACGTCCGTTCGTGGAATTCAATCACATACTGTTTATACAGTTGGCGCATATGCCTTCTATTCTTGTTCAAATCTTGAATTTGCAAAAAACTTGGGGACAGTATATGATTCTGATTATCCGGATTACAAAAGTAATTCTTTTGCAAATTGCACAAATCTTAAATTGGCGACATTCAATTCAAAATGTTCATATGTTGGAAAGAGGGCATTTTCTGGCTGCAGCAGTTTGCAAACTGTTGAAAATGTAAACGATTTGAAGCAATATGCGTTTGCTGATTGCAGAGGACTTAACTCAGTTTCGTTCAATCCTTTGTGCACATCAATTGATGGTTACGCTTTCCAAAATTGCACTTCATTGCCATACGTCGAAATCAATTCTGAAGCTGACTTAAGAATACAAAGTTTTGCTTTTGCTGGAACCACCATTCTTTCAGAAGTAAAAATCTTGGCAAAGACATTGGTGCTGAGAGAAAATTGCTTTGTTGAAAAAAATAAAACAAGCAATATAAAAATATTAACTTTGATTACAACTGATGCTCAAACATTGGATTTGTCAGTCACAAACGGAACATCCTCTGCTCTCAATGGCTGTGGAAGTCTTTACAGAATTCAGATTCAAGGTCTCAAAGACAAATCACTCAGCATCAGTTCGTTTAGCGATGCAACGTGGCATCACTGGACAGATGGATACCATTTGGGGACACTTACACAAGATATAAAAACAATAAATCAAGATGGTTATTACACAACCGATAGCCATGACTTCTTTGATTGGATTCTTGAAAACATTGATTATGACTATTCCACACAAACAATTGTTGTCAATAATGGAACACATCGAATAATTGGTTATCGTGGAAACTTGACATCGGTTGTTGTTCCAAACTATTTATCATATGGAACCAACAAATTTAGAAGCGAACAAGTCGTCAGATTAACAGAAGATGGGTTAATTTCGGGGATATCAAACCTTGAAATTGTTGACTTTGGATTAATGTTGACTATTGGAGATGAAAATGCAACTTATTCATTGTTTGGCAAATCAAACTCAACAGTCAAAACTATAAAATTTAACAATGCAGTCATTAATAAAAATGCTTTCAAATATTGCACAGCTTTGACAACTGCGAGCGGAGCGGACACAATAACAAAAATTGGCAATGCAGCGTTCCAGAAAACAGCGTTGACGTCAATTTCTATTACCAAAGCAACTGAAATTGGTGAATGGGCATTTGCTGATTGTTCAAAATTAAGTAGTGTAACTTTAAGTGAATCTTTAACAACAATTCCAAATTATTGCTTTATAAATGCAGGGTTGATTAAAATTACAATTCCAGCACGCATAACAAGCATTGGAAGCCAGGCGTTCAATAATTGCTCAAAAATGTCAACAATCGAGTTTAAGCCAACCACCCCTCCATCAATTGGTTCAAATGCTTTTGCGGGAACTTCTTCAGGTTTGTTAATAAAACTTTCAGTCAATCTTCAAACATATACAAATTGTTTGGGAACTTTTAACAGGTATGATATAGATATACAACCATATATAAATCAATTAAATGGAAAAGGATTTTCGGCAGGTGCGAAAGTTTTCGTAAACAATCAAAGTTCTCAAATTTCAACATGTAATGCTTCGGGTGTTTTTACATTAACATATAAAATTGTTATAATTTCGAATTATTATTCTTTTACTAGACAATTCGGGATGCAACCGTCGGAAATTTTAGGTGTGAAATCCACTGGTTCTTCAATTGATACAGCGAACGACTCCACAATGAAACAACTTTTTTCATATAGAATAAGCGGTAGTGGATCTGGAGCTGGAGGCGCAACATATATCAGATCTGGGACGACACATGCGACGACATATTTATGCGATGCTTACACAAACTCAAAGGCTACAATAAATGTTACGGGACAAGGAAACGAACAAGGTAAAACTAGTTTTAAATTATACACCTATAATCAAATTGGAAATATATCAGCGCAGAATCCGAACACTGGCGAATTTCGCATTGCAACAACAGGATCACCAAGTCTAGATCAGACAGTTGGAAACGGATACGTGTATACTTTCTCGAATTTAAAAAATCATTATGTAATAGATGTTGGCGGCGCAACATAAATAAGATAAAAGCATATTGACAAAATTGAAATTTTTAGTATACTTAAGACAGAGGTTAAATATGAAAAAAGGTTCTAAAATAGTAATCGCAGGGTTGGCGCTTGCCTCGATTGTGGCAACGGTATGTATTGTTGTGCCTCAAATCAAGAAGCAAGAGAGGCAAGAGGAACAAGAAAAACAGAAGCCAAGCAGAGATTATTCGACAGAAGAGATAGCAGAAAGTGATAAAATCAAAGAGAAGCTTGAAAATATTGACGACAAAATAAACAGTGGAATCACAATTCCTGAAGATGCAACAGAAGAAGAAAAAAAAGAATTGGAAGAACAAAAAACATATCTTTCTGTTCTTAAAGTTGTGAAAGAAATACAAAAAAGCAAATGTCAGAAATTGGAATCATATCCAAATATGGAATCAGAAATTTTGTCAATAGACAAAATTATGAAAAATGGAAATAATTTGCTCGTCATTGCCAACACCATTGTAAAAGATGCTGATGTCTATTTTATGGAGCAGATTTATTATGAAATATTTGTAGGAAATGATCAAATTGTTAACTCAAAGACACCTGAAGAGTTTGTAACAAAGTTAAACGAGTCAAAAGATGTTGATATGCACGAACTTCACATGATCTATAAGAAAGATGATGAATTTTGTTCAAACATTTTTAACAACTATGTCATTAATGAACCAACAATTGCAAATTTAATATCAAATGGATACGAAGCCAAACTTGTCAACTCTGGACTGGTTGATCCATATGCCGCAGCATATTCGAACAAGTGCATTTTGGCTATTGAAATGAAAGGGGAGGAATCGAAGCAATATTTTTTGCTTGAAATATCATTTCATAATGCACAAGAAAAATTCGGCGTTGAGGGATTGAGAGAAAAAATTAAAAATGGCGATGCGGATGTAAATCTATTTTATAAATCATTCAGTATTTTTGATGATTTGGGTATTGATTTTGGTTCAACTTACGAAAGTTTGTATGACTCTACATCAACTAAAAACGATGAGGCGCAGGCGCAGGCGGAGATTGAAGAGATTTCGACAAGAAATGAAAATGGCAATGTGACAGGTTTTGATTGGAATGCATACGCGGACTTGATGAAACAAAAAGAAGCGGAGAAAGAAGCAAAAGAACTTGAGCAAACCGTGACTCAACAAGAGAGTGTGACATACTCTGATCAAGAACTGAGCCTTTGATTCAATCATGTCATTTCGCCATTGAGGCTGAAAGCCGACATCCGGGGAGCGAAGCGGACCGTCCAGTCAACCCCAAAGACTCGACCATTGGGGAGAAATCTCGTCAAACCCATATTGTCATGTCGGACAGTCGACATCGTAGGCCAGAACCTTTGGCGAGACATCTCGTAAAACCTTGATAAAAAACAAAAAAATCCTCCTATTAGGTGGATTTTTTTTGTTTGTCAAATTGAAAATTTTGTATATAATAACAATATGATTGACAGCAAATTTGTTTTGGCGGAACTTGAAAAGATGTATCCCAACCCGCATTGTGAATTGAATTTTGAAAACAACTATCAGTTGATTGTTGCGGTGATTTTGTCGGCACAATGTACTGACAAGCGGGTGAACATGGTGACGCCAGCGTTGTTTGAAAAATATCCAACAATTGAGACTCTTGCGAGTGCTGATGTTCGTGAACTTGAAGGCATGATAAAGACCTGTGGGTTATATCAAGCAAAAGCCAAGAATTTGATTTTAATGAGCCAAAAAGTGGTTGAAAAATTCGGCGGAGAAATTCCGAGCGAGTTTGACGAGTTGGTGACACTTGATGGTGTTGGAAGAAAGACCGCCAATGTTGTTTTGGGTGTTGGATTTGGAAAGAATACGATTGCTGTTGACACGCATGTTTTTCGAGTTTCAAACCGATTGGGGCTCGTGCGGGCGAAAAATGTTTTGGAGTGTGAGAAGCAACTTCAAAAAAAGTTTAAGCCAAATGATTGGACAAACTTGCACTATATGTTAGTATTATTTGGAAGATATCGATGCACTGCAAAAAAGCCCCAGTGTGAGGGATGTCCATTTTGGGACGAATGTAAATATAGGAGAAAATATGTTTCTGGACAGAGTGAAAATAAAGATTAAAGCGGGAGACGGGGGAAATGGCAAGGTGTCATTCTTTCGCTCCAAACTTACAATGAATGGTGGACCAGACGGTGGAGATGGCGGAAAAGGTGGAGATGTTGTGTTTGTTGCAAAAAACAACTTGAACACGCTCTATAATTTCAAATTTCACAAAAAGTTCGTTGCTGAAAACGGGCTTGGAGGAGAGCAGAATTTTCGCACAGGCAAGAGCGGAAAAGACATTGAGATTGCTGTTCCATGCGGAACGGTCATTCGCAATGCTGAAAACAACAACATTCTTGCAGACATGACCGAGGACGGCAAACGAGTTGTGATTTTGTCGGGTGGTGCAGGTGGCAAAGGCAACAACTTCTATAAGTCGCCAACACGCCAAGCACCAAACTTTTCTCAAACTGGCGAAGTGACGAAAGAATATGAAGTTATTTTGGAACTCAAAACCATTGCTGATGTTGGGCTTGTTGGGTTTCCTAATGTTGGGAAAAGCACTTTGCTTTCAGTCATTTCAAATGCACGACCAAAGATTGCGAACTATCATTTCACGACGCTTGTGCCAAATCTTGGGGTTGTGGCGCATGGCGACGATTCGTTTGTGATTGCCGACATTCCAGGGCTTATTGAGGGTGCGAGCGAAGGTGCTGGACTTGGTTTTGATTTCTTGCGACATGTTGAGCGTGTGCGTTTGATTTTACACATGGTTGACATATCTGGAGTTGAAGGACGAGATGCTTTTGAGGACTATCAAAAGATTAATGAAGAACTCGCTCACTACAGCAAAAAACTTGCGTCACTCGAGCAGATTGTTGTTCTCACAAAGTGTGACATGCTCTATGACAAGTCAAAAATCGATGAATTTGTGAGCAAGTTGCCAAAAGGCACAACTGTGATTGACATTTCGTCCGTCACGCATTATCACACAAAAGAATTGATTGACATGATTGCCGGAAAACTCAAAAAAATTCCAAAGCCAGAGCCACTTGTTGTTGAACAAGAGCGACTTGACGAAAGGGATACAACGAGCCTTTATGTTCGCCGCTTTGATGACGGAAGTTTTGAGGTGTATGGCGGTCTTATCGACAAACTCATTCGTGGTGTTGTTCTCAGTGACCCAACATCGTTTGCATATTTCCAAAAGAGGCTCAAAGAAGACGGAATTTTGGATTTGCTTCGCGAACATGGGGCAAAAGAGGGTGACACAATTCACATTAAAGATGTTGAATTTGAATATATTGATTAAGGAGAAAACATGATTAACACAAAACAGAGAGCAACGCTCAGAAGCCTTGCGAACAAACTTGAGCCATGCATGCAGATTGGAAAAGAAGGCACAAAACAGACATCATTTGATGCAGTCTCTGACCTTCTTGAAGCAAGAGAACTCATAAAAATCAAAGTTCTTCAAAACTGCGACCAATCAGCCAAAGAAATTGCCGAAATCATTGCGCAAAATGTTGGCTGTGATGTCGTTCAAGTGATTGGCAACAAAATTGTTTTGTTCAAGGTTAGTTCAAAAGACAAAATCAAACATATCTTAATTTAACGGAGGAGACATGAAAAAAGTTAGAGCATTGGATTTGTTTATGGCATACAACAGACAAACGAATGAATTTAATTTCTTTTGCGGAAAATCAGATTCAAAACAACTCATTGACCTCAAAGGAATGAAAACCCTAAACAACGACAAAGAAAAACTTGCGGCAAAAGGTGTTGATTTGGTCAAAGTGTGGGAAGAATATTCTTTTGTTGACGACCGAACTTTTGCTCAACTCAAAGCAGTTGCTCCAAATCAAGCAAAAAGATTTTTGGCTGACGGATTGTCAGATGTTGATTTTGAAGAAGTGTCAACAGTCATATGTGATGTGACAGATGTGTTATATTCGGTTGATGCACTTGCAAAAGTTGAAAGAAAAATAAACAAAGGTCTTGAAAGAGAATAAAAATCAAATTTATAAATAAAAACAGAGAGAGGGGGAACCTCTCTCTTTTCGTTATATTGGAAACAAATTGGGGAGTTGTTTCCATGTTTTATTTATACCACATATTCAACCATTTTGCAATACCTAATTTAAAAATATTTCATAAATATTTCACATTTTTTGAGGTGTTTTGTTATAATATTATAATTTTCGACAACTTTCGCACACAAGGCAAGGTGTCAAAAAAGATTTTCGAGTCAAAATTGTCAAAATCTATTGACAAATTTATATTTCGACATTAAAATACGAAAAGAATTTATACCTTAAAAGGCGGGTGATTGACATGACAATGGTTAAAGTTGGCGAAAACGAAAGTTTGGATAGCGCTCTCAAACGTTTTAAACGCAAATGCCAAAAAGATGGAATCATCGGCGATTTGAGAAGAAAAGAAGCTTATGACAAACCAAGCGTAAAACGCAAAAAGAAAGAAGAGCAAGCAAGAAAAAGAGCAAGAAAAAGATCATAAAAAGCAGGGCAGACGCCTTGTTTTTTTTATTACAAAATATCAAAATGGTCGGTGTTTTTTCTTGTGATATTGAAAATGATTATTTTTTGAAATTCCACAAAAATTCAAACAGTATTTTGTTGTCTTTGGCGAGTTGAAAATCAAATTTTTCAATTCGTTTTTTCTTTTTCGACAAAATCATGAATTATTTTCATAATTTTTTTGTGCATATGTGTATTAATGGACATTTTTCATGTTGATAAGGTTGAAAAAAGTGTTATGTTTGTTCGCTTTTTTCATGTTTTCTTTTGAAATTGTAGAAGTTTTTCCAAATTTTCTTTGTCCCTATTGCAATTATTTATGTTTAAATTTGCTGGAATTTGTTGAATTTGCACTCATCTTGTCGAGTGTTTACAAAATTCTACATAATGCCGAGATTTTCGCCAAAAATGACAATTTTTCCCCTGTAACAAAATCGGTTTTTTACATTATTATTCCCTCGTCAAAAATTTTAACAAGGGAGAAAAATTTATGAAAAATCAAGAAAACGACATTTTAAAAATGCTTGCACTCCAAGCAAAAATGAGAATGAAAAATGGGGCTTACAACAAGAAGTCCCAAACAGGTACAAAATTTGTTAACAGGGGAATGAGAATGTATGTTTCAAATTTCAATGCAGATTACAGACTTCTTGCACTATCCACAAAGGAAGACGATGAAATTTTGGAAAAAGTCAAAGATATGATGAAAGATGACAAAAACATCATAAATCCAATCAAACAACTTGTTGACCAAGTTAAGTTTGACAAAATGAGCGATGTTGAGAAGATGAGATACACTTTGTCAGTGTCGGAGAAATACAGAAATTTTGTTGATCAATGCAGCAAAGAAATTGTCTAATACATATGTATTTGCACCTATAAGCGGCGCAAACTTATGTCGTGATTAACCATCGGCATAATTTCAAAGAAACCTGCGAACGAAAAGAAATTTCTTCTTGCAACAATATTTCTTGCATAATCAAGTCCGCTTGCTGAAAAACTTGCAGAAATTCCACAAGAAACATTGGCGCTTCTTGGCGTGTTGATAATCGACACTCCAACGCCGTAAGATTTCAAAATGTTGGCAAAACTCAAAGTTTCTGACCTTGACCTAAAAATTGCTAGTATTGTTCTCATATTCACTTCCAAATTAACATTTTTCTCCTCTATAACACTATATTGAAATGAGGTTAAAAATGTTTGTGTTTGGAGGTAAAAGTGATTTATTTTGATAATAGCGCAACTTCGCGCATAAAACCGCCAGAGGTCATCATGGGGGTTTTGGGTGGACTAACAAAATATTCAGCCAATCCTGGTCGCGCGGGACACGATCTCAGCCTTATGTCTTCAATTGAAATTATGAGTGTGCGTGAAAAGATACGCTCTCATGTTGGAGCAGAATCGGCTGAAAATGTGATTTTTACTTCAAACTGTTCAGAGGCACTAAACTATGCGATTTTGGGAAGTGCGAAGCGTGGCGGACATATCATAATTACTTGCAACGAGCATAATTCGGTTTATCGACCAGTTGAACACTTAAAAAAGAACTATAATGTTTCATATTCAATTTGTCAGACTGATTCAAACGGAATGATTCTTGCTCGCGAAATTGAAAAATTGATTACACCGCGAACATATCTTGTTGTTTGCAATCATATTTCAAATGTCAACGGCGACATGGCAGATATTCACGCAATAGGCAAACTTTGCTTTGACAGAAATATATTGTTCTTGGTTGATGGCGCACAATCTTTGGGGCATGAGAAAATTGATATGAAAAAAGATTATATCGACTTTTTGGCGGTTGCGGGGCATAAAGGTCTTATGGGTCCGCAAGGAAGTGGCGCACTTGTGATTAACGGAAATATCAAACTAAACCCGCTCAAACATGGCGGATCAGGTACAAACTCCATTGAAAGTGTCATGCCAGAAGGCTATCCTGAACGACTTGAGGCTGGAACAATTGCAACTCCTTGCATTTTGGGACTTGGAGCGGGGATCACATATGTTGAAAATCATTTTGAAGAAATTCAACAAAAAATTGAAGCGGTTTCGAAGTATGCATTTAATAGATTGGAAGAACTAAATAATATAATTATATATACAAAATATAACAATGCAAAAAACGGAGTTATTGCTTTTAATGTCAAAAACATGCAATCAACAACAGTTGCAGACATTCTCAATCAAAACGGGATTTGCGTGCGCGCGGGACTTCATTGTGCGCCCTTGAAACATCGTAGTCTTGGAACGCTCGAAAATGGTTGCGTGCGAATTTCATTCTCACATTTCAACAATACGGGTGAAGTCGACAAGATGATTGAGGTGTTAAAAACACTTTGAAAAAAAATTAAAAAAATTTTAAAAATGTGACACAAAAGTGTTGCATTTTTTTTTAATATGCATATAATAGTGTTAGCAGTCGAAAAAAGAGAGTGCTAGCAAAAAAATAAAAAGGAGGCAGAGATGGAAACAAAATTGAGCGAAAGAAAACATAAAATTCTTATTCGTGCAATCGAGGACTACATTTCTGATGCTTGTCCAATAACGAGTGGTGCAGTGCAACAAAAACATCTCAAAGAAGTTTCATCTGCAACACTCCGAAATGAACTTAACGCACTTGAAGCAATGGGCTACCTCAAACAACTCCACACATCGAGTGGGCGTGTTCCAACAACAGAAGGATACAAATATTATGTTTCGTGGCTTCTTGATGGAACAGCACCAGATGAGGAAGAACTTGAAAGGGTGCGCGAAGTGTTTGAACAAAAATCCTCAAGCATTTCTGAAATAATTTCGCAAATTGCTCAAATTGTTTCGCAAGCAACGAACTATCCGACTGTTATTGTCACAAATGGATATGACAAACTCGTGATTGACGAAATCAACATTGTGCCACTCATTGACAAACAAGCGCTCATGCTTCTAAAGACAAAAAGTGGTGTCATTCACAACACATTTTCGGCATCTGCTTCACAGAAAGATTGTCAAGATGCAGGGCATTTTCTAACAAAAACATATCGTGGCAAAACAATTGGGGAAATGGTTGAAAACTTTTCACTAGATTACAAAAACCTTCAAAACAAACTTTCAAGTTTTATTGGAGTTGTCGAAAATGTCATAAAACTACTCAAACAAATTTCAAAAGTGGCAAGCGTTGACATCAGGCATGAAGGAAGTGCAAAACTTTTGGTTGATTCCACACTTGAGCAAGCAAAAAACATATTTAACTTGCTTGAAGATGAAGAAGCACTGATTGATGTTGTTGATAGTGGAGAACAAGACGGAATTACGCTTGATATTGATGAACACGAAAAGTTGAGTGGTTATGCAGTTGTGAAAGCGCCAATCATTCTTGATGGCAAGCAAGTTGCAACAGTTGGAGTTTTGGGACCAGAGCGAATGGATTATGCCGAAGTTGCAGCGGCGCTCAAACTTGTTATCAATGAAGTTAATGAAAAAGACAAATATATTGATGGAGGGAACTAAAATGAAAGAAAAAAAGACAAAAGAACCCGAGATGCAAGAAGAAAAATGCACTTGCGGCTGCAAAGAAGAAAAAAGTTCATGTGGCTGTGAGGACGAAAAGTATTCTCGCGGTTGCGGCGATGAATGTGATTGTGGTCCTGAATGTGACTGCGGTTGCAATGAGGGTAAAGATTGCACCTGTGGATGCGAGGGCGGCGGAAGCGAACTAGACAAGAAACTTGCAGACGAATATCTTGCACTTGCTCGTCAAATTCAAGCGGATTTTGACAATTATAGAAAAAGAACACAAGAACAAATGGAAAACGTCAGAACAGACGGAAAAGTTGAAGCACTCAACATTTTCTTGCCGGTTGTTGATGTTTTGGAAAAAGCCCTCAAAATGGTGACAGACGAAAAGAGCAATGAGGGGCTTCAAATGGTGCTTAATTCACTAAACAACTCAATGAAAAACATGGGTGTTGAAAGAATGGAACTAAAAGGCAAACCTTTTGCACCGGAGACCGCGATGGCAATCGCATCATTAAACGATAACTCGATGGAAGACGGAATCGTCATTGAGGAAGTCACATCTGGCTATAAATTAAAAAACAAAATCATTCGCTACGCACAAGTCGTTGTGAATAAGATTGAAAAATAAGGAGGATATAATTATGAGTAAAATTATTGGTATTGATTTGGGAACAACAAATTCATGTGTTGCAGTTATGGAAGGAGGAAAACCTGTTGTTATCGCAAACAGTGAGGGCAGCAGAACAACTCCAAGCGTTGTTGCATTCACAAAAGACGGCGAAATCTTGGTTGGTCAAGTTGCAAAACGTCAAGCAGTTTCAAACCATGAAAACACAGTTTCGTCAATTAAAAGAGAAATGGGAACAGACCACAAAGTCAAAATCCCAGCAACTGGAAAGGAATATACTCCACAAGAAATTTCAGCAATGATTCTTTCAAAACTCAAAACTGATGCAGAAAGTTATCTTGGTGGAAAAGTAAGTCAAGCAGTTATCACTGTTCCAGCATACTTCAACGACAGCCAACGTCAAGCAACAAAAGACGCAGGAAGAATTGCTGGCCTTGAAGTTTTGAGAATTATCAACGAACCAACAGCAGCATCTCTTGCTTATGGACTTGACAAGGGCGAAAATTCAAATCAAAAGATTTTAGTTTATGACCTTGGCGGTGGAACATTCGATGTTTCAATTCTTGAAATTGGTGATGGCGTGTTTGAAGTTCTTTCAACAAATGGTGACACACACCTTGGTGGAGATGACTTCGATCAAAAAATTATTGATATGTTGATTGAAGAATTCAAAAAATCAAATGGAATTGATTTGTCTTCTGACAAACTTGCAATGCAAAGACTCAAAGAAGCAGCAGAAAAAGCAAAAATCGACCTTTCAGCTTCAACAAAAACAACAATTTCACTTCCATTCATCACAGCAGACGCAACAGGACCAAAACACCTTGAAATGGATCTCACTCGTGCAAAATTTGACATGATGACATCTGACCTTGTCGAAAAGTCAATCGCTTGCGTAAAGAGAGCAATGAGTGATGCAAAACTTGGCTATTCAGATATTTCAAAAGTTGTTATGGTTGGTGGTTCAACAAGAATTCCAGCTGTATTTGAAGCAGTTAAGAAAGAAACAGGAAAAGAACCTTTCAAAGGCATCAACCCAGATGAATGTGTCGCAATTGGTGCTGCAATTCAAGCAGGTGTTCTTGGCGGAGAAGTCAAAGATGTTCTTCTTCTTGATGTCACACCTTTGTCACTTGGAATTGAGACATTGGGCGGAGTTTTCACAAAGTTGATTGAAAGAAACACAACAATCCCAACAAAGAAATCACAAATCTTCTCAACAGCCGCTGATAACCAACCAGGAGTTGACATTCATGTCCTTCAAGGCGAGAGAGAATTTGCTGCACAAAACAAAACTTTGGGCAGATTCCAACTTAACGACATTCCACCAGCACCTCGTGGTGTTCCTCAAATCGAAGTCACATTCGATATTGATGCAAACGGAATTGTTCACGTTTCCGCAAAAGACCTTGGAACAAACAAAGAACAAAGCATAACAATCACTGCTTCATCAAATCTCAGTGAAAGCGATATTGAAAAAGCAGTTAAAGAAGCTGAAGCAAATGCAGAAGCTGACAAAAAACGTCGTGAAGTTATCGACACCAAAAACCAAGCAGACCAAACAATTTATGCTGTTGAAAAAATGCTTAAAGAAAGCGGTGACAAGATAAGTGAAGACGACAAGAAAAAACTTGAAGAGGCAATTGAAAAAGCAAAGAAAGACATTGAAACTGATGACATTGAAAAGCTTCGTGCAGCAATGGACGAATTCTCAAAAGCATCAAACGAAGTTGTCACAAAACTCTATCAAAGTGCTCAAGCAGCAAATGCTGGTGCACAAGCTGGTGCAAATGAAACAAATAATGCTTCTTCAAACAACGGCAATGATGATGACGTTATCATCGAATAACAAAAACAATTATGCAGAGTGATGTCCATTTTTATGGGCATCACAAATGCGTATAAAAAGGAATTATATGGCACAAAAAGACTATTATCAAATTCTTGGTGTTGAAAAAAATGCAAGTCAAGACGAGATTAAAAGTGCTTATCGAAAACTTGCAAAAAAATATCACCCAGACCTGAACAAAGACAATCCCGAAGCTGCCGACAAGTTCAAAGAAGTGAACGAAGCGTATGAAGTTTTGGGAGATGAAAAGAAAAGACAAAACTATGACCAGTTTGGCACGGCTGATGGCAGTGGCGCTGATTTTTCTGATTTCTTCAAAAATGGTGGATTTAATTTTAGTTCGTCAAGTGGTGGCGGTGGCTTTTCGGATATTTTTTCCGACCTTTTTGGTGCATTTGGTGGAGGTTCAACGCGTGGTGGCAACACAATGGAGAGAGGCGATGACATCAATGTTCAAATCAACCTTACTTTTGAAGAAGCATGCTTTGGTGTGAAAAAAGATATAAGAATCTCAAAGTATGAGAAATGTGGTGATTGCAAAGGAACAGGTGCTCGTGGCGGAACTGAATATTCTGTTTGTCCTGAGTGCGGTGGAACGGGTCGTGTCACATATCAACAAAACACCATGTTCGGCAGGACAATAACGCAGGGAATTTGCAAAAAATGCAATGGAACTGGCAAAATTATTAAAGAAAAATGTGCAACTTGCTCCGGAAAAGGTTATCAAAAAGTCAACAAAGTTGTTTCAGTCAATATCCCAGCAGGAATTGACAACGGACAGATAATCACAATGCGAGGCGAGGGAAACGCGCCAGCCCGCGAAGGAATTGCAGGAGATTTGCATATTGTTGTTAATGTTCTTGCACACAAATTGTTTGTGAGAAAAGGATATGACCTCTATTATGACTTGTATCTTCCTTTTGCTCGTCTTATTCTTGGCGGCAAGGTTGATGTTCCAACACTTGAAGGAAAATATACGATTGACATCAAAGAATGCACGCAATCTGGGACAATTTATAGAATTAAAAACAAGGGTGTCAAAGTCCTTAAATCAACAGGTTATGGCGACCTTATCGTCACTGTTAAGGGCGAAGCACCAAAAAATCTTGACAAGCGCACAAAAGATTTATTAAAACAAATTGCAGAGAGCGATGACAAATCAAACTATCCTCGCTACTCAAATTTTTTGGATAAATTAGGAAAGTGATGAGAAGATTTTTTGTTGATAAAATTGATAATCAAAAATTGGTGGTTTCGGGCGACCAATTTTTGCATATGGCCAAAGTTTTGAGAATGAAAGAGGGCGATTCATTTTTGGCAATATGTGGCGATTCAAAAGAATATGAGTGCAGAATTGCCGAAATTTCGTCTGGACGCGCAATTTGCGAAGTTGTGAGCGAAAGACTAGTTTCGACCGATGCAGAAGCAAATGTCGCCGTTTTTCAGGCGTGCGTGAAAGGTGATAAATTCGACCTCATCATTCAAAAACTCAGTGAACTTGGAATCAAGCGACTTGTTCCGTTTGACAGCGATTTTTCAATCGCGAAATGCCAAGCCGACAAAACTCCAAGATACAACAAAATTGCAACTGAGGCTTGCAAGCAATGTCGAAGGACAGTCCCAATGGAAGTGTCTTCGCCAATGAAGTTTTCGGCAATGCTTGAAGAAATTAAAAAATATGATATGGTTGTATTTTGCAATGAGCATGAAACAAGCCGACCTCTTCGAACACTTTTTGAAGGATTTTTGGGAAGTGTTGCAATCATTGTTGGCAGTGAAGGAGGATTTTCTCCAAACGAGATAGAAAAATTGCAAAATGCGGGTGTGAAATCAATCACACTCGGAAAACGCATTCTTCGAGCTGAAACTGCGGCGATTGTGACCGCTGGCTGCGTCATGATGCTCCTTGGCGAAATGGATTAAAATTTGACCAAATTTGAAGCAAATTTTCATCAAACTTCAAAATTTGGTCTTTTTTTATGCAATTTTTATTAATTTTTGACATTGTAATTGCGAAAATTGACGATATGTGTTAATATTTCGGTTATGAAAATCGCAATAATAACACTTGGTTGCAAAGTTAATTCATACGAAAGTGACTCGCTCCGACTTGCCCTAAAAAATATGGGGCATGAGGTTTGTGACAACTTTGAACCAGCAGATATATACATTATCAATACTTGTGCCGTCACAAATGAAGCAGAACGCAAAAGCAGGCAGATGGTTTCAAAATGCAGAAAATTGAACCCAAACGCAAAAATAATCATAACGGGCTGTGCAAGTCAAAAAAATTCCGAGCAATTCAAAAACCTTGAAGGCGTGACCTTGGTGCGTGGCGTCAAGAACAAACTTGCGCTTATTGACGAACTCGACCAAACCGATGTCAAAATTGCACCGCTTGACGAAAACTATGATGAATGCTATTTTCCAGAACCAAGCCACACTCGTGCATATGTGAAAATTCAAGACGGGTGCAACAACTTTTGCTCATACTGCATAATCCCATATCTTCGCGGAAGAAGCAGGTCGAGAAATATTGTTGAAATTATGAATGAAGTTCAAACTCTGTCCGAGCACGCAAAAGAGATTGTTATCACTGGAATTGATATAACAGACTATAAGATTGACGGGAAGCGTGCGCTTTTGACACTTCTAAAAAATCTTGAAAGCAAAACATATCGCGTTAGACTTGGGTCAATCGAGAATACACTTATTGACAAGGATTTTATCAAAGGTCTCAAAGGAATAACAAATCTATGTCCGCACTTTCATTTGTCGCTTCAAAGCGGGTGTGACAGTATTCTCAAAAAGATGAATCGACACTATACAACCGAAGACTATTACAAGCGCATTAAGATGCTTCGCAAAGTGCTTAAAAATCCAGCAATAACAACAGATATTATTGTTGGTTTTCCAGGGGAGACGGAAGAAATGTTTTGGCAGACAGTGAATTTTGTTAAAAAAGTCCAATTTGCAAATGTTCATGTGTTTCCCTATTCAAAACGAGAAGGCACTGTCGCAAGCAGAATGCGTGACCAAATCCCAAATTCAGAAAAAGCAAGGCGCGTTGAAATTTTGCAAAAAGTGGCGCAAGAACTTCACAACAAGTATATAAAGAAATCAAGTCACCAAAAACATCAACTTCTCGTTGAGTCATTTGACGGCGGATATGCTTGGGGATACACCGAAAACTATATCCGATGCAAAATCATTGACGGCGGTTATCAAAACAACCAAATCGTGACGGTTAAAATTCAAGATGTTCAAGACGGGGTTGCGGTTTGCAAAAAAGTGTAAAATAAGAATAAATACTCTCGCATTGGAGAAATTAAATTTATGAAAACAAGCACAAAAGTGTTGTTAATCATAAATGTTATTGCTCTTGTTGGTGCGGGAGTGTTTTTTACTGCACTGCTTTCAATTGTGAACATAAGTGGTGGAGTTGCTTTTACGTTTAATCGGCAAAGCATCATTGCTCTGACATTCTTTTTGCTTTGGGTGATTACGGGTTTTGTTTTGTTTATAAGATTTGTGAAAAAACTTTCTTTTCCAAGAAAACTTTTTTTCTCAACAATTTCTTCAACTGCTGTTTTTGCATTTTTGGTTGTTGTTCTCTATAACATCAACTCAATTTCTTATGCTCCAGTTGTGAATTTTAGGCAAGTTTCTGGGATTGGACAAAACTATACAATTGTGTATGTCTTGATTGCAGTCTTGGCAGTGTTATATATTGCTTTTCTTGCAATATCTTTTCGTGTGCTTTCAAAACCAATTAAGAAAATCAACGGCATCATCTATGATATGAATAAAGGCGAACACAAAATTAAATATAAGGTTGGGGGAAGTCGAGAATTTTCTGAAATTGCAACAGGACTTAGTCAAATTGATAAAAAACTTGCCGAAAAAGACAAGTTGATTAAAATTGCAAGTGATGAATATGAAAAAGTTGTGCCAAAACAATTTATTAAGTATCTCGGCAAACGAAGTTTTTCTGAATTGGAACTTGGTGGTAGTGTCACAAAAGAAGTGACAACAATGTTTTGTGATATAAGAAACTCAACACTCAAAAGCGAAACATTGTCACTAACAGATAATTTCAAATTTATTAACGACTATCTTGGAGTTGTCACACCAATCATTCGAAAGCATCAAGGCTTTGTGGATAAATATCTCGGAGATGGTGTCCTTGCAGTTTTTTCAAGCGCAAATAATGCAATGCTTTGTGCAAAAGAAATTGTGCGTGAAGTAAATATAAAAAACGCACTCGAAAAAAAACCGTTTAATATTGATATTGGAATTGGTCTTCATACGGGCGAAGTTGTGTTTGGTGTGGTGGGTGATGAGCAAAGAAAATCTCCAACAATTATTTCTGATAATGTCAACTACACATCAAAAATGCAAGAAGTCAACAAACTTTATGGCACAAAAGTTATTTTTTCAAAGCGCACACTCAATGCAATCAAAAACGACAAGGCGTATTCTTATCGCTATATTGGTTTGCTCTCTTTCAATGGCGAAAAACGCTTTGCAATGTTTGAACTTTTGGACACCTATGACCAGGACCAAAGATATAATCTCAATCTTTATAAAGACCAATTTGAAGAGGCGGTGAGGTTGTTTGATGACAAAAAATATCCTCAATCTCTCGCACTTTTTAACAAAGTATATTCGAAAAACAAGTTTGACACAGTTGCTCTTTCCTACATTAATCATATTCAAAAAGATAAATAAATTTATTTAATAATATTTATTGACAAAAAAATTGCTTTTTGTTATATTAAGTCTCGGCCGCATAAAAATGGTTGGACAAAGTTTTTGCATGGATTGAGTTTTGATAACAAAACGAATCCCAAAACACCATAATAGCGAGTATTGAAGGAAGGAGGTAGTATTATGTTTGCTATCATTCAGACCGGTGGAAAACAATATAAAGTTTCAGAAGGCGATGTTATCGAAATCGAAAAGATTGAAAGAAACGTTGGCGACAAAGTAAATTTTGACGTTTTGCTCTTCTGTGATAATGACAAAGTTGTTGCTGGAAATCCATTAGTTTCAGACCACAGTGTTGAAGCTGAAGTTTTGGCTCACGGAAAAGGCGACAAAATCGTTGTTTTCAAATATAAACCAAAGAAAAACGAACGCAAAAAACAAGGTCATAGACAACCATTTACAAAAGTAAAAATCACATCGGTAAAGTAATATGACGCATATCAAAATTTTTAGGCAAAACAAAAGTATTATTGGCTTTGAATGTTCTGGTCACACAGGTTATGATGTTGAAGGAAGCGACATTGTTTGTTCGGCAATTTCAACACTTTCGCTCACTTGTGTTTTGGGACTCCAAAAAGTTCAAAAGCAAGATATTGACATCAAGCGTGATGACAAAAGGGGATATTTGAAGGTTGCTCTCAAAACAACTGATTTCAAAAAAGTTGAAGAATCACAAGTTTTGTTTGAAACCATGCTCTTGGGACTCAAAGAAATTCAACGTGCCTACAAAAAGTATATAAAGTTGGAGGATGATTATGAAATTTTTTAATATTCAACTCTTCGCTCATAAGAAAGGTGGCGGAAGCACCAAAAACGGCAGAGATTCAAATTCGAAACGTTTGGGTGTGAAAGCAGCAGACGGACAACAAGTTCTTGCTGGTTCAATCATCATTCGTCAACGTGGAACAAAAGTTTATCCTGGAAAAAATGTTGGACTTGGAAAAGATTACACTTGTTTTGCGTTGGTTGATGGCGCAGTTAAGTTCTCAAAAAGCGGAGACAAAAAAATTGTTTCAGTTGTTGAAAACGACTAATTAATTAAAAAACAAAATCTTGGGCGACCAAGATTTTTTGTTGTTGACATAAACAAATTTTGTGATAATATATTTGCGAGGTGACCATGAGCAAAATTCATGCCAATAATATGTTTTTTATTCAAGATAAAAAATCAAAAACGATTTCTTTTTTGTATCGTGATAGAGAAACAAAAAAGCTTTATGACCTTGATGGCAATGAGTTTGTTGCCAATCCGAACGATGATACCAAACAGGTTGTCAAACTTTGGGACCATATTGAAATAACAAAACGTGGGCGCAAAGCAAGAGTGTTTGGTTTTTTGCAGTGGGGGACATCTTCATATAGATTTCCAAAAAAAGCAATAAGGTATTTTTACTTGGGAGCAATTATTAATCCATCTGCAATGATTGAGTTCAATGCATGGCCAATCAAGGAAATTACAAACAAACACTATCAAGTGAATAATCTCAAAAGGCTTCAACAAAAATTGACGCAACATTATCAGTCTCAATCTTGCGAACTGCAACGCTAAAAAAATCCATGAGGTGACTCATGGATTTTTTGTGTCTATAACAATTGTCACTGGACCGTCAAGATTTGTTTCAATGTGCATATGTTCGCCAAATATTCCGCGCTTTGTTGAAACAAATGTGTTGAGTTCTTCACAAAACATATTGTAGAGTGCAAGTGCTTGGTCGGGTGGGGCGGCATGTGAAAAACTTGGTCTGTTGGTGCGCTTTGTTTCAGCAAGAAGCGTGAAGTTTGAAACTGCCAATATTTCGCCACCGACATCTTTTATTGAAAGATTGGTTTTTCCGTTCGCATCTCGAAAAATTCGTAATTTCGAAACTTTTTCAGCATAATATTTTATCAACTTTTCGTCATCAGTTGGTTCAATTCCAACCAAAATCAAATAACCGAGTCCAATTTCGCTAATTATTTTGTTGTCGACGGAAAGTTTTGCTTTGTTGACTCTTTGAATGACAAGTTTCATTTATTCTCCTCTGTTGCTTGGGCGCATGCAACAGCAACTGCGACGGTTGCTCCAACAATTGGGTTGTTGCCCATGCCAATAAATCCCATCATTTCAACATGGGCAGGAACAGACGATGAGCCAGCGAACTGAACATCGCAGTGCATTCTTCCCATTGTGTCAGTAAGTCCATAACTTGCCGGACCCGCTCCGACATTATCAGGGTGTAGAGTTCTTCCAGTTCCTCCACCCGATGCAACAGAAAAATATTTTTTGCCATTTTCGTTGCACCATTTTTTGTATGTTCCGGCAACAGGATGTTGGAAACGAACTGGATTGGTTGAATTTCCTGTGATTGAAACATCAACTTTTTCATGTTGCATGATTGCAACACCTTCGTTGACATCAAACGCACCATAAATCTTAACTTGTCCTTTTTCGTCTGATGAGAAAGAAATTTCTTTTCTTATTTTGAGTTCTCTTGTTTTTTGGTTGTATTCCGTGTCAACAAAAGTGAAACCATTGATTCTTGCAATGATGTATGCTGCATCTTTTCCAAGTCCGTTGAGAATGACTTTGAGTGGGGTGGAACGAACGCGGTTTGCGGTTTTTGCAATTCCAATCGCACCTTCTGCTGCGGCAAAACTTTCGTGACCAGCGAGAAAGCAAAAACATTTTGTGTTTTCGTCAAGTAGCATTGCTCCAAGTCTTCCGTGACCAAGTCCAATTTCGCGCGTGTCAGCAACACTCCCAGGAATGCAAAATGCTTGCAGTGCTTCGCCCAACATCAAACAAACATCTTTTGCGTTTTTTATGCCTTGTTTTATTGAAGCACAAGCACCCAAGGTGTATGCGTCAACTGCGTCATCAAAAGCGATTGGTTGAATGCCACGGACAATTTTTTCACAGTCAACACCATGGCTTAAACAAAATTCTTTTGCTTCAAGAATGCTTTTAATTCCATATTTTTTCAAAAAACTTTCAATCGAATTTGAACGTTGTCCATAATTTACAATTTTCATATCTCACTCCTTTCTTGGGTTGACAAAGCATACACCTTCGTCAAATCTTCCATATTTTTTTGTGCTACGAACAAGTGCAGTCTTTGTGTCTTCGCCATTTGAAACAAGTGTCATGAAATTGCCCATATTGACATATTCGTATCCAATGATTTCACCATTTTTGTCAAGTGAAAGGCGGGTGATATAACCTTCGGCAAGATTGAGATAGCGTGGACCGCCGTCTTGAGTTGAATAGCATGTGGCGACTTGACTGCATTTATGTTTGCCAAGGTCTTCAAGTCCTGCGCCAACTTCAAGTCCTCCATCAGAAAAAGCGGATTGACTTCTGCCATATACGAGTTGCAAAAAAACTTTCTGCATTGCGTCATTGATTGCGTCGCAAACAAGGTCGGTGTTTAGTGCTTCAAGAAGTGTTTTTCCTGGCAAAATCTCGCTTGCCATTGCTGCAGAATGCGTCATTCCACTGCAACCAATTGTTTCAACAAGTGCTTCTTTGATTATTCCGTCTTTGACATTGATTGTTAGTTTGCACGCACCTTGTTGAGGAGCGCAAGTGCCACAGCCATGGCTAAATCCGCTGATATCTTTGATGTTTTTGCTCGAGATGTAATTGCCTTCTTCCGGAATTGGGGAAGGTCCAAAACCTTTTGCGTTGCATATTTTGCATTCACCACAATTTTTCATAGTTATTCTCCTTTACAAGAAATAATTTTAACAAATATTAAATTTTTTAACAAATTAATTTAATAGCATTTTATCCGTTGAAAATTTTTTTATAAAAAATAAATTAACCTATTCACAAATAAAAAATTATATGATATATTATAAGCAACGGAGGGGTTTATGTTTTTAACTGCAATCATTCAAAATCTTCCATATATGGCAATCATTGTTCCAGTGCTCTTGTCGATTGGATTGATTTTGTGTTTTGCTGAGGCAATTATTCCGGGATTTGGAGTTTGTGGAGTCTTGGGAATTTTGATGCTTGTTGGCGGAACTATTTATTTTACGCTTGGAATTAATGAATTCTATTGGGTTATTGTGCTCGTGCTTGGACTCATTATTGGTCTTGTTTTGATTTTCAAAGTTTTTGTGCGATCTGCAAAGAAGGGCAGACT
This sequence comes from uncultured Eubacteriales bacterium, assembly GCA_900552105.1. GTDB lineage: Bacteria > Bacillota > Clostridia > Christensenellales > UBA1242 > UMGS1470. The sequence goes on along the minus strand of URYH01000013.1, from coordinate 7,459 downwards.
TGGAAAAACTCCAATTTTTGACACAAAAACGAACTTGCCAGTTGATTATGACTTGTCGGGCATGATGTCAAATGCAAAATATGTTGATAAGTTTGGAACTGTTGTCACGCCTTGCAAACCCGCTGGAAGAATCAAAATTGGCGAAGACGAAATTGATGTTGTGGCAAAAAGCGGATTTGTTGATGTTGGCACAATCGTAAAGGTTGTTGAAGTGTCTGATAATGAAGTTATTGTCGATGTGGTTAATGAATAGGAGGAAGATATGAATTTGAATTTATTGGGAATGGCAACTTGGCAAATTGTTATGTTGGTTGTGCTTGGCGTTTTGGTTCTTGCTTTTGCAATCATTCTTGTTATTTTGCCTGTGAAAATTTGGTTTATTGCTTTGGTTTCGGGTTCTCATATTTCAATGGGACGTTTGATTGGAATGAAACTCAGAAAAATTAACGTAAAACAAATTGTTGATGCATATATCAAGGCAAAAAAAGCCGGACTTACAGTTGATATTGTTGAACTTGAAACTCATGATATGGCGGGCGGAAATGTTGAAAAAGTCGTTGATGCCTTGATTTCGGCACATAGTGCGAAAATTGCATTGTCGATTGATTCAGCAAAGGCGATTGATCTTGCGGGTCGTGATGTGTTGGGCGCGGTTAAAGATTCCGTCACCCCAAAAGTTATTGAAACTGGCACAATTGCAGCAATCGCAAAAGATGGAATTGAACTAAAAGTTAAAGCAAGAGTGACCGTGAAAGCGAACATTCAAAGAATTGTTGGTGGAGCGGGAGAGGAAACAATTATTGCCAGAGTTGGTGAAGGTATTGTTACAACAGTTGGTTCTGCCGAGGTTTATGAGGTTGTTCTTGAAAATCCAGATTTGATTTCAAAAACAGTTCTCAGCAAAGGACTTGACGTTGGAACTGCTTACGAAATTCTTTCAATTGATATTGCTGACATTGATGTTGGAAACAACGTTGGTGCAAAACTTGCAATGGACGAAGCGGACGCTGAAAAAATTATGTCTCAAGCAAAAGCGGAAGAGCGAAGAGCAATGGCTGAAGCAAATGAACAAGAAATGAGAGCAAGAAAAGAAGAAATGAGAGCAATGTATATTGCTGCTGAAGCCGAAGTTCCAAAAGCAATGGCAAATGCAATCAAAGAAGGCAAGATTGGTGTTATGGACTACTATCGTATGCAAAACTTGATTTCTGATACTGCAATGAGAAATGCTCTTGCTTCTGGTGACTCAAACAAAAAGAAGTCAGACTATTAAAAAATAAAATAAAAGGAGGAAATCAATATGGTTTTTGTCTATATGGGAATTGCCGTGGTTGTGATATTCCTCTTTTTGGTTATTTATTACAATAGAAAAAAAATCTTTAAAAAAAGAGAAAAACCTGTCAAACAAAAAGTTGATGTTGACCCAGACACATATGTTGACGAAGGTAAAGTTGAAGTAAATGACTTTTCCGACCCAATCGTAAAAGATTATGAAGATGTAGAACAAGTTTTGACACCCGAAGAAGACTTGCCACAAACATCAAAACTTGACGACCTTGATGACATGGACTATCAGTATGATATGATTGAAAGAGCATCTGATTATTTTATGGATAACGACCCAGAAGACGAAGTTGCACCAGAAGGACCAGACGGCTCATTTCGTGATATGATGCAACAGAGAATTTCGATTGGCAGTCATTCACTTATGAGTGAAAAACCAACAATTCACGGTGATGACGATGATTATGATGAAATGATTTCGGATTTTGATTATGGCAAAGAAAATGTGTCGTTTGCAAAAAGATTTGCTGATCTTCCACCGGATATGAAAGCACTCATGATGTCAGACATTCTTAACAGAAAATATTAAAAGCATTCCTTCGGGAATGCTTTATTTTAGTTGCCAAGCTCTTTGATTTTGGGTAATATATCTAAAAGGAGATTATTTATGCAAGACGAAACAATGGTTAAGGACATTATTGATTCCTATAAGAGCGACCTTGAAAAGGTTGAAAAATATTTGGTTGGAGAATATGCGACTGTGAGAGCGGGAAGAGCAAACCCACACTTTTTGGACAAAGTTATGGTTGATTATTACGGAGTGCCAACTCCAATTTATCAAATGGGCAACATTTCTGTTCCAGAAGCAAGAGTTTTGATGATTAATGTTTGGGATCAAAGTCAACTCCAAAACGTGTCAAAGGCGATTGCTCAAGCGGACCTCGGAATCATGCCAAGTGATGACGGAAAAGTCATTCGTTTGATTTTCCCAATGATGACAGAAGAAAAAAGACGCGAAATTGTTCGTGATGTCAGAAAAATGTGCGAAGAATCAAAAGTTACAATGAGAAATCACAGACGCGATTGTCTTGACATGTTCAAAGACATGAAAAAAGACGGAGAACTTTCTGAAGACGAGTATGCAACACTCGAAAAAGATGTTCAAAAATATATTGATGCTGCAATCGCACGTCTCGACAAAATTTGCCAAGACAAAGAAAATGAGGTCACACAAATTTGATTGACACAAATAAGTATATTTTGTTGCCACTCGACCAAGTTGAAAATGAATTGAAAAATCTTGGGTTTGAAGTGGAACTTGTTGACAATAATTTTAATGTGGTTGGTGACAAAAAACTTGTCACCAATGTTGTTATATCAAAAGGCCTTGCCCGAATATACTATGGAGAATTTATTTTTGATTTGGAGGGCAAAAATGAAGGTTGAAAATTTTGGTGTCAAACACATTGGATTTATTCTTGACGGCAATGGCAGGTGGGCAAAAAAACGCGGAAAAGAACGCTTGTATGGACATAAAATGGGTGTTGAGGCGGTTCGAAGAACGATTGATGCATGTTTGAAGTATGAGATTAAATATGTTTCGCTTTATTGTTTTTCCACCGAAAATTGGAAAAGAGATAAATACGAGGTTGACGGAATTTTCAAACTTCTTGAAAATTTTATTGACGAACACACTCAAGATTGCATCAATAAAGGTGTTAGAGTTAGTTTCTTGGGTGAGCGCGATAAATTTGATGACTTATTAAGAGAAAAAATGGCAAAACTTGAATATGCGACAAAGAATTTTGATAAAATCTGTGTCAATATAATGTTAAATTATGGTTCAAGAGATGAAATTGTTAGGGCAATTAACTTGATAATTCATGACAATATAGATAAAATTGATTATAATACACTAAGAACATATCTTTGGACAAAAGATATGCCAGACCCAGACCTTATTGTTAGAACAAGCGGGGAGCAAAGGCTGTCAAACTTTATGCTTTTGCAGAGTGCTTATAGCGAACTCTATTTCCCAAAAGTTTTTTGGCCATCATTTTCAGAGCGTTGGCTCAAAAAATGTTTGAAAGTTTATAGCAAAAGACATAGAAGATTTGGCAAAGTATAGGAGAAAAAATGAAAAAACGACTGATATCAGCACTTGGAATGATTGCAATTTTGATTTTGATGTTCGTGTCAAAAATTTGGACACCATATGTCTTTGATGTTGGCATTGGGGTCATTATGATTCTTGCAGGATACGAAATGTCAAATATGTTGCTCAAAATGGGACTCTATAATTTCTCTGTTTTGGCAGGATTGTTTCCAATTGTCTTATATTCAGTTTGTTTGGCACTCATTCTCACACAAATCAACGTAATTATTGTTTTTGCAAGCATGGTCATATGTGCCGTTGGTGTCACAATTTTGACATTTGTTGTTTCGCTCATTTTCAAAAAGTGGTTGGCAACAGATTTGCGTATTCGTAGATTGCAAATACCATATGCAAATTTTGCACTCAGAAAATCAATCTATTCAATGATAACTTTTTTCTATCCTGCAATTTTGCTGATGTTTTTGGTTCTGACAAACCACCTTGGCGACATGGGTTATTTCTTGACAGGAATTGACAAATTTGGCGGTGTTGATGTTTCATTTATTGCTTTGGTTGTTGCTTTCCTTGTTCCAATTATTTCTGATACTTTTGCAATGCTTTTTGGAATGCTCCTAAAAGGACCAAAACTTTGTCCAAAAACAAGCCCAAACAAAACTATTTCTGGTTTTGTGAGTGGGGTGATTATGACAACACTTGTCATGGTTGCTTTGTTCTTTGTCTTGACATCATTTGGAGATATCAAAACTGCATTTGATGCTTGTGAAATTGGTCTTGTTCACTTTGCAATGATTGGCTTTTTTGGCTCATTGGTTTCAACTGCTGGCGATTTGTTTGAGTCATTCCTAAAACGTCGTGCAATGGTGAAAGACAGCAGCAACTTTATCCCTGGACATGGTGGCGTTCTTGATAGACTTGATAGTCACACATTTAATGCACCATTTGTATTTTTCTTCTTCTTTGTATTATTAATTTAGTAAATAGGACATAAAATAAAAGAATGATAAATTGTTTTTCAATGCTTGGCGGGAATATATTGAGTTCAGTGCTGTATATTGTTTTGGCAGTTCTTGTTCTTTTGTTGATGGTTCTCATTCATGAACTTGGGCATTATACTGCTGGACGTATTTTGAAATTCAAGATTGAAGAGTTTTCAGTTGGATTTGGCAATGCGATTTTTTCAAAAACCAACAAACGTGGTGAAAAAATTTCACTTCGTATTTTTCCACTTGGCGGATATTGTGCTTTCAAAGGTGAGGGGACAGAAAAAGACGATTCCGACCCCGAGGCATTCGTCAATCAAAAGCCATGGAAAAGAATTATCGTTCTTTTTATGGGTGCGTTTTTCAACTTTTTGTCAGCAATAATCTTCTCATTTATTTTGCTGGTTTCATTTGGATATGACATCAAAGTTGTTGACATGCTTTCGCCAGACTCAATCAACACAAATTTGCAAAAAGGCGACATCATTTGGGAGGTAAATGATGAAAAAGTTGACTTTGCTTTTTCCGGCACAATGCAAGAACTTGTTGCAAAGCACAAAAATGAAGAAGGTGTGACACTAACAATCGAGAGAAATGGAGAAATTCGCAAAGAATATTGCCGTTTTTATGACACAACAAATGCTGATGGTTCAACAACTCGTGCAATTGGAATTCAAACCGTGTCGACATATCGATATAGTTTTGGAAAGGCACTTCTTCGTGCTGTTCCAATGGCGGTTGGATTTGCGTGGCTGATGCTGAAAAGTTTGTGGATGCTCATCACATTCCAAATCCCAATAACAGCGCTTGGTGGAACAATTACGACCATTTCGGTTATGGCAGAGGCAACGTCAGCAAATATTGCAAATCTATTTATTTTCCTTCCGCTGATTGCCGCCAATCTTGCAATGTTTAACTTGCTTCCATTCCCAGCACTTGACGGGGCTCATATTTTGTTTACGACAATTGAATGGATACGCAAAAAGCCAATCAACAGAAAAGTTGAAAATATGATTCATACCATTGGGCTTTTTGTTCTGTTGGCCTTTGTTGTTGTGGTTGATATAATACATTTTGTGGTGTGAGATATGTTTTATACAGAAGAATTAAGAAAAGAATTTGGTGATAAATATAATTTTTTGCAAGTCTATTCCGTTGTTTTTTCAAAAAGTGAGAATCTGACAACGATAACTTTTTTGTTTGATGAAAAAGCTAAAGAAGTAACCGACGAAAAGCGTGAAGAATTACAAAATTTTTTTGCTAAAAAACTTGAACTATTTTCTTCTCTCAAGCTCAAATTCCGCAAAAGTTTTTTGGATGAAGATTTGATTGCAAAAGAAACGCTCAAAATTTTGCAAAGTGCTTTCAAGTCAAGCGTTGGCGAAATATGTGAAAGTGATATTGCTGTTCAAAAAGATGATGTTATCCATATTTTCATTTCTGCTCCAAATCTTGTTGCCACAAGCCTTGAAGATAGAGGTGCGGACAAGTTTTTGGAAACTGCACTTTCAAAGGAATTTATCGCAAAATTTGCCGTCAAAATTGTTGTGTGTGAAAACAAAGTGATTGATACAAGTGTTTTGGAGAAAAGGGAGAGGCTTGCACCTCGAATGTATATGCAAAATCGAGTTGTCACAAAAAGATATGAAGTTGGCGATGTGTTTATGATGTTTGGTCAAGAAATCACACCAAAACCTGAATTTATCAAAAACATTAGTGGCGAAAAATTGAGTGTTATTCTTTCGGGTGTTATTTCCAATTTTCAAAAGAAACACTACATAAAGAAAAAAGAAAAAGCAAAAGGTGAGAATGCGAAAGAGAGTTCTTACTACACATTCACTTTGACTGATTCAAGTGGAAGAATAAATTGCACATATTTTTCCAGTTTAACCAATGAGAAAAAAATGGATAAACTTGGAGATGATGCAAGAGTTATTATTATTGGAGATGTGCAAAAGTTCAATAATAATTTCACTTGCTATGTTCGTTCGCTCGGGCTTTGCAATGAAAAAGTGGAATCAATAAGCAAGAATGATGATATGGGTGATATTGACGAATATGATGAGTTTGATCCTGATTTTTCTTTTGAAGCTCAGGAGCAAGAATTTGAGTTTGTTCGACCATATGTTGAAAAACATCAGGCAAACATTTTTGACAAAAAACCAACTTATTCATCTTACATTATGGATAATGAATTTGTTGTTTACGACTTTGAAACAACGGGACTTGACACGAACACTTGTGAAATAATTGAAATTGGAGCGGTCAAAATTAAGGGTGGCGAAATTGTTGATGTTTTCCAAACTCTGATAAAACCTCAAAACTCAATTCCTGATATAATCACACAAGTGACAAACATATCAAATGACATGGTTGCCTCATCTCCATCAATCAAAATTGTTCTGCCTGCGTTTTATGACTTTTGCAAGGGTTGTATTTTGGGCGGCTATAACAGTGCAAGCTTTGATGACAAGATTCTTGCAGTTCAATCAAGAAAACTTGGAATTGAGTTTGATAATCAAACAACTGATGTCATTCTTCTTGCGAGGTCAAAAATGGCTTCTTCAAACTATAAACTTTCAACAGTGGTCAAGAACTTGGGCATCGTGCTTATTGGGGCACACAGGGCACTCAATGACGCTCTTGCAACAGCAAAAGTGCTTCTCAAACTAAACGAACAAAACTAGTCTAAATTGGTTAAACCCGCATAGATTACACTATGACGAGGTTTAATTTTTTTTCTGAAATAAAACAAAAACTTGGGGTCAGCGATTTGAGCCCTTTTTGTCAACTTGTCATGATTGATTTTTGCTCGCTCTATATTGAGGGAGTTGTTGATGTTTTGTCAATCACAGACAGTGAAATTGACATAAGAATAAAGAAAACAAAAATTCGAGTTGGTGGCGAAAATCTTGAGGTGGTTGAACTTGAAGACAAAATTGTTTTGATTCGTGGAAAAATTTTTGGAGTGAACAAAATTTGAAACATGGGGAGTCAAGGGTTGAAATAAAAGTTGTTGGGTTGAATCAACTCAAACTTTTGTCGTTCATAAAACGCAATGGAATTGAACTTTTTGATA